>NZ_JACJQX010000030.1:0-97154 GCF_014696895.1 Chroococcidiopsis sp. [FACHB-1243] | reverse complement strand
TTTCGTCTGGTGCGATGGCTGATGACTCATTTCGATGTATTTGCCGCTCATAGAGCTAAATCTGGCTTCATTTGGGCATAGAAAACTTTAAAGTCCCACTATGGGTGTGTTTGGATATCTGAGTCACCTTGCCTACACTGTTTTTAAGGATGCTCTACTATTTCCATTTGCGCTAACTATTTTAGGAATATCTATTATCTATTTGGGTGTTTTATATCAACGCCATAGTAGAGCAATCGAGCGTTTTTGCGATCGCTCTTTACCACAAGAATTGCGGCAATTATTGCCGCGAGATTAGAAGATAACAATTTGGCTGAAACAATTAAATGAATAGTTGAGCCACACCTGTAATATTGTCGCTGCCATACCCATTGGCGATCGCTGTTTGATAGATATCTCGAACGGCTGTAGATGCTGGAATTGACGCTTCAACTGCTTGCGCTGTCTGAATGACATAGCGAAAATCCTTTTCTACTAGCTCAATTGGAAACAGCGGTGCGTGGTTTTGTGCCAGCATCAAACTTCCTGCCACTTTAGCAGCTGGACTGATGACGGGTAACTCACCCAGACATTCAATTGCTTTGGCGCTTGTTACCCCGTTCTTGGTCAATATGCCCACAACCTCTGCTAGTGCTGCCACTTGAATGCCAAACAATGCATTGACAGCAAGTTTCATTGCCATGCCTTGACCAGCAGAACCAACGTGATGAATCGTTGCAGCACCTGCGGACAACAAGATATTTTGGACTTGTGCTAAGGTTTCTGTCTCGCCTCCAACTAAGTAGATCAACTTTCCAGCATCAGCTTGCGGACGAGAGCCAACGACGGGAGCATCGAGAAAGGCTACTCCACGGCTGGTAATTTCCTTTGCTAATTCTGTCGTCCAATCAACGGTTAAGGTGCTAGACTCAATCGCGATCGCATCTTTCCTCAGTCCCAGCACCGCACCTGTTGCGGAGTCGCACCAAACTGCGCGTGACACATCATTATCGGCAACCATACTAATAACGATATCGGCTTGCTCGGCGGCTTCTCGTGGTGTTGCAGCGTAAATGGCTCCTTGGTTCACCAAAGGCATTGCTTTTTCTGCCGTGCGATTGTAAACAACAACCTGATGGTTTGCCTTGAGTAGGTTCTGTGCGACGCGAGATCCCATTGCGCCAATTCCTAAAACTGCAATCCGGCTCATACTCTACCTCCTATGAAATGTTTGATTGGTGTAGCTGCCTGCTATTTGCTAGCAGTGAATTTGTAGGTATTGCTGTCTTTAGCGATGACTCTACTTTAGTTGTTGTAAAAACAGCAGTAAACACTCATTTACGAATGATTCTCGTGTAGATTCTGCATGAATTGAGGTATATTGGTGCAAAAGCCCGAGCTAAGGAATGGACATCTCTGTACTACAAATTTTTGTGGAAGTGATGAGACAGGGTAGTTTTGCCGCTGTAGCACGCGATCGCAATATCGATCCATCTTCCGTTTCACGTGCGATCGCCAGTTTAGAGGAAGAACTTGGAATTAGGTTACTTCAGAGAACGACACGCCAACTGTCTCCAACTGAGGCTGGCATTGCTTATTTTGAGCGCATCGAGCCATTAGTTGAGGAGATGCAGCAGGCGACAGATATAGCAACAGATGTTTCTGGACAACCAAAAGGAACGCTGCGGGTGACAGCTTCTGTTTCGTTCGGACTCAAGTGCATCGTCCCGCTATTGAGTAGTTTCGGCACGATGTACCCAGATCTTACGGTCGATCTATTACTCACAGATGCGATCGTCGATTTGTTAGCTGAAAGAATTGACGTTGCAGTTCGTCTCGGACCACTCGCAGATTCTACTTTAATTGCCCAACAACTGATGCGTACCCGCTATTCGGTCTGCGCTAGCCCAGATTATCTCAAACGATGCGGTCAACCACAAAAACTGAGTGATGTAGAGCAACACAATTGTCTTCTCTTCCCGTTGGCTGGCTTCAGATCGAGATGGATATTCATGGATAAAAATGGGGACAAGAGCGAAATTCCCGTGCGTGGGCGCGTTGTCATCTCTAGCGCGATCGCACTTCAGCAGTGCGCGATCGCTGGAATGGGTTTGGCATTGCTGCCCCACTGGTTAATTGACGAAGATTTAAATAATGGCAAGCTTGTCAACGTGTTTCTAGATTATCAAGTGACAGCAACAGATTTCAACACCGCAGCTTGGCTGATCTATCCTTCCCGCGCTTACGTTCCGCTCAAAGTGCGAGTCTTCATCGACTTTCTCAAAAAACAGATGTCAAGCTAGCTACCTTACCCCGACCAATTACCAACTACCAACTACAACTGATTCCTTGCCTTAAGCTGCAAATACCGCTCTACCAACTGTTCGGAAATCAAATCGGCTGGTGCATCTAATACTAAAACCCCTTTTTGTTTCAAACCAGCAAAGGCAACTTGACGCTGAGATAATAAATCCAAAGCCACAGCACGGGCATAAGTCTGATTCACTTCATCTGTAGAAGTATGAGCTAACCGATCCACTTGCCAATCGCGTAGCGTAACGCAAAAAGGTAAATAACGGGGTGTCAGTCTTCCTAATGCGGCTAATAATTCGGCAGAAGCGGTTATATCAACAATGTCTGTAATTAATACTACCAAGGCTCTGCGAGCTTGTTGTTTGATAATACTCGTGACAGCACCAATATAGTCAGATTCGAGTAATACGGGTTGAATTGGTGTCAGGCGATCGATCAGTTGGTTTAATTGATTTTGTCCTTGTTCTGGTGGTATCCAAGTATGGATTTGTTTATCAAATATTCCCACACCCACGCGATCGCCGCGATGAATTCCCGCTAGTGCTAAAGCCAAAGTTGCGTTTAAACCCCAGTCAAATCGCTTTAAACCCGATACTTGAGCTGTCATCAAGCGTCCTCTATCCAATAGAATAATCAGAGTTTGTTCGTGTTCTGGCTCCAAAACTCGCACCAAAGGACGGTTACGACGTGCCGTAGCTTTCCAGTCAATCAACCGCAAATCGTCACCTGTACCATAATCTTTAAGTTCGGCAAATTCCGTTCCGATTCCCCGTTGGCGCAGCTTGCGGATTGAACCAGCCGATTGTAGCGTCAGACGAATGGAGAGCGATCGCAACCCTACTAAGTCAGGATAAACCTTGACTTTCTGACTTTGAGCGATTTTCCAGTTATCCCAACCTAATCCCCAAGCACCCAATTGTCTCACTTGCAGATCTCCCCAGCCAAATTCTCCCCGTTGGTTAGGGTGAATTGTATAAGTTAATTCTGTCGTGCTATGAGGTTCAACAGAAGCAGTCAGCGTAGTTGCAGAAACGGCAAACTGCATCGGGGAATAATCGCAAATTTGAATTTGAGCTGATTTTTTCAGCGATCGCACTGTCAAAACAACTTGATTATCCCGTCCGATGGAAAGTCTGGGAGGTAGCGATCGCTCAATTTGGACGCGATGACGGCGTACTATTAGGCTATCGGCGATCGTCAGCCCTAAGATAACAGCATCAAACAGCAGCATCACCAGGATACTGCGCGGTACGTTCCAAATTGTGGCTAATAGGGGTGCGATTGCTATTCCCAATAACAGCAACAAATAAACTCTTCTGGTAGGAATCATAGGGAAATAGATAAAGGCATCATACCAATTTACTCTCATTTTTGCGGGAGTCGGGAGTCGGGAATCGGGAGTCGGAAAATCTTAACTTTTAACTTTTAACTTTTAACTTTAGTAAGAGATCGTAATCCAGGTAACTTTTTTTCTTTGCCATTTCGGTAAATATCTAAAAAGGTGTGAGGTATAGACTAATGAAACGACTTTTTAGAGATTCATTATTCGTTTCTCTAGCGTTTATTGCTGCCAATTCTTTATATTTGAACTCAGCGATCGCGGGAGATATAAGTTCAGTGACTCCCGTGACTTCAACAACCAGCGTTGAGACATTAACGACAAAAGAGCGATCGCCACAGCTAGCTCAAGTGACTTCAGTTTCCCAATTATCAGACGTGCAGCCTACAGATTGGGCATTTCAGGCATTGCAATCTTTGGTAGAACGGTATGGTTGCATTGCGGGATACCCTGATGGAACTTATCGCGGTAATCGCGCTTTAACTCGTTATGAATTTGCCGCAGGGTTAAACGCTTGTTTAGATCGAGTCAACGAACTGATTGCTACCGCTTCTGCCGATATGGTCAACAAAGAAGACTTGGCAACTTTACAACGGTTGCAAGAGGAGTTCGGTACGGAACTTGCAACTTTGCGCGGTCGAGTCGATGCTTTAGAAGCAACCACCGCCGAACTAGAAGCGAATCAATTTTCCACCACAACCAAATTGAGCGCTCAAGTCATTATGGCGGCTAGCGATACTTTTGGCGATGACGTGGAGGACAACACAGTCCTACAAACGAGAATGCGGTTCAATTTCCTGTCTAGTTTTACTGGTACAGATCAACTGCAAGTTCGCTTGCAAGCAGGTAATTTTAGTGCCTTTGACTATGTAGGCAACATTACAAATGAAGGACAGATAGCATATGCTACGGGTACTGATAACGATGTTGTTATAGATAACCTCAACTACAGTTTTCAAGTTGGCGATAATCTAAAAGTTTGGCTACTAGCTAACTCTGGAGAATACGACGACGTTTTTGATATTGTCGATAACCTGATTACCGATACGAATGTAGGTGCAATCGGTAATCTCAGCTTCAACCCCATCTATAATGCAGGGGGACAGAATGCAGGGATAATTACAGAATTCTCGATAACTGAAGCTTTGAAACTGGGACTTGGCTATCAAGCTGGTAATGCTGAAGATCCTGCCCCTGGTAACGGTTTATTTAACGGTAGCAACAGCTTTCTCGGGCGATTAGAATACGGAACTGACAGATTTAAGGTTGCTTTTGCCTATCTTCATACGTATGACGAAGCCTTAAACACGACAGAACAAGGTAGTATCAGATCGCTAGTAGAAGTCACCGATGCTGATGGCAGCACGCGATCGGTAGTGGGCAATCACTACGGTGTAGAAGCACAGTTTGACATCACCCCTGGAATTAGAATTGGTGGATGGGCAGGATTGAGTAAGGCGATCGTGCTTGGATTGGGTGATGCTGACGTGTGGAACTATGCTCTGTCTCTCAGTTTTCCCGATTTGGGCAAGGAAGGAAACCTACTCAATATTATTGTGGCGGTGGAACCTAAACTAACGGGTACGAGTGGTTTTACTGTTGCTGATGGCGACGGTGTAGAAAGAAGAAGAGATCCCGACACTGGGTTGCACGTTGAAGCTTCCTATCGATATCAACTGACTGATAATATCTCGGTTGCACCTGGCGTAATTTGGCTGACTGCTCCAGGTCACGATAGCGACAATAGCGATATTGTTGTCGGTACGTTGAGGACAACGTTTGAGTTTTAGTTGTTAGTTAGTGGTTGTAAATTCCCCTCATTTCTCGATTGAGATTTGGGGGAATTTTCTATGCGCTGAACTGAAAGTAGGCTTTACCTAATTATCTAGTTACTGCTGGCGGTTTCAGCGTACAAACTACCTACACGGTAGGGAGGCCAAAAACGCACTGCTGCCTTACCAATAATGCGATCGCGACTGATAAAACCCCAAGCATGGCTGTCATAGCTGCGATTGCGATTATCTCCCAACACAAGATAAGAATTGGGTGGCACGATCGCTGCTGCTAAAATGTATTCCGGTGGCTCGGCAATGTAATGTTCTGTTAAAGGGCGATCGTTGATATATACGATCCCATTATTCACTTCTACTTTCTCTCCTGGCAGTCCAATAACTCGCTTCACATATGCATCGCGAGAATGTTCTTCCTGAATCACTGCTTCTGGAGGGGTAAACACGATGATATCTCCTCGCTGAGGATTGCCGATGTGGTAGCTAATTTTATCAACGAAGAGGCGATCGTCAATCTGTAAAGTAGGCTTCATGGAAGTAGAAGGGATTAAGTAACACTGCTCCGCAGTGATCCGAATGCCAAATCCAATTAGCAATGTTATTCCCAGTAACTTAGAACCCTCAGCCCAAGGATTTTGCGATTTACTGACTCGAAAGCTTTGTACGGGCATAAATTTAGTAATTATTTTAACAGATACATTACGTATTTCTACCATAAACACTAAGCGATCGCTACTATAATCAGATAGATATCAATGAATTTTTCAGTAAATTTACGCACATCAGTTATTAGGGAGAATTCGGAATTCGGAATACCCCTTCGGGGAAGCAAGCTAGGGAATTTGGAATTTACCACTCGCCTCTTGCCTCTCGCCTCTCGCCTCTCGCCTTTTAACCAACTACCAACTACCAATTACCACTCACTTCCTTTCAGTAACCAAAGTCAGGCTAGTCCATTCACCCTTGTCGTTGTAACGTCTTATCAGCCTTTGTCGTAGATTTGGCTGTACTAGCCAACCCACTTCGAGAAAAAAGGCTTGTCTTAACTGCACTTGTTGAGGACAGGTAGCAGAAGCGCCATCTGGTAGTAGCATAACTTGATTAATCTGGGGACTCATTTGAGGATTGGTTTGAGAATTCCCCTCAAAGTAGAGTAACGATCCGGCAATTTTGCTCGTGGAACTAATTTGGTAAGGGTTTTCTGGCGTAGAGTAAATAGTCAACTGTTGTGCGAGGCGATCGCTACCAAGGCGCTCAATTTGCAGTTGTGTAGAATAAGTATCGGGCGATCGCCAGTCGGGATAAATTGTGACTGCTTCCCCTTGCCACTTACCTACTAAGTCATCAACCTGTAGCGGCGGACGTTCTGGAGTTGTCGTACCAGCAAGATATTCGCGAATCAACGTAATTTTATCTAACTTTCCGTTCGGTGTAAAAAGTTGCACTAAGCGCAAGCGGCGATCGCCATGAATTAAACCAAGTTCTGCGCCAAATTCTGCAAACGGACTAAATTGAATCGAACCTTGAGAAAACGCACCATTTTCAAAAAACAGTACCCCCTTACCCAGAGAACTGTATTCAAATACTTTTTCCTCAGCGGGACGATTGGATGGTAAGAAACGGACAATTTGACGGATGGTTTTATTATCGTTTAATCCAGCTAAAGATACGACTGTAGGCGTATCTTCGATTAACTCTGCTTGGGGTGAGAATCGAGTAAACGAACCCTGCCATTCACCCAAATTTTGGAGCAAACATTGCCATTGCGATCGCATAAACAGTGACCAGTTATCAGTGACCAATTTAGGGGGCGGGGTTCACCCGAAATTTCTGTCAGAAACGAAGTCGTCTAATAAACCCGCTCTGGCAGTTATCAGTGACCAGTTATCAGCGAGCAATAACTAGTTTATTAAAGGATAATTTTATGGCAAATTCAGTCCGTCGCATAGTGCTTGCTCAAGCAATTTCTCCACGCAGGCTTGCTATCGATTCTAAATAACTAAATTACCTGGCATTCTGTTTGCCTGGTATCTTAGAAATCTTCACACCTTGCATTGCTTGGCGCACTAGTATACGAACCGATAGTTGCTCTAACTGTGTAGCAGTTCTGTTTACTAGAAGTAGGACGAAGGCTGGGAGTCAGACTGCTGCTATCTAAGCTAGAGACAGAGCCACTATAAACCTCTGTAGCTACCCCATCCACGGTGCGATAGACTTTGTAAGTCGGATTACCCGTACCACTCCAAGTCCAAGTCAAATTCATCTCGGTTGTTCCTGACTTGCTACCGGATAGCACGGGTGCGAGTTCGGTACTGTAGCTGCTGAGGCGAGAAAACGCTCTACCTATAACAGGTAAATTTTCAGAATCGCAAACTTTACCGCATAAGAAAAGATCGACTAAGCTGCCGTTGACGCAAACATAAAAGCCTCCAGCACCGAAACGAATGGCAGGTAAGCTGCAAGCAGGAATAAGACTTGTATCCGCAACCGTGTCAGAAATTGAGTCAACTAAAATATCGCTAGCAACAGGGTTTTTGCAAGGATCGATTGAACCATCCGTGTTGGGTATGCGTCCGTAACGCGCGATTATTCTCGGACTCAGCCAACTTCCAGTTGTAGGGCGAATATCGTAAACTACTTTGTCATACCCTGTTTGATAATCAGCAGGAACTGTGTAAGAAGCAGTTGGGGTAGGACAAGAAGGAGGAATATTAGTAATAGGAATTTCTAGATATAAAGCAATTGTGCCATAACTACCTAACTTTGTTTTAATCTCAGCGTCTTCTACAATTTTTTCCAGAGTTGTAGTGGAGTTATCTGCGACTTCAGTTTCAAGCCGATTTATTCTACTTGCCATTCTAATTTCATGAGTCATGAAATCGAAAGCACGATTGAGATCGATTTGCCTTTCGGTTCTGGCTTCCGCTTTATTATCAAAAGATGTAATTGTGACTAAAGCAAATCCAGCAATTATAATTACTATTGTACTAATTAAGACTGCAATTAATACTTCTACGAGTGTGAATCCTCTAGAAGAATGAGAAGTATGAAATCGACGGTAGATTCGAGCAAAATATTTTTTCATAGAACTTTTAATTAGGATGCAGTACAAATCCCGTCATCGGTAATGTGATTTGCCGTGGTAGAATCACCTGTGTAGTCACCAGCTCTTGTCAATCCTAAAGTATTAGATATAGCCAGACATTTTTTATTGTGAATGGAGTTGTGGGCAACAGAAAAGATCAGTTTTCCACTCGGATCGACTGGAGGAGGAGGGTTTATAGAAGTGATAACTGTAAATTCTGCTGTGCCTAAAATGCCAAAAGTAATTTTGATGGGATTACCCATTATTTGACTAATATTTGTTATTAGTTGAACTCCCTTTGATAAATTGCGATCGCCCGTAACACCACAATTCGCAGTAATTTGTACTGGTGTAGTTGATAACATCAACATGACATCGCAAGGTTGACTTTTACGAATAGCTTGTCTTTGGGCTTCTTGCAAAATTCCTCTGACTTCAACGACTGCTTGATTCAATTTGACGCGATCCAAAGAACCAGCAAAGCTAGGAACTGCGATCGCGGCTAGAATACCAATAATGACAACTATTATTAATATTTCTATTAAAGAAAAGCCTTTATTTTGATTATTTCTACGGACACTTAAGCGACGCATCAGAAATTACCTCAGTTGAAAGCGTTGCGATCGGAGAACTACTATCTGTTGGCGTGACATTATAAGTTAGCTGAAGTAATTTGTAAGAATAAGTAGGAGTATCGTAAATAGCAGTTCGAGTTAGAGTGAAACTCTTTCCTGCTAAAGTTTTAGAAACAGATGTTGTGGTAGGTGGTGCTGATGGATGTGGTAACATTGGAGTGCCAAGTATACTATGTAGTAATCCCGCAGCAAAGCCGTCAGCAGAAGTAGTGGCGTTACATCTATCGGAATAAGGAAAAGTATTAATTTCGTATTCTTTAGCTTGATTCTTAACGAATTCTAAATCCTTCTGAATCCAAGTGATTGCTTCGTGACGTTGTTCGGCGCGTACTTTAAAAACAATCGTAAATAAAAGCGCTTGCATTG
Source organism: Chroococcidiopsis sp. [FACHB-1243] (assembly GCF_014696895.1). NCBI lineage: Bacteria > Bacillati > Cyanobacteriota > Cyanophyceae > Chroococcidiopsidales > Chroococcidiopsidaceae > Chroococcidiopsis > Chroococcidiopsis sp. [FACHB-1243]. Next base: position 87,647 of record NZ_JACJQX010000030.1, on the reverse strand, counting down.
CTATAGCAAGAAATACACTAACTATAACTATAGATATTAATACCTCAAAAAGAGTAAATCCTTCATCTTGTGTTGCCGATTTCTGTAGATGCATCGATCGCGTTATTTTTAATGTTTTGTAAATTAGATTATGGCTAATTCATTTAATAGTATAATGCGATTACTAATGAGCTATTGCATTAACTATATATAAAAAGCAATTTTCTTCATAGAAATCCTGTTTTGGTGAAATACAAAGAATATTTTTTCTGTTAGACAAACTAAAAATTAAGTCTAGTTTGCCCTGGGTTGTACTGGCTTATTACGGTAATTCTACGGTGATTCTACTAAATATTATGTGCTGAATTTTCAGTAAAACTACGGTGAGCTGAAGAATTGAATTTGAGGCGATCGCAAAGTACTAAAAAAATTAAACCTTATAACTCTACAACTTATATCGCTGCCACTTTTGGAGCGAGCCAATTTTATTAATAGTATATAGGTTAAAGCTATTAGCTAAGTCTGACAAACTGAGAACGTCATCTGGTACACTAATACCAGTATTACTAGTATTAGTGTTTTGAAGATCTTCAGCCCACACAACTCCATCAAAATTACTATTCCCAGGACTCTCACAACCGTCGCCTGAAGTTTCTAATTTGAAATCCGCATCCCGATTGTAAAGAAAAGCATTTTGAATACAAGCAGTGTTGTAAAGATAGGCAGACTGCGGCGTTCCCGAACCACTGTATAAAATAATAATTCGTAAATCTCCAACTCTGGGCAGTTGTCCATCAGTGCGAATATTACGAATTTTAGAATTTCCTCGCAGATGAAATCCCTCTTTATCTAAATACGAACCTTTTATATAAAGATAAACTGGACCAGCAGTTGTATCAACATTAATTACTTTGTCAGTAATATCAATTTTATTAGTTTGATAATGAGTAATTTGTCCGCTAGTACCAGTAAGTGGAAGCGACAGCAATGAAAACCTGGGATCTGTGATGTCTCCTAAATCCGTACCTTGCGCAGTGAAGGGAAAGTTAAGTTGCAGCTTACAAGCGAAAATTGTGCCATCAATACTAGTATCTGTGGTATCTGATACCGAACCGATAGCAGCGAGATATTGAGATCTATTTGCACCACCTTTTATGGCATATCCATTCAGATTAGAATTATCGAAAGCAGTAACAGGATCGAAGTAAATATTAGCATTCTTACCTACAATTTTGCGTACTTTTATTTCAATGCGATCGGGATCGAAAGTAGTATGAGTGCTAATAGCGCCAGGAAACTTTTGAATTGTTACATTAATTGCGACTGTGACTGCAAGATAAGCGATAGAATTATCGTTCTGACCCGATATTAAGAAAGTTCCTGTTTGCTTTAAACTATCGTAACGATATGCCAACAAATGAAATTGACCGTTACCAATACTGTTAGAACCAGTCAGTGCGGTTACATTAGGAGATACTGACGGTAGACAAGGAAAAGTAATCGGAGTTATCCATTCATTAATAGCAATTGTAGTATCGTCGCTCGTTTTAGGAATGCCGTCAGCTCCTAGATAATTTTTTCCCGTTTTTGGGTCGATTGGATCGTAATTTCGAGTTAGTAAAACTGCGTTTTCTGGTTTAGTCATGAGAGCTAGAATTCTAGCAATACCTCCTTCAGCAACAGCTAAACTATCGCCAGTATGAGTGCGGGTAGATGCGATCGCTTCGTTACGAGAAGCACGGAAAATTAGGGTAGTCGCAATTGCCATCACGATCAAACCCATACTAAGAGCAAGAACTATAGTAAACCCTCGATCTTGAGATCGTTTTAGTACTAAAAGTTTAATTAGAAAGGTTTGTAACGACAAGGTTTTTCCTAGTTTGCATTGAACTTAAGATCTAGTTTGCCCTGAAGTACAGTAATTTATTGCCGCACGATCGCGGTAATTATGCTAAAGATTTCATAAATACGTTTGTGTAGTCTTACTGAGAAAAATTCTGAAAGTTTTAGCGAAATTATAAAGCGCATACAATTCTATAGAGAGGCAACACTGTACGTCCCCACGAATGTATCTCATCATATTAGAATCGCTATATGTAACAAAAAATAGCCAGTTGTTGCTGGCTAAGAAAATTTATATGACTGACAGAAATTTTAAAGTAAAAATACTCTGATATTATACATCTACACGCGACTCAGAGATCAAATTTTGAAATCTTTCGTCTTGAGAAATGGTATGAAAGACCGAGCTATTCTTGGCAAGAGTACGATACTTATCTGGACTGATTTGAATTGCCTGTTGTAAGCTAATAACTGCTTGTTCGGCTTGCGATTGCAAAGCATAACAGCAGGCAATATTGTACCAAAATATAGGTGTATGAGGCTGGACTTCTAAAGCTTTGGTGTAAATGGCGATCGCTTCTTGGTAACGGCACAATTCATACAAAGCCAAACCACAATCGTACCAAACTGCCATATCTTGGGGTTGAATGCTAAGAGCATGTTTGTAGCTAGCGATCGCTGCTTCTTTTTCACCAACTTGTGCTAGAGATAGTCCCCTGTTATACCACGCCCAAAAATCATTAGGCTCCAACTCAACAGTGCGATCGAAACAGGTGACTGCTGCTGTGAAATCTCCTAATTTTCGCAGCGCTACCCCCTTGTTGTACCAAGCCTTGCTATATTCTGGATCGATTGCCAAAGCGCGATCGAAGCTAGCTACTGCTTTGGTATATTCACCCCAGTCGCTGAGAGTGATGCCGCGATTATTCCAAGTCAAGAGATCGTCAGGTTGAAACTCTAGGGCGAGATCGAAGCTATCAACTGCTGCTGCATATTGCTTGAGATGTCCCAGTGCCGTACCTCGGTTGTACCATGCCCAGTAAGCATCTGGTCGTAGCTGGATTGTTTTCTCAAAGTTAATAACAGCTTTTTCGTAGCAACCAAGATCGATCAGAGTAATCCCTCGGTTGTGCCAAATTGTCGCCGCATCGGGGTTAAATTCTAAAGCGCGATCGAAACTATTGAGAGCTTCAATATAACGACCCAGCTTACCCAGGGCAATCCCGCGATTGTGCCAAACCCAGCTAGCATCTGGACGCAGGGTAATAGCGCGATCGAAACTGGCGATCGCCTCTTCATGGCGGTTTAAACTACCCAAGGCTATACCCCGCTGCGACCAAGCATCAGCGTAATCTGGCTTGTATTCCACAGCTATATCCAAGCTCAGTAGAGCTTCTGCGTATTGTTCGGCTTTATTGCGACGCAATCCCTGTTGATAAAAAAATTCTGCCTCCAGACTGAGATTCCACTTCATAGATCTTGGCATCTAACCTAAGGATGATTTTATTTTGCAGATGCTCAACAAGATATCACGACTCAATCACAAAATGGTGAAGTTTGTATAGAAGAAGACTAGAAATTTGTGTAGGGATTGGTAGTTGGTAGTTGGTAGTTGGTAGTTGCCCCTCTGCTCCTAGTCTCCTCTGCTCCCTGTTCTCTGATAACTGACAACTGAATTTTGGGTAATACAATACTAGCCTTGACAGAATGCTGGATTTGGGAGAGTTAAGGCAAAAGTTACTTGAAAACCAAGCCAGAGAGGTAATTCCTAGCGATGAACGACCACAATATGCTACAAATCACGTTTTTCTACACTAACGGTCAAATAGAAGCCTTCAATGTGGTTTTGCACGAAGATAATGCTCTGACTCCTCAAGAAATTCAGCAGCGGATTTTGAAACATCTGGACAAACCTTGGTGCTTGCTACATTTGCCAGAACAAACGATTTGCGTCAATACATCTCGCTTGCTAAAAGTTGAAGTGAAGCCGACAATGTACGAACTACATGGGGAAGGAGTATTTTCCGATGTGCGGCGTGTAACTGCTCTTTCTCGGAGCGCCCAGCGGTAATTCAGGGGGAGTGGAGAATCGGGAAGACAAGGGGGACAAGGGGGACAAGGAAGACAAGGAAGACAAGACGAGAGTGTCCTCATCTTTGCGTGAGCTAATACTAGCTTCAAACCTCCGAGAATGTCACAATATTCCTTTACAGGACACAAGAGAGAAATCATGACCATGCATCCTCTACTCCACCAAGCTTTTACCCAAGGACGGGCGCTAAAAATTATTAGCGGTTTGAATAACCTCGATCGCCAAAGCGTAGCAGCGACAGTCAACGCAGCCGATCGCGGTGGTGCTACTTTTGTTGATATTGCTGCTGATGTCGAGCTAGTACAGATGGTAAAAGAATTGACAAATTTGCCAATTTGTGTGTCAGCAGTTGACCCAGAAAAATTTGTCACCTGTGTAGCAGCTGGTGCAGATCTAATTGAAATTGGTAACTTCGATAGCTTCTACGCTCAAGGACGCAGATTTGAAGCAGAGGAAGTCCTCGCCTTAACAGAAATTACGCGATCGCTCTTGCCTGAAATTACCCTTTCCGTTACCGTTCCCCACATTTTAGAACTCGATCGCCAAGTGCAGCTAGCAGAGGAGCTTGTAAAAGCTGGAGCTGATATTATCCAAACCGAAGGTGGTACGAGCAGCAGTCCCGTTCATTCCGGTACGTTGGGTTTGGTTGAGAAAGCTGCACCTACCCTCGCCGCCGCCTACGAAATCTCCCGCGCTGTATTCGCACCAGTGTTGTGTGCTTCCGGTATTTCTAACGTAACCGCACCAATGGCGATCGCATCTGGTGCAGCTGGTGTGGGTGTAGGTTCGGCAATTAACCAACTCAATAGCGAAGTGGCTATGATTGCAGCCGTTCGTAGTTTGGTTGAATCTCTTGCCACTGTTAACCGTCCCGTTTTAAGAACTCAAAGATAGATCCCCCTAAATCCCCCTTACACAAGGGCGAGTGGGCAGATCCCCCTAAATCCCCCTTACACAAGGGGGACTTTTGGATTATTGTTTTCCGACTCCTGTACGGGCGCACAGCTGTGCGCCCCTACGATTCTCGACTCGTGTACGGGGCGCGTTTACCAAAAAACTTTGCTCTCACAGATATTCTGGGTGAACCCGCCTTTACGTTAAACAATCCTTCAGGCAATAAACGACCTGTTCTTGTGCTTCAGGAAAAAGTTCAGGGAAGATAGGCAGGGATAAGACTTCATGACAAGTTTGTTCCGAGATCGGAAATTGCCCTTGTTGGTAGTCTAAATTTTGATACACAGGTTGCAAGTGTAAAGGCAAAGGATAGTAAACCATCGAACCCACACCTTTTTCTTGTAGGCGCTGGCGGATCTCATCCCGATAATTGCTACTGGACGCACAGATGTGTGTCCCTACGTCTGGCAAACGAATTGTGTATTGGTTCCAAACTCCCTCGCCGCCTGGTAATTCCTGGGGAAGGACAACACCTGGAACTGGAGCGAGATATTCTTGATAGCGAGCAGCGATCGCCCGTCGTTGTTCGTTCCAAGTATCTAAATAACGTAACTTGACTCGCAAAATCGCTGCTTGTATAGCGTCCAGACGACTATTTAATCCAATATCTTCGTGATAGTAACGATTTTTCTCCCCGTGATTGCGTAGCATTCGCATCTTTGCCGCAATTTCTGGATCGTTCGTCGTCACCGCACCGCCATCGCCACAAGCACCTAAATTCTTTGTAGGGTAGAAACTAAAACAGCCAACATGACCGATGCTACCGACTTTTTGTCCTGCCCACAATGCTCCTGTTGCTTGGGCGCAGTCTTCAATCACAGCAAGTTTGTGAGTTTGAGCAATCGCCATTAGGGCAGTCATGTCAACTGGCTGTCCGTATAAATGAACCGGAATAATAGCTTTAGTTTTAGCTGTAATTGCTGACTCTACCTGAGTCATGTCAAGATTAAATGTTGGCGCGTCAATATCTACAAAAATTGGCTTTGCACCGACAGCACTAATAGTCTCAGTCGTAGCAAAAAAAGAAAAGGGCGTGGTAATCACTTCATCCCCAGCCCCAACACCTAACGCCCGCAATGCTAGCAGCAGTGCATCCGTACCGGAATTACAGGCGACGCACTCAGAAACATTTGTATATGTGGCAAATTCTTGCTCAAAGTTAGCAACATTTGCCCCACCTACATAACCGCCAGAGGCAAGTACTTTGAAAACAACATCATTAATTTCAGTTGCCAGATCCGTATATTGCTGCGCCAGATTTAAGATAGGAACGCGAGTAGATTGAGTCACGCTTTGAACCATAAGTTTTTCTATTAGTTAATCAAATCAGAAGTTGTATCGCAAGAAAATGGCAAATTGGTAGATGGACACTCTAATTAGACTCGATTTAGTAGATTTTGTTCTGGCTGTAGCGCTGATGGCGATCGCAATCGGGCTATCGGCTGGGCAGCGTTTGGGCTTAGAGTGGAGTTTGGCGATCGCGACGGTAAGAACGATCTTGCAACTGTTCGTCGTGGGAGCGATTTTAGATATTATTTTTCGGATAGATAACCCTTGGGCAGTGCTAGCAGTGGTGTTGGTGATGCTAACAATTGCGGCTGTAGTGTCTCGCAACCGGATTGGCAAAAAGATTCCCCGCTTGCTACCTTTAGTCTGGATTTCAATATTTGTCAGTACGGCTTTTACTCTGAGCTATGTCAACCTGCTGATCGTTCAACCGCAGAAGTGGTACGAACCGCAATATATCATTCCTTTGGCGGGAATTATTCTAGGAAATGCGATTAATGGGGCGGCGATCGCGGGAGAGCGTCTTGTCAGTACAATTAATGCCAGCCAACTAGAGATTGAGACTCATTTAAGTTTAGGTGCGACACCCCAACAAGCTGTAGCTCAGTACCGAAAAGATGCCATCCGCGCTGGGTTAATTCCGATCCTGAATCAAATGATGGTCATCGGTATCGTTACCCTTCCAGGCATCATTACAGGACAAATTCTCAGCGGTGTGAGTCCCCTCGATGCCGCATCCTACCAAATTTTAGTCATGTTCATGCTTGCCTTTACTAACTTAGCCACAGCAATTCTCGTTACCCAAGGGCTATGTCGTCAGTTTTTTAATTCCGCCGCGCAGCTGGTTCGGTGAATCGTAAGTCACTGCTCGCTACTCACTTCCTTTGGCTTATAAGAATGCATTTGCCCGCCATCAGAAGCATAAATTTGTAGGGGTAGACGAGTCGTGTTGCTAATGCCTTCGAGAACTTGCTTGAGGGTGCGATATTGAGTTGCAATATCAGATTGGACTTTTGAGTCACCCCTAAGTCTGGCGTTGATAAATGTTTTCTCGACAGCCTGTTCGTAGCTGGAAGTCAACTGGACGAAGATTTGTTTGTTATCTAACTTGTATCTACATACCCGAATTCTACCGGAGCAAGCGCGATCGAGGTCGGCGCGAACTTTTTGGGTGAGATTAGCGCCTTGCAGGTTGCTGTTAGCTTGTTCGAGCTTCGCGGTATAAGTATTAATGAGCGATCGCGCTCGGTCGTAGTACTGAGTCCCACTGGGAATCTGTTGAGCGAAGATTAAAGCCTGTCTCCAGTTGGTTTGAGCTGTAGCAAATTGATTCTGTTGTTCTTGCCGTTCGGCAAGTTCGGCGGAGTTTATTGCTTGGGAAAATGCTTTGGTGGATATTGTTTCTTTGGCAACGCGATCGCTAGCTGCTTGAAGTTGAGGGCGATATTGTGCGAGTAGTTGCTGTGCTTGTTGGTAAGTTGTACTCGACTGCGGAATTGAGCTAAGATTATCTACCGCGTTTTGCCAATTGGTACGAACTATTTGCCAAGCTTGTAAAGATCGCGCCGTCAGTTGCTGTTGTTGTGCTGCCTGCGCTGAACTTTGCGCTTGAGGAAATTTTTGAAATGCTTGTTGCTCCGCTTGCATTTTCTGCTCTACAGCCTGCAAGCTGCCTCGGTACTCAGTAGTTTTTTTCTGTGCTAAGGGATATAGATCGCTATCTTTAGGAACCGCAGATAAAGAGGCGATCGCTCTTTGCCACAAAGCTTGGATGGCGCGCCAATCTTCCAAAGAGCGGATGGGTTGTTTCAGCTTGTTTGCTGCTGTATCGCCTTCTTCCAACGCCGCTAGCACTCGATCTATATTAGTGGCTCGATTGGCGATCGTGCTGGAAAAATTTTGTGCTTCCTGGTGGCGGCTCGACCAAGGTGGAATTTGTTTGAGTAGGTTATTTGCATCTTGCAGTTGTTTTTCAGCATCAATTAATTCCGATCGCTGCTTGGCTCCTTGTACGATTCGATTTGATTCCTGATATAACTGCTTTGCTGTTGCGAACTGCTGACACCTACCAATCGTACAGGGGCTAGATAAGACATATGCACTGCTAAAGAATGCTACGATCGCGACTCCACCTCCAGCAATTAGCGCCGCCCGAGGAATTTTTGTCTTGGCTGCTTTCGGCAATCGCTGTAAGGGTAAGACAGGGTAGGGAAGTGTAGCTGTATTGATGTTTGGATTGGAGTCTGCTGTTGATTCTGCTGTTGATTCTGCTTGAGTTGCTGGTTCAGGCTTAGCGATTGTTTCTAACCGTTGCTCGAAAGGTAGCGATCGCCAGGTTTCGCTAGACGTTTCCGGTGAAGAAGTTGCTGGGCTTAAACTTGACGTTTCGACGGGTACATCTTCTCGATTGACAACAGGCGGAGATTCTGCTAAAGAATCCTCCTCGATTTGAGGTTCCTCGACTGGAGGCTTTGATGGTTGTGGGGAGGATATGGGATCGATCTCCGCCTCAGTTGTTGTATCCTCAGTTGTTATATCGCCAGCAGTAATTTCAGCCTCATGTCGTGTTAGCGGTTCTGCTACTTCTGTAGGAGGGGATAATTCTGGTGCTGCTGCCGGAGTGCGATCGCTAGTTGATAAATCGATGCTGCTGGCTGCTACTGGCTGTTCTGCAAGTGGTGTTTCAATGACAACAGGGCTAGTTGGTGGTGTTTCTTCTACTATGGGAATTGGGGGTGCAGGTGGTGTTTCAATGACAACAGGGCTAGTTGGTGGTGTCTCTTCTACTGTGGGAATTGGGGGTGCAGGTGGTGTTTCATCTACAATGTTGCGATCGCCTGAGAATGGCTGCACCACAGGCGGAGATAATTCTGTCTCGGCTGGAGATACAGTTGTTTCTGAAATAATGGGGGAAGCATCATTTAACATCACCTGAGAGTCAGGAGCCACCTCCACGGGTTCTAAAGTGATATCGTGTTGAGCGTAAATTTGTTTTTGTCCCGCCTCTCTCAAATAAACCCTGACCGACTGAACTGCTTGAGGACGTAGAGACTGTAAAGCCTGCCCAATTGCAGTAAAAGTTTTATCAGTATCGAGATTGACTTGTGGTGGGTGTTGGCTCAAAATCACTAAAGCACCGTCATCGCCGATCGCGCAACCGACTTTCAGGCGATCGACTTGGGAAAACTCAGTTTGCAAGCGTTGGTGTAGAATTCGCTCTAAAACTTGTAAATCTTCTGACTTTGCTAGTTTCATATAACTTATAGATTCTTATAGCCTGTTTGTTTTGATACTTATATTTGTATGATGTTAGAGATCGCCACCTAACCGTACTCGTAGCAGCATTTACGCTCCTGTTATCAACTGCGATCGCTCGATAAGATTATTCTTCGAGCAACGACCGTAGGGCTGAGATTGCGATGATTTTACATTAAAAATCTATCAAAAGCTGCGTGAAGCGTCTTTCTTTAAAAAATTAATATCAAGTTTTATCAATTTTTACTTGTAGTAGAGACGCACCAATGGAAATCGAGCGGATAATTCAGCAACTAGTAGTAGGGGCGCACAGCTGTGCGCCCCTACTACAGGAATTGCTAGAAAAAACCTTAAGTATCCAACAGCTGCAAAATCCGCCCCAAGGTGATCTCCACCCAGTCATTACGAGAATCAAGATCGTAGCCCAAGCCGTGGATTGCTTTTTCTAAGAGGTAGGCATCCAGCAGAACTTGTAACTCAGTCTTGGTTTTGGGTAAGAAAGAGTCTTGAGAAGCGATCGCCAGATATGAATTGAGGAAAGCCGCACCGACGCAGGTAGACCAAAACTGCGCCCATTGCTGCATAACGGGTAAATTTTCCGTACGAAGCATTCCGCTTTCGATTTCGTTGCGCAGCCCAACGTTAGCAGCGTAATGGAAAGACTGCAACATGTTAGCAATATCGCGCAAAGGAGAGCGTTTAATGCGGCGATCGCTTAAACTGCGTCCCGACTCTCCTTCAAAATCGGAGATGATGAAGTCTTTACCCGTATAGAGTACTTGTCCCAAATGATAATCGCCATGACAGCGAGTCCGCATAGCGGTAATTTTTTGGTTGAGGATCAGCCCAAAGCGCTCCATGATTTGCTCTTGGCGATTCAGGACATCTTGAGCTAATTCTTGGGCGTGCGGTGTCAGCGTTTTTAAACGTTGTCTGAGAACGATAAGGACTTGTCCCGCGAGATTGCGGGCTTGTTGGTAAATGGAACGTTGGTAAAATGTCGAGAATGGTTCTGGAGTAAATCCAGAATTGTCGCCATCAGCAGCAAGGGCGATGTGCAGTTCTGCTGTCGATTGCCCCAAAATTTGAGCGCTGTCTAGATACGAACCGATGGTTCGATTAGCCAAAGAAAATGGCTCGAACTCTTCTTCCTGAGTCCCCAGTACAGGCGCACTGCCAATCGCCCCTACCGACTCCTGACTCCCGACTCCCGACTCCCGACTCCCCATATCGATCAGATTTCCCCCAGGTATGGGGATCTCAGTCATTTCTGCATGTTGTGTTGTCACTAACTCAAAATAGTCTCGCAGGCTATCGAGGGTATATTCCCAACCACTGCGGGTATCGCGGATGTATTCTTGCAATATCCCTACCGTGATTGGTGTTGTTGACGGACGGTGATATTCGATCGCTCCTACTAATGGGGCAAAGTGTTGCAAGCGTTTTTTCTCGCCCAAAAAGCGGCGAATTTCGAGATCTGGGTTAATTCCTTCTTCTTGCTGGCGGAAGAGTTTGAGTACGAGATGATTGTTGGGGTTAGCACCGTTAGCACCCAATCCCTCGTAGACAATAAAAGTCTTGCCCTGTTCTTGCTTTAATACTGTCGGTTCTAGGGCTTTTTTACCGTTACTACTGGCTTGGGGATAGAGATCGGTAGCACTTGCCATTAGTTCCCCTGCCATACCTTTATACTGCCGCTGATAGGCGATCGCCTCAATCAACGAGGCAAGAAAACTTTTATCTGCGGTTGCTTCAAATAATACGCCGAATTTATCTTTCCCTTGCACCAACAAATTAGCAACGATCGCACTGCGGTTATCTGTTAAAGTCTGTGTGGCTTGTTCTCCCTCGGCATAAGCCAGCAGCATCAAGTAAGTTTCTGGATCGCCCTGCACGTAATCTACCTGCAACCAAACGGCTCTGGCTTCGGTATTTTTGTAGGGGATGGCAACAACTTCGGCGATTTGTACGGCTTGAATTATTCGAGTTTTCGGATTGAACCAAGAACACGTAGACAGATATTCTGGCAGTATAGCTTCTAGTCTGACTCTTAAATCCCGCTGGGCAAAGATATTTTGCCATTTGCTATTGACAACCAATGTCGGTAACTCTGCTTGGGGTCTAGCAGGCTGAATTTCGCTCGGCTTGGCAACTAGACTCAACCAATAAAAGGCATAAGGGCTGATGCTAAAGAAGTAGGGAGTATCGCCAATTGCTGGAAACTCCGTGCGACCAAAAATTTCTACTGGAGTCGTGCCTTTAAAAGCTGATAAATCCAGTTCCACTGTTTGCACGAAGCGAGACAGATTTGCCACCACTAGAATATGTTCGCCTTGATAAGTGCGCGTAAAGGTAAGCACTTTGCGGTTATCTGGGTGCAATAATTCAAAACTACCGCGTCCGAAGGCTTGGAAACGCTTGCGGGTGGCGATTAAGCGTTTCATCCAATACCAGAGAGAATTGGTATTAGCCCGTTGTGCTTCAACGTTGATGGCGGCGTAGTGATATTCTGAATCAATAATCACAGGCGAGTATAACTTTTGCGGATTAGCGCGGCTGAAACCAGCATTGCGATCGGAACTCCACTGCATCGGTGTCCGCACGCCATTGCGATCGCCTATATATACGTTATCTCCCATGCCGATCTCATCGCCGTAGTAGAGTACGGGAGTGCCAGGAAGGGAGAGTAACAGGCTGTTAAGTAATTCAATTTGACGGCGATCGTTTCCTAGTAGGGGTGCAAGACGGCGACGAATTCCCAAATTCAACCGCATTGCTGGATCGCGGGCGTAGACTCGATACATGTAATCGCGGTCTTCATCCGTTACCATTTCTAGCGTGAGTTCGTCGTGATTGCGCAAAAACAACGCCCACTGACAGTTATCGGGAATTGTTGGCGTTTGTTGCAAAATATCAAAAATGGGGAAGCTATCTTCCATCCGCAGCGACATGAACAAGCGCGGCATTAGCGGAAAATGGAAGTTCATGTGACACTCATCTCCATTCCCGTAATATTCTGCTGCATCTTCAGGCCATTGATTTGCCTCGGCTAGCAGCATTCGATTGGGGAACTTAGCATCTACCTGCTGGCGGAGTTGTTTCAAGAAAACATGAGTTTCATCTAAATTTTCGCAGTTCGTTCCCTGCCGTTCGTAGAGATAAGGTACGGCATCCATCCGCAGCCCATCAACACCCATACCCAGCCAAAAATCTAGCACGTCAAATACCGCTTCCCGCACGGCTGGATTATCGTAGTTAATATCGGGCTGGTGGGAGTAAAAACGATGCCAGTAGTAAGCTTTAGCTACTGGGTCCCAAGCCCAATTAGAAGTTTCAAAATCTTGGAAGATAATCCGCGCTTCTTGGTATTTCTCCGGCGTGTCACTCCAAACATAAAAATCTCGTTCTGGACTGTCTTTAGGCGCACGTCTCGCTCTTTGAAACCAAGGGTGTTGGTCGGAAGTATGGTTGACGATCAATTCTATAATGACGCGAATGCCCCGTTGGTGGGCGGCTTTCAAAAATTCGCGAAAATCGTCTAAATTACCGTAAATTGAATTAACATTCTTATAATCGGCAATATCGTAGCCATCATCTCTGAGTGGTGAGGGAAAGAATGGTAGTATCCAAACTGCGGTAACGCCTAAGTCTTGGAGGTAATCGAGTTTTTCCGTCAGCCCCCGGAAATCACCGATCCCATCACTATTACTATCGGCAAAGGCGCGTACAGGCACTTCGTAGATAATGGCATCTTTGAACCAAAGGGGGTCATCTTTTAATACGTACTGCATGTTCTCGCTAGTTGTATTCCCAAAAACCACTGTTTCAAGTTATTGAGTCTAGCGCGATTTCCACAAGCACCTAGAGAGGGAAATTTAGGTATAGGGACGGGTTTCTTGTAGGGGCGGGTTTTGCCTGCGAATTTGTTACCACAACCAAAAATCAATTTGCCAAACCCGCCCAACGACCGATGAAATTCCTGTTAGGGCGGGTTTTTACCGAGAATTCACGACCATAACCGACCATCTATTTATCAAACCCGCCCTAACCCCACCAAAATTTCTGTAGGGGCGGGTTTTTACCGTAAATTCGTTACCACAACCGACCATCTATTTATCAAACCCGCCCTGTTATTGCGATCGCACGTCGGGCAGGGCGGGTTTTGGCTGAAAATTTTCGGTTGCGGTTGTTGACATATTTGCTAAACCCGCCCCTACAATCCTTGGGATGGTGTTTGACGCGGGTGGCGATCGCGTGTCGGGACGAATTGTGAATCAGAATCTGTCCCTGGGATGGCGTGATGGGGCAGGTTTTGGCTGAAGATGGTCGGTTGCGATCTTGTTGGCTAAACCCGCCCTTACGGTCTGCTGGGGTCATCTGGGTGCAGTTTATCTAGATACCATGACATGGGATTGCGATCGATGTAGTCGCGAATTCGCTCTAATGATTCTTCGTTGCGGATAATATGTTCGTAATAGTTGCGCTGCCAGACTGGAACTTTTGATATCCGTCGAATTCGATTAATCTCACGGGCAGAGAACGTTTTGAATCCGCGAATAATGTCAGGTACGGCATGACATTTAGAATTTTGTTGATGTGCAAAAGCAGATTGCATTCCAGATATCCCCGTAGGGACGGGTTTAGCAGATAAGATTTCGGTAGTGGCAGAAGATTCTCGGTCAAAACCCGCCCTACCATAGCGATCGCCAGATAGAATTTCGGTTGTAACAGAAAGTTCTCGGTCAAAACCCGCCCTACCATAGCGATCGCCAGATAGAATTAAAATTCCGTGCAAATGATTTGGCATGATTACAAATGCATCTAGATCGAGGTTTAAATGATGTTTATTCAAATTCATCCAGTGCGATCGCGCCACTTTCCCCAGTTGATTTATTTGCATCACTCCATCAGTAATTTCTCCAAATAGACAATCTCTTTGATAGGTACATATAGTGATAAAGTAAGCGCCAGAAGCGGAATAATCATAATTCTGCAACCGAATTGAATGACGATTGTGTTTTATCGGATCGTATGTCACAAGGGAAGAAGCTTAATTTCTACACTTATTAGAATTCCCCAATTGTTTGTGTTATTTGCGATCGCACCCCGTAAAGACGGGTGTAGCAGATAAACTTTCGATTAGATCGGTAGATTTTTAGTCAAAACCCGTTCCTACTTCATTTTCTACCCCTAGCAGCATGAAAAACCGACAATAACGCGATATCTTCTATCCTGGTTCACCTCAAATATCCTTATGACATTTCAACGTGCTAGCGGCGTTTTATTGCATCCTACCTGTCTTCCCAGCCCAGATGGAATTGGCGATTTAGGAAAATCGGCTTACGAATTTATCGATTTTCTCGCCAGTAGCGGACAAAAATTGTGGCAAGTTTTGCCTTTGGGACCCACGGGATACGAGCATTCTCCATATATCATGAATTTCAGCACTTTTGCTGGCAATCCATTATTAATTAGTCTCGATACGCTAGTAGAAGAAGGATTGTTGAAGAAAGAAGAACTAAGTCCATTAGAAAATGTGGATTTGAATCGAATTAATTTCGATCGCGTCATTCCGCATAAAACTAAATTTCTTAAAATCGCTTTTGAAAACTTTCAACAAGCTAATACTCATCAAAACCCCGAATACGCACAATTTTGTCAATCTCAATCTTACTGGCTCGATGACTACGTACTTTTTATGTCATTATTAGAAGCCAACGAAGGGAAAAGCTGGAATAATTGGGAACGAGCGATCGCGCGTCGAGAGCCAGATGCGTTGCAAGCAGCAAGAGATTCTTTAAAAGATAGTATCGCTTATCATAATTTCGTTCAATTCAAATTTTTCGAGCAGTGGAAACAACTACGAAAATACGCCAACGACAAAAATATTCAAATTGTCGGCGATATTTCAATTTATGTTTGTCACAACAGTTCTGATGTCTGGTCGAGTCCAGAAATATTTAAATTAGATCCCCAGACTTTTGAACCTACATATATCGCTGGCGTTCCCCCAGATTATTTCAGTGCTACGGGACAATTATGGGGAAATCCTGTCTATAACTGGGATAAATTGCAACAAACAAACTTTGCTTGGTGGATTCAACGCTTTCAAGCTACCTTAGAATATGTGGATATCGTCCGCGTCGATCATTTTCGCGGTTTTGAAGCATACTGGCAAGTCCCAGCAGGCGAAGAGACTGCAATTAATGGTGAGTGGATTAAAGCCCCAGGAGTAGAATTTTTTGAAACTTTAGGTAACGCTTTGGGAAGTTTGCCAATTATGGCAGAAGATTTAGGCATTATTACCTCAGAAGTCGAAGAATTGCGCGATCGCTTTCAATTTCCAGGCATGAGAATTCTGCAATTTGCCTTTGGAGACGACTCAAGCAATGCCTATTTACCCCACAATTATGTCCATAACAGCGTCGTTTATCCCGGTACTCACGACAACGATACGGCGATCGGTTGGTGGAACAAAGCTAGCGACAAAGAAAAGCAATTTGTCGCGAAATATTTGGGTGACGAATCTGCGGCAGAAATAACAGAAATTAATTGGGAATTCATCCAACTGGCATTAGCCTCAGTTGCAGACTTAGCCATTCTACCTCTACAAGACATTTTAGGCTTAGACGATCGCGCCCGCATGAACGATCCCAGTGTCAATGCAGGCAACTGGCGCTGGCGTTACGAAAGTTCTGAAATGCTAACACCTCAACTACGCGATCGCCTGTTGGAAATGACACAAATTTATAGCCGCTAATTAGGAAGTCGGTACGGGCGGGTTTGGAAACCCGCCCGTACAGGAGTCGGGAGTTGGGGGACAAGGGAGACAAGAGAGCAATTCTAGTCACCAGCCACTAGCCACTAGTAACCGATCGCTGACAATTGATTCCTGCTTAGGATAGATAGTCAAGCTAATTCGGAATCGGTACTGTGTTGAGAGAGACTCTCCCAAAAGTAGGAAGAACTTTTTAGTTAAATTCCTACTGTCATCAGTCATTCACCACTTAATACTTGACACACAGCCAAACCTATGTATGTTGCACTTTGGCCAGGTAATGTCTATCCTTTGGGTTCCTGTTGGGACGGCAAAGGCACGAACTTCACCTTGTTTTCGGAAAATGCCACAGGTGTAGAATTGTGCTTGTTCGATCGCGATGACAAAGAAACTCGCTTACAGTTAACAGAAGTCAGTAATTTCGTCTGGCACGGCTACATACCAGGTATAGGTCCTGGTCAACGGTACGGGTATAGAGTGCATGGACCATACGCACCCCAAGAAGGACATCGCTTTAACCCCAATAAACTGCTGATCGATCCATACACAAAAGCGATCGCGGGGGAAGTTGGCAATAGTCCAGAATTATATAGTTACTCTTGGGAGTCTGAGGAAGCCGATTTATCGTTTTCCGATTTGGATAGCGCCCCATTGATGCCGAAATCAGTGGTTGTCGATCAAAGCTTTGACTGGGAAGACGATAAACTCCTGCGCACCCCTTGGAACGAAACGATTATCTACGAAACTCACGTCAAGGGTTTTACTAAGCTACACCCCGATATTCCCGAAGAACTACGCGGGACTTATGCAGGAATGGCTCACCCAGCGGCGATCGAGCATTTGCAACGTTTGGGAATCTCCGCCGTTGAGTTGATGCCCGTACATCATTTCCTCTCCGTCCCAGGACATTTGGCGGATAAAGGGTTGAGAAATTACTGGGGCTACGATTCGATCAATTATTTCGCGCCTCACTCCGAATACAGCTCTAGTGGCACTTTAGGCGAGCAGGTGACGGAGTTCAAGGAAATGGTTAAAGCCCTGCACCGGGCTGGAATTGAAGTCATTCTAGACGTGGTATACAACCACACGGGCGAAGGCAATCACATGGGTCCTACCCTATCGATGCGGGGAATTGACAATGCCAACTATTACCGCTTGGTAGACGGCGACGCGCGATACTACATGGACTTTACAGGTTGCGGTAACTCCCTCAACGTGCGCCACGCCCAAGTTTTGAAGATGATCATGGATAGCCTGCGCTACTGGGTGACAGAAATGCACGTCGATGGCTTCCGCTTCGATCTTGCTTCAGCCTTGGCAAGAGAACTGTACGAAGTGGATCGACTGTCAGCATTCTTCGATATCATTCACCAAGATCCGACGATCGCGGATGTTAAATTAATTGCTGAACCTTGGGACATCGGTACGGGTGGTTATCAAGTTGGTAACTTCCCCGTTCTCTGGTCGGAGTGGAACGGAAAGTATCGTGACACGGCACGAGACTTCTGGCGTGGCGTGGACAGTACTCTGGGAGAATTTGCCTATCGGCTGACGGGTAGCCCCGACTTGTACTATCAAGAAAACGGACGGCGACCGAATGCTAGCATTAACTTCATCACCGCCCACGATGGTTTTACGCTCAACGATCTCGTCAGTTACAACGAGAAACACAACGAAGCTAACGGCGAAGAAAGCCGCGATGGAGAAAGTCACAATCGGTCTTGGAACTGCGGCGCAGAAGGCGAGACAGACGACTCAGAAGTTTTGCGGTTACGGGAACGTCAGCGCCGGAACTTCCTCGTGACTCTGATGCTGTCCCAAGGTATCCCCATGCTGCTTGGGGGTGATGAAATGGGACGGACGCAGAGTGGAAACAATAACGGTTACTGCCAAGACAGCGAAATTTCTTGGTTTAATTGGGACTTAGTGGAAGGAAATACAGATTTATTAGATTTTACTCGCGAGTTGATCTATTTCCGCCGCCAACATCCTGTATTTCGTCGCCGTAAGTGGTTCCAAGGTCAAGCGATTCACGGTTCTGGTGTCAGCGATATCATGTGGTTCAATCCTGACGGTAGCGAGATGGATCAGGAACAGTGGGAAATCGGATATGCGAAGTCAATGGGCGTGTTCTTAAATGGAAACATGATTCCCAGTCCTGGAAAACAAGGTCAACGCATCAGCGACGATAGCTTTCTCATGTTCTTCAACGCCCACTACGAAACTCTTGAATTTAACTTGCCACAGGGTATGCAAGATAACCAGTGGGCATTAGTTATTGATACCAAAGAACCGCGTTTTATTCAAGAAGAAAGCATCTATACAGGCGATCGCACCGTTCCAGTCACAGCGCGATCGCTCGTCCTGCTGCGTCAGATGGTTTAGGAACAGTGACCAGTTACCAGTTACCAGAAATACAAAATCCTTGCTTCTTGCCCTTGTACGGGCGGGTTCACCGGAAATTTCTCCCATACGACTCCTGTACGGGCGGGTTTTGAGCGTAGATTTATTGTCAAAACCAGTGAATCTTTTGCTAAACCCGCCCCTACAATTCTCGCTAATGACAAATGACAAATGACAAATGACAAATTATGAAAATTGGTGCTAACTATTTAGGCAGCGATCGCTGTGAATTTATCGTGTGGGGACCGAATATCGAGTCACTGGGCGTTCAAATTGTATCCCCCGAAGAACGCTTTTTGCAGATGGAACAGGAAGATGGCTACTGGAAAGTTGTAGCCGATAATATCCCTCCAGGTACGCAATATCTTCTGGAATTAAATGGTGGCGAAACTCGCCCCGATCCTGCTTCCTATTTTCAACCTCATGGCGTACATAAGCTTTCTCAAGTGATAAGCCATGAATTTACTTGGGATGATGGCGATTGGGCTGGCGTACCGCTAGACGCGATGATTATTTATGAATTACATGTCGGTACGTTTACCCCAGAAGGAACTTTTACCGCAATTATTCCCCGTTTGGCAGATTTGAAAGAGTTGGGAGTCAACGCGATCGAAATTATGCCGATCGCGCAATTTCCTGGCAATATACCCCCAGATGGTAGCTGTGCCTATCGCAACTGGGGCTACGATGGGGTTTACCCGTTTGCCGTGCAAAATTCTTACGGTACTCCCGAAGAGTTAAAGCAATTAGTTGCAGCTTGTCATCAACAGGGAATTTCGGTGATTCTCGATGTGGTGTACAACCATTTTGGACCTGAAGGTAATTACACCAGCAATTTTGCTCCTTATTTTACTCAAACCTACCGCACTCCTTGGGGCAGCGCCATTAATTTTGATGATGCCCACAGTCACGACGTGCGCCACTTTTTTATCGAAAATGCCCTTTATTGGCTGCGAGAATTTCATATCGATGGTTTGCGATTAGATGCAGTTCACGCAATTTACGATTTAGGCGCAAAACACTTTTTAGCGGAATTAGCCGAAAAAGTTCGAGAATTTTCCGAACAACAAGGGAGAAAGTATTATCTAATTGCTGAAAGCGATCTAAACGATCCCAAAATTATTCGCCCGAAAGAAGTAGGTGGATACGAACTTGATGCTCAGTGGAGCGATGATTTTCACCATGCTTTACATGCATTATTAACAGGCGATAGTGACGGTTATTATCAAGACTTTGGGAAATGCGAAGACTTGGCAAAAGCCTATCGCGATACATTTGTCTATGACTGGAAATATGCACCCCATCGCCAGAGATTTCACGGTAATTCTGCTAGCGATCGCACCGATTTATCTCAATTTGTCGTTTGCATTCAAAACCACGATCAAATTGGCAATCAGTTGTTAGGGGAAAGACTATCAAAACTGATCTGTTTTGATGCTCTCAAACTAGCTGCTGGAGCGGTAATTCTTTCACCTTATATTCCTCTGCTATTCATGGGTGAAGAGTATGCCGAAGAAGCACCTTTTACATACTTTGTCAGCCACTCTGATCCAGATTTAATTAAAGCAGTCCGTGAGGGCAGAAAGCAAGAATTTGCCGCCTTTCACGCCGTAGGAGATCCACCCGATCCAGAATCTTCCAAAACTTTTCTCGGGTGTAAAATGGATTGGGAAAAACGCCAAGAAGGTAAACACCAAGTTATCTGGTCTTGGTATCAAAAATTAATTCAACTTCGCACTACTGTTCCTGCTTTAATTAAAAAAGAAAGAAACAGCATAGAAGCAGGTGCAGACGAACAACAAAAAATTGTCTGGTGGCGGCGATGGAGTGACGACAGCCAAATTCTTTGTCTGATGAACTTCAATCAAAATGATGTTAGCTTCGCACCAGAACTCAGCCACAATAATTGGCAAAAGATTCTCGATTCTGCCGATGAAAAATGGCAAGGTTCCGGTACTATCGCCCCAGATAAAATCAAGTCGGGCGAAGAAATAAAACTGCGATCGTACAACTTTGTACTTTACGAAAACACGTAGTTTTGGTAATTGGTAATTGGTAGTTGTTATAGCTTGGTTGCTATCAAATCTAATAATTAACAGTTACCCATCACCCATCATTCATTACCCATTACCCATTACCATTCTCATGCGCATTCCCACAGCTACTTACCGCATTCAATTTAACTCGGAATTTAAATTTGCAGATGCGAAAAAAATTACCGCGTATCTAGCAGCTTTGGGAGTTTCCGATCTCTACGCTTCACCAATATTTAAAGCTAGAACGGGTAGTACTCACGGTTACGATGTTGTCGATCCAACTCAACTCAATCCCGAACTGGGAACTGAAGCAGATTTTGATGCTTTAATTGCCGAAATTCAACAGCATCAATTAGGTTGGCTGCAAGATATTGTTCCTAACCACATGGCTTATGATACTCAAAATTTGTGGTTGATGGATGTCTTAGAAAATGGTCCCGATTCAGCTTATGTAGAATATTTTGATATTGCTTGGAATGCTCCTTTCACTGATAACAAAGAACCTATCTTAACGCCAATGTTGGGTAACTTTTACGGGGAATCTTTAGAAAAGGGAGAAATTCAGCTTAAATACGAACAGGGTGGTTTAACTATCAACTATTACAGTTTGAGTTTGCCGTTAAAACTAGAATCCTATGCGACTTTCTTGACCTACAATTTAGGTAAATTAGCTAGAACTCTAGGTAGAAGACATCCAGATTTTGTTAAACTTCTAGCAATTCTCTACATTCTTAAGAATATCTCTGCTGATATTGTTGGTAAACAAAGAAGACAAGATCAGACAGAATTTGTTAGAGGCTTGCTTTGGGAACTGTATGAAGGCAATCCTGAAGTAAAAGCTTTTATCGATGATAATATTAAGGTTTTTAATGGCGAATCAGGAAATACTGAAAGTTTTAATCTTTTAGACAAGTTACTTTCAGAACAGTTCTTTCGACTTTCTTACTGGAAAGTAGGTGCGGAAGAAATTAATTATCGCAGATTCTTTACAGTCAACGAATTAATCTCAGTCAAAGTAGAAGAACTCAAAGTCTTCAACGCTACTCACGAACTCATTGCAAAATTAGTTAATGAAGGCAAGTTTACAGGTTTAAGAATCGATCACATCGATGGTCTTTACGATCCAACTCAATACTTAGAAAGACTGCGGGAAAAAGTAGGTAATACATATATCACCGTCGAAAAGATTTTGCAAATTGGGGAAGACATACCTAATTACTGGCAAATTCAGGGGACTTCTGGATACGATTATCTAAACTATGTGAATGGACTTTTCTGTCAAAAAGTAAATCGAGATAAGCTTGACGAAATTTATCGAAATCTAACCGAATTTATCACGATTTTTCCTGATATTGTAGCCGAGAAAAAGCATTTAATTATCGATAAAAATCTAGCAGGTGACATTGATAACTTGAGTGTCTTGCTAAAGAAAATTGCGGGTAGATATCGTTATGGTAATGATTTTACTCTCAATGGCTTGAAACGTGCGATCGCAGAAGTTCTTACCCGTTTTCCCATCTATTGTACTTACATCAATGCTGCCGGAATTTCTGAGCAGGATCGACAGTATATTCAAGCAGTCATTCAATCTGCTAAAGATGGCACACCTCTGTTACAAAACGAACTGAATTTTATCGAAAAACTATTCTTACTAGAATACGAACCCTCTTTGACTCAAGCTGAGAAAGACCAGTGGTTATATTTTGTCATGCGAATGCAACAATATACGGGACCGCTGATGGCAAAAGGGGTAGAAGATACAGCTTTATATGTCTATTACCGCTTGCTTTCTTTAAATGAAGTAGGTGGCGAACCAGATCATTTTGGAATAGATTTAGCTGAGTTTCATAGTTTTAACCAACATCGAAATCAGACATGGACTCATGCTATGAGTGCAACTTCAACCCACGATACCAAACGGGGTGAAGATGTGAGAGCGAGAATCAACGTTCTGTCAGAAATTCCTGACGAATGGCAGCAACAAGTTCGTAGTTGGATGGAATTAAATCGTTCTTATAAAACGCAACATAAAAACTCAATTTTCCCCGATCGCAATGATGAATACGCATTTTATCAAACTTTAGTAGGGGCATATCCATTCTTAGAGAGTGAAATAAATGGCTTTAGCGATCGCGTCAAAGAATATATGCTCAAGGCAATTCGCGAAGCAAAAGTCTACACGGCTTGGCTGCGGCAAAATATGACTTATGAAGATGCTTGTACTAGTTTTGTTGAAGCAGTCTTGAATCAGTCGGAAAACAATCAATTTCTGAAAGAGTTTCTCCCATTTCAAAAGAAGATTTCTTACTACGGTATCTTTAATTCCCTATCTCAAACTCTGCTAAAATCAGTTTCTCCTGGGGTTCCTGATTTTTACCAAGGAACGGAACTATGGGATTTAAGCTTAGTCGATCCCGATAACCGTCGTCCAGTTGATTTCCAGCAGAGAAACTCTTATTTGTCGGAAATCAAAGAGAAAATTAGCACGAATATTTCTACTCTAATTTCCGATCTGCTAGCTACAAAGGAAGATGGCAGAATTAAGTTATTTCTGACTCATCAAGTCTTAAAAGCGAGAACGAAATATCTAGAGATTTTTCAAAAAGGAGAATATCAACCTTTAGAGATCGGCGGCAAGTACAAAGAAAATATTGTGGCTTTCGCCCGCAGTTTTGAAAATACAACAGCTATTGCGATCGCCCCTCGTTTCTTAACGAGTTTAATTCAACCTGGTGAGTATCCATTTGGTGAAGTTTGGCAGGATACTTATATTCAATTACCTGCTGGAACAGCTTCAAATTGGGAGGATGCAATTACTACTCAAAATATTCAAACGGATGGAAAATTGCTAGTTGCTGACACGTTGAAAGAGTTTCCCGTAGCGCTGTTAATTGGACAGAAATAACTTTTATTTTAGGGAGGAACTCCAAGACTCGATCCCCCTAGCCCCCCTTAAAAAGGGGGGCTAAAGCCCTTTTCAAAAGAGCAAAAAAAAAGCCCCCTTCACAAGGGGGTTGGGGGATCTCCAAAAAAAAGCCCCCTTCATAAGGGGGATTTAGGGGGATCTCCAATTGTATTGTTCGATCGCCCTCATTTTAGAGAAATTGGCAAATCAAATTAGACAATCACTTGAGCCAAACTTGGTGTAGAGATTGTCGAACAACCAGGAGCGTAGATGCGCGTTACGTAATCGGCGATCATCCGATCCGTATTAAACAGAGGTGCATTCGTCTTAATCGATGCCTTCATCATTTGAATCCAGCGGTGCGGAATGCCGTTGTTGTCGCGATCGTAGTATAGAGGCGCAATTTCCTCTTCCAATAACTTGTAGAGGGATTCAGAATCGATCCGATCCTGCAACTCTTGATTGCTTGTATGAGCATCTTCACCGATCGCCCAACCGTTGATTCCCTTGCCATCCATCCCGACTTGATAGCCTTCGCACCACCAACCATCAAGGACGCTACAGTTGATCCCGCCATTAAAACAGACTTTCTGCCCGCTCGTACCAGAAGCCTCCAGGGGACGACGGGGATTATTCAACCAAACATCTACGCCTTGCACTAACTTCTGTGCTACGTAAATGTCGTAGTCTTCAATAAACGCCACTCGATGCTGAATTGCAGAATGCTGACACCACTCCATCAATTTTTGGATAATCCGCTTGCCTTCCTCATCGGCGGGGTGAGCTTTACCAGCAAAGACAATTTGGACTGGACGCTGAGCATTACCAAAGATTTTCAACGCTCTTTCCGCATCCCGTAACAGCAGATTGCCCCGTTTGTATTGAGAGAAACGACGGGCAAAACCAATTGTGAGAGTATTGGGATCGAGCAACAGATCGGCAGCATGGATGCGATCGCCTACTTCACCCCGATCCGTTCTGGCTTTTTTGATTCTGTAACGGGTAAAGGCAATCAAGCGCTCTTTCAAAACCTGATGTCGCTGCCATAATTCCGCATCGGGAATGCGATCGACATCTGCCCACATTGCCGGATCGATCGCCCGCGTCTGCCAATCTGTACCTAGATACTGAGTATAAAGGTCAGCCATCAACGGAGCCGTCCAAGTCGGGGCGTGAACGCCATTAGTGATGTGACCGATAGGTACGCGGTCTTCGGGGCGATCGGGATACAAAGCAGTCCACATTTGCCGCGAAACTCTGCCGTGCAATTCGCTCACGCCATTAGCAGCGCGGCACATCCGCAGTGCTAGGACAGTCATGCCAAAAGGCTCCCAAGGATCGCCCAGTCTTTTTGCGCCCAAAGCTAAAAACTGCTCTCGCGATAGCCGCAACTGCGCCCAATATTGCGCAAAATGAGAATCCATCAAATCGGGAGAGAAGACATCGTGTCCGGCGGGTACGGGGGTATGAGTCGTAAAGACGCAGCGCTTGCGGACGCTTGCTTCCACATCGTAGAAAGGTTTGCCCGTCCGCTCCATTTCCTGCCAAGCAATCTCTAGGGTACAAAATGCAGCGTGTCCCTCGTTCAAGTGGTGAATTGAGGGCTGAATTCCCAAGGCTGTAAGCGCTTTGACTCCGCCAATCCCCAAAACCACCTCTTGGGCGATCCGCGTGTCTTGGTTGCCCCCGTAGAGGTGTCCTGTGAGCCAGCGATCGATCGGGTCGTTGTCTTCGCGGTCTGTATCGAGCAAGTAGAGACTCACCCTACCCACTTGCGTCCGCCAAATTTGAACTTTGACCATCCGCTGTCTAACTTGCAGCGCGATCGTCAGGGTTTCTCCCCGTTCGTTCAACATCAATTCCAGCGGCATTTGCTGGAAAACATTGTCAATGTAGTAATCTTCTTGCCAACCACTACGATTGAGTCGCTGCCGGAAATAGCCTTGACGATACAACAATCC
This sequence comes from Chroococcidiopsis sp. [FACHB-1243], assembly GCF_014696895.1. NCBI lineage: Bacteria > Bacillati > Cyanobacteriota > Cyanophyceae > Chroococcidiopsidales > Chroococcidiopsidaceae > Chroococcidiopsis > Chroococcidiopsis sp. [FACHB-1243]. The sequence continues at coordinate 62,155 of NZ_JACJQX010000030.1, read as the reverse complement.
TACGCCGATCAGAGGTACGCCCAGATCGGAAGCAGATTTGAGGTGATCTCCAGCCAGAATACCCAAACCGCCAGAATAAACGGGGAGGGATTCGTGAATGCCAAACTCAGCACAGAAATAGGCGATCGGATTTTGCCGTGAAATTTGCGGCGCAACTCGACTCACCCAGGTATCTTGCTGATTCATGTAAGCATCAAACTCAGCCACCAACTGAGATAACTGTTTGATGTAGAAAGGGTCTTCTGCTAGTTGGGTCAGGCGTTCGTAAGAAGCCGATTCCAACACTGCTACAGGGTTATGTCCGTAACGCTCCCAAGCTTCCGGCGAAATGTTTTGAAATAGGAAAACTCGTTCGCTCGTCCAACTCCACCAATAGTTATAAGCCAGATCTGCCAATCTTTTGAGTGGCAGGGGTAATTTTTCGCTCAGCTTTTGTGCTGGGGCGATCGCAGATTTATTCGTCATATTATTCCAGTACTCTCTTGTGTACTCTCGCTCTAAAACCGATGGCAATACAAACCAATTAAAACTCGACTCGGTAATAGAAACCTGGGTAATTTACCTTCGCCAACCTCATCCCAGTTAGGATTTTTAGCATATACGGAGTATGTCTACTTTAAGATTTTTATTTACACTTTTTCCAGATTTCAGTGTCAAATTAGATAAAGGATGTTTTAACAAAATTTTGCTGGATGTTAAGTTTGGTAATAGGTAGTTAGTAGTTGGTAGTTGGTTAATAAGGCAAGAGGCGCGAGGCAAGAGGCAACAGCCAGTTTCACCCTCAGCTCCCTTGTCTCCCTTGTCTCCCTTGTCCCCTCTGCTTCCTCAGCTCTCTTCCCCCCGACTCCCGACTCCCGACTCTCCCGATTTGGTTAAATTAAGAAAGTCTCCTACACATCTGCTTATGAACCCTGCCCTCACGAAAATTGGCGCTCAAATGTCCCACCTAACGGGGGTGCGGGCAATTATGAAAGATATTATTGAAACGCTGCAAGCAGGTGCAGGTAAGGAGTTTATTAATTTAAGTGCGGGGAATCCGCTGATTTTACCGGAAGTAGAGCAGTTATGGCGAGACTGTACGGCACAGTTGTTAGCTAGTTCTGACTATGGCGAAGTCGTCTGTCGTTATGGATCGAGTCAGGGGTACGCGCCACTCATTAGCGCGATCGCATCTGATTTCAATCGCCGCTACGGGTTAAACTTAAGCGAACGCAATATTCTGATTACGCCTGGTAGTCAAACTCTCTATTTCTACGCTGCAAATGCTTTTGGTGGCTACTGTCTCGATGGTGAGTTAAGGCAGATCGTTCTACCCCTAAGTCCAGATTACACGGGTTATGGTGGCGTAAGTCTTGCCCCAGAAGCGTTAATTGCCTATAAGCCTGCACTAGATATCGATGCAGCCGCCCATAGATTCAAATATCGTCCCGATTTTAGTCAACTTAAAATTAACGAAGAGACGGGATGCGTAGTATTTTCTCGTCCCTGCAATCCTACGGGTAACGTTTTAACGGATGAGGAAGTCAAAAAAATTGCAGCTTTGGCTGCACCTTATAACGTTCCCGTTATTATCGACTCTGCCTATGCGCCTCCCTTTCCAGCTTTGAATTTTACGGAAATGTCTCCTGTATTTGGTGACAATATTCTCCATTGCATGAGTTTATCCAAAGCCGGATTGCCAGGTGAAAGAATTGGAGTGGCGATCGGAGATGAAAAATTAATTCAAATTCTGGAATCGTTTCAGACAAATATGTGCATTCATCCGTCACGTTACGGACAGGCGATCGCGGCTTTAGCGATTAATTCTGGTGCTTTAGCAGAGATTTCTAGCAATGTCATTCGACCTTTTTATCGGCAAAAGTTTGAGGTATTAGAATCTACTTTAGAACAGGCAATGCCTGATATACCTTGGTTTTTGCATCGTGGCGAAGGAGCAATTTTTGCTTGGTTATGGTTAAAAGATTTACCTTTAACCGATTGGGAATTTTATCAACAACTCAAACAAGAAAATGTCATTGTCGTTCCTGGTAGTTCCTTCTTTCCTGGCTTGCGCGAAGATTGGATTCACAAACAACAGTGTTTGCGAATTAGCCTGACAGCAAGCAATGAAGAAATCGCGATCGGAATGCAGCGTCTCGCCAAGGTAGCCGAACGAGTTTATGCAAAGTCAAAAGTTAAAAGTTAAAAGTTAAAAGATTCCCAATCGACATCTCAGTAGTTTTATGATTGAAACTAAAATTCTCAATTTTGAGATGAGATTTGCCGAAACGGATGACGTATCCTTAGTATTGCAATTTATCAAAGAACTAGCTGAATACGAGCAGTTAGCTCATGAAGTCGTTGCAACTGAGGATATTTTAAAAGAATCACTTTTTGGCAATAGGAAAGGAGCAGAAGTTATTTTGGGCTATTATGAAAAGCAGCCTGTAAGTTTTGCACTTTTCTTTCATAACTTCTCAACATTTCTCGGACGTGCAGGTATTTATCTAGAAGATTTGTACGTAAAACCAGAGATGCGCGGACGGGGAATCGGTCGTGTTATGCTCAGTTATTTAGCTCATATAGCGAAAGAGCGAAACTGCGGTCGCTTGGAATGGTGGGTATTAGACTGGAATGAGACAGCAATAAACTTTTATCAAAAAATAGGAGCAGTACCAATGAATGAGTGGACTGTCTTCAGAGTAACCGACCGATCGTTGATAGATTTAGCCCAGGAGTTTGCGGTTTAACGCTACTATTATGAATGGCAAAAATACGAGTTCAAAACTTAAATCTCAAAATCAAAAACCACAAATTCCCGATGGCTGGTTAGCAATTGGTACAATCGTTGCACCCCAAGGGTTAGATGGAGAAGTCAGAGTTTACCCCGATTCAGACTTTCCCGAACGATTTGTCGAACCAGGACAGCGCTGGTTATTGCGTCCGGGGAAAACAGAACCAGAACCAATAGAACTCATCGAAGGACGAGATATTCCAGGTAAAGGGTTGTACGTGGTAGCGTTAGAGGGAATTGAAGACCGCGCACAAGCTGAAGCACTGCGAGATTGCGTATTGCTCGTACCGGAAAGCGATCGCCCCGAATTAGGAGAAGATGAATATCATGTCGTCGATCTGATCGGTCTAGAAGTCTTTTTACAAGAAACTGGCGAGAGCATTGGTACGGTAACAGATGTCATTCCTGCTGGAAACGACTTGTTGGAAGTACAGTTGCATCAAGAAGTCAAAAGTCAAAAGTCAGAAGTCAAAATTAGCGATCCTCCACTCCCGACTCCCGACTACGCGGTTCCGATGCGGAGGACACCTCCGCCTCCACCCGCTTCCCAACTCCCGACTCCCCCAAGAAAAGTTTTGATTCCATTTGTGAAAGCGATCGCACCTGTTGTAGATCTAGAGATGAGAAGAATTGAAATCGCACCGCCACCAGGTTTGCTGGAACTGTAACGTTTAGCAGAATACTTCTATCTTGGCTTATCTCTGGTACGATCTTCTCATCAGCATTCATTAGTTATTCAACATTTAATTTGCTGGGTGTAGTTAGCTTGCAGTCTTTTGAATTTTAACTTTTAACTTTTGACTTTTAACCAATGAAGTTATTGCGAAAACTAATATCACCCCTAGTAGATAAAAACACGAATCCAGATTTTTTAGTTTTTGTTGATAAAGTAGAAGATTTTTTTGCCAAACTCTTAACGCTAGCAATGTTAGGAGTTATTTTATTTGCCATTATAGATTTGGGCGTGACTTTAGCTAAAGAACTGCTGCTTGTCTCTGAACTAGGGAATTTTTCTGCTGGCTTACTCAAAATATTTGGTTTATTTTTAAATATTCTTATTGCTCTAGAAATTACGCAAAATATTACTTCTTACCTTAGCAGTCATATCATTCAAATCGAGATGGTAATTGTCACATCTTTAATTGCAGTCGCTCGCAAAATTATCATTCTCGATCTTGGCAAAATTACTGATTCTCAACTATTAGCGCTTGCAGCAGCGATTATTGCTCTTTCTATTTGTTACTGGTTAGTCAGACGCACTAATGCCAAATATCCACCCCATAAAGGGCATTAATTGTTAATCAATAGCTTAATTTCTACTTTTGACTTTTAACTTTTGACTTACTTAGCAGCTACGGTAGGATCTGGATGGGCGATCGAACGGCGTATGTGAAGTATGAAAATATACGATTGGATTGTAGTAGGTGGGGGTATTACTGGCGCAGCTTTGAGCTACGAATTAGTTCAGCAAGGCTTTTCCGTCCTGCTGCTAGAACAAGATCCAACAGGGCAAAATGCGACTCGCTATAGCTATGGTGGTTTAGCTTTTTGGTCTGGTACTACCGACATGATGCGTCAATTGTGCGCTGAAGGAATCGCCCGTCATCGCATTCTCTCGGAAGAATTAGCCGCCGACACTCAATTTCGGGAACTAGACTTATTGCTGACAATTGCAGCTGATGACGACCCCGCAGCAGTCGCCGCTACCTATGCTGATTTTGCCATTCCGCCACAACTCCTCAGCGTTTCAGAAGCCTGTAAATTAGAACCATTGTTAAATCCTCATGCGATCGCCGGAGCATTGACGGTAAAACACGGTCACATCCACGCTGAAAAAACTGCTCAAGCCTACATCCAAGCCTTTCTACGTGCGGGGGGCGATCTTCAGTTTGCTCAAGTGCTAAAACTCTGGCAACAAGGCAACAAGGTAGAAGGGGTAAAAACCGCTGACGAAACGTATTGCAGTGCCAACACTATTATTTGTGCGGGTGGGTTCAGCCGTGCTTTACTCAAAGCAGCAGGTATTTCGGTCAAAATATACTTTACCCATGCCGAGTTAATTGACATTCCACCTGTTGATATAAAATTGCGATCGCTCGTGATGCCAGCTCGACTTCAACGCTTTCAACTAGAAGCCACATCGACTACAAACGATCGCCCCTGGGACGAACAAGGATTAGAACTCGCACCCCCAATTCTAGATACTGGGGCGATTCAATTTCTCGATGGTAGCCTGCGATTAGGGCAGTTGAGCCGCACTTTGACCGATACCCAAGCCAGCATTAATCCCGAAGCCAGCGAAGCTACTATTCGAGCAAGTGTAGGGCAAATTTTACCAGCACTCAAAGACCTGCCGGGAACTTGGCATCACTGTTTAGTTAGTTTCAGCCGCGTTAGCGAAGCTGAACGAAGTTATCCTCTGCCACTAATCGGTAACATCCCTGGCAAAACAGGCATCCACATCTTCTCTGGATTCAGCAATCCCCTGGTCATTATCCCACCCCTAGCGCAGCGCTTTGCTCGTTCAGTTATCAGGGAGTAGGGAGTAGGGAGTAGGGAGTAGGCAGCAGAGGAGACTAGGAGCTACAACCAACTACTAACTACCCATTACCCATTACCCATTACCCATTACCATTAACCAAACAATAAACGTAGTTCCCCCGCTACTTTCTGGGGTGGGATGCCACAAAGCAGGACTAAAAACTTCAATCGTGCCTTGCATTTGTTCGATCAGTGCCTTAGCAATTGCTAGTCCCAAACCCGTACCAGGAATATCTGAATCTGCTTGTCTACCTCGGTAGTGGCGATCGAAAATTCGTTTTAGGTCTTGCGGGGGGATACCTACCCCCGTGTCGCTAATGGCGATGCCCTGGAAGTTGTCTCGCTCTAATCCTGCTTGGACGTAAATTTTGCCTCCAGGCGGAGTGTATTTGATCGCATTGTCAAGCAAATTGCTTAATACCTCACGCAATTCTCTTAGATGAGCGCGCACTGCTGGTAAATTTGGTGGCAGATCTGCTTGCAGATCTAAGTTGCGTTCTTGAGCGATCGCCCAAGCAGAAGCTAGCAAGGGTTTTAGCACGTCCTCAATCGTGCAAATGTCGCTCTGAGTGCCTTCGCGATTGGGCAGCAGTGGTAAAGGGGCATTGAGTATAGGTATTGCCGATCGCACCTCTGTGACTGGAGGCAGGGATTTGGTTGGTTCTAAATCTTCCTCTGTCATGTCGATGACTCGATCGAATTGTTGCAGCAATTCTTGCAAGCGATCGCTTTCTCTCACGATATTGTCTGCCACAGCTCGGTTCGCATCTCCAGGTAGCAGGCGCTTGAGCAGCAATTTGCCGAACGTCCGCAACGCCGTCAGTGGGTTGCGAAACTGGTGCAGTAAGTTATCTAATAACTCTCGCTGCTGGGCTTGTAGTTGCTTTTGCTGGCTGAGCTGCTGCTCCGATCGCTCTCGTCGCCGATCTAAAAGTCTTGCCAGCGTTAGCGTTTGCGCCACTCGTTCAATTTCATGCCGTTCTCGCTCGTTCCATGCTCTATCCTCCCGACTAGTCACGAGTAGTCCAATTAACACTCCTTCATTAAGCAGTGGTAAAACAATTTGTTGGCTCGGTACTAGGGCTTGATCTGCCGTTTCTGGCGGTTCAGCTACATTTGCCTCGGTCGGTAGTTCCGGTAAAGATACAGTATCTATATTTTTTGCAGCGGCTTTTGCTTGCAATCGCGGTGGCTGAGGGCGACTTGTTGTAGCAGGAAGTGCTGCACTATTTAACTCTAGTCCCTGCCACCTCACTGCTGTCTCTGGATAGGCTACGACAGGGATCAGCTTCTCCTGTGCTGTTCCTTCCTCTACAAATCTTTCCGTCAGATATACCACGCTCAAAGCCGCCCCCATTCCTTGGGTTAGCAAGGCAACTTGAGAGCGACACAATGAAATAAACTCAGCACTGGCAGGCATTATGAAGGGGACTAGGAGAAGGATTCGGGAGTGTCGGTAGAGGCGGGTTTCCAAACCCCCCGTACAGGAGTCGGGAGAAGAGAGCTGAGGCAGCAAGACAAGTCACAAGTTACAATTCAACCCCACACCCTACACCCTACACCCTACACCCTACACCCTTTCTTCACTGATAACTGATTTTGCGGGGATTACAAATGTTAATTGACTGCGATCGCTTGTGTCGTTTTATTAATCATATTTTCAACATTAGCGGGTTTTTTGTTGCAAACGCTTAACATAAGTTGATTTTTCTAACTCAAATCGATATACTGACGACGGATTTTGTAAATATAAATACAATTTTCTGGTTAAAAAAAGGAGGGAGACAGGTTGGCAAGAAGACGTAAGCGCAAAAGCCGTCGTCGCCAGGAAGGACGTCGCATCCTCGAGCATGTGCCTCAATATAGCATTGAAAGTGGCGAAGATAAACCCGTGACTGCTGCTCGGAAGTTTATTCAAGCGGAGGGAATTGCTCCGCCTGCATTGCTGCTGGTTAAGCGAAACGAGCACACTACAGATCGCTACTTCTGGGCAGAAAAAGGTTTGTTTGGGGCGCAGTATGTAGAAGAGAATCATTTCTTGTTCCCTAGTCTACGGGTACTAGAAAATCCTCCTGAAAAGGAACTCGTTGCCGCACACAGATAGCCTAAGGCGTTGCCGAAGCTAAATGACAGCCAAAAGCTAGGTATTGGAGATTTTGAAATCATTGGCGTTATGTCAAACGCGAGTGAGTCGCGTTTAGGCAAAGCGAAGATGGAATTTAGGGGAAGTATATACTTCCCCTAAAATATTGCTACACGCAAGGCTACGCGAATTCCAGATTTCGATCTCCTTACTCTGCTGGCTTCAAATTCAGCGATCGCTGCAATTGAATTAACTCATCCCGATGAGCGGTGACTGTGAGTAGGCTTTGTGGCGAGATGCGATCGCCCGTATTTGCCTCTAATTTAAGAGATACCCGTTCTTTCCTGCCTGCTTTTTTCCAATAAAAAATACCTGCTGTTGGAGCTAGCAAAATCAGGATCGAGAAAGCCGCCGTCCAGTTTGGAAATAGTAACGACCAAACCAAGATCAGGCAAAGAATTCCCACCGTGGCAAGCATTGAGAGAAACACAGCTAGAAACAAGCTCGGTCGGATAAATCCCTCAAACGTAACAGAATTTTTCTCAGCATCCACCTCAGAAACAGTATAGGAACGCGAGCGCAAATACTGTTGTAGTTGCGCCATCAACGAAGCTTCTGGCTGTGCGGACACCAGATGGAGCGTTTGCGTTCGGTCTTTAGTAGAGGCTCGAATGAAGAAAAATAGCCCCACTGACAGCAATAAAGTCAGCAGTAGGGTCGATGAGAGAATCGGAGTCATAGCTATCTTGCGTTTGAACAGCGCCTGTTCGACTTTTTCACAATCGATTTTTGCACGATCGATCAGCCATTAGCGTACCACCTTACTAATATACTCTTGCCACAGTCGAGATAACTCCTGCGCCTGTACTTGCCATTCTGGGCTTATCTGATACATCCGTCGCGGTCGCCCTCTTCCCTCAACCTTCTTCCAGTAGCCGAGAATTGCCTTTTCATCTTCCAGGAACTTAAGTGCGCTATATAGGACTGTATCGGAAAGGCGATAATTAGGGTATTCGCTCTCCAGCTTTTGAATCAGTTCCGTGCCGTAGGATTCTCCTTTTAACAAAACTGACAGCACGTAACATACTGCAAGTTCTTGGCTCAAATAGGTCGGAGGAGGATTTTGGAAAAACTGATAAATATCCTCAATTCTCATAGCTTTAGTTTACTTCTCATCCATAAATCATAAAAAACAGCACTTTTGACAATCATCTCTAACGAAATCCTTGTTTCTCACACTCAGCCGCGATCGCTCTGCGAAACTTCGCCGATCGCACCGGAATGCGGTTGAGGCAATTTTAAACGCAGAACCATAAGTTGTCTGCTAAACTTCATTCAAAATTCATTACATTTTTGCTTCTTGTCTGACCTAAAGCGACAAGATCTCTTACAGGAAGGGCTGTGGAGTAGGGTTTGAGGATTTTGGATGTAAGAATTATTACAAGTTACGAATTATGAATTCTATTTTAAGAGTGATAAGTATCTGTTGAATAAATCCAAACAGGAGATAAATATGTTTGATAAGTCGGGTACGAAGCCTCCTCCGGCATCGCTTGAGTCCATTGCTAACCAGTTTCGGCTGACTGGTTGGATTGGCTTTTGGTCGCAGATCGTTTTGGGTGTTGTTTCTGCCATAGTTTTGTTGCTATTTGCCGTATTCAGTCAGCGAACTGGCAGTCCCAGTAACAATCCTGGAACTGGATTTGGTATTTTTCTCGCTGTCTGCGGATTGATTGCCCTTGGCATGAGCATCTACTGTGCTTTTCGATACACCAGACTAGGCAGACAACTCCGGTCATCTAATCCTGCTAACCGTCCGCGCAAAGTTTATACGATTCAAGTTATCAAATTTGCTTTAGTCGTTAACTTGGTAGGAATGCTCTTGAGTCTGTTTGGAGCTTATGCGATTATTGGGACTCTATTTGCTAGAGCCATATCACCCCAGGCGATCGCAACTGGAATATTCGATCCCAATCGCATCATTGGCGGATTGGACATATTAGCAGTGCAAGCAAACACGAACACCATTTTTGCTCACTTTCTAGGATTATCCAGTGCTTTGTGGCTACTCAATCGGATTAATCGGAGTTGAGGGAACAAGACAAGTCGCAAGTCGCGCATTTGCAAGTAGCAAGTTAGAACCATCTAGCCATCAGCCACCAGCCACTCGCCACTCTCTACCGATAACTGTCAACCAACAACCAACAACTACCAATTACCAACTACCCATTACCCATTACCGCTCATGCTAGTGTTGTAACCAGAACTAGAAGAAGCTAAACAGATCCGTGCTGGATATCAAGCAAATTAGAGAAAATCCCCAAGCCGTGCAAGAACGGTTGCAGCGTCGTGGCGACTATGACTTGCAGCCATTGTTGGAGTTAGACCGTCAACAGCGCGACATAGAACAAGCGCGATCGCAACTCCAAGCCCGTAGTAACGAAATTGGTAAACTCGTCGGACAAAAAATTAAATCTGGTAGCAGTCCTGACTCTTTAGAAGTGCAAGATTTGCGAGAAGAAGGCAACACGATCAAAACTCGGTTGAGCGAACTCGAACCGCAAGAAAGAGAGCTAAAAGAACAAATCGAAACTTTCTTGCTAACAATTCCCAACTTACCAGGCGATTCTACTCCGATTGGCAAAAACGAAACAGAAAACATTGAAGTGCGGCGTTGGGGAGATAAGTATCTGCCCCAAAACGCGAATATTTTGCCTCATTGGGAAATTGGCGAAAAGCTAGGTCTGCTCAATTTCGAGCGATCGACAAAAATAGCCCAAAGCCGTTTTGTCAGTTTAATTGGTATTGGGGCGCAGTTGGAAAGAGCGTTAATTCAATTTATGCTCGATTGCCAAACCGCCGCAGGTTATGTAGAAATTATCCCTCCCTTTTTGATTAATTCTCAATCCCTCACAGCCTCCGGTCAACTACCCAAATTTGCCGAAGAAAGCTTTAAGTGCGCCAATGACGATCTATGGCTCAGTCCCACAGCTGAAGTTCCGATTACTAATTTCTATCGAGGGGAAATTTTAGCAGCAGAAGATTTGCCAATTAATCACTGTGCTTATACGCCTTGCTTCCGCCGCGAAGCTGGTAGCTATGGTAGAGATACACGGGGACTGATTCGACTACACCAATTTAATAAAGTCGAATTATACAAATTCGTCCATCCCGACACCTCGGAACAAGAGCATCAAAAACTATTGCACGACGCAGAAGCGATTTTGCAAGCACTAGAACTACCCTATAGAGTTCTAGAACTGTGTACAGGCGATCTCGGCTTTTCGTCTACAAAAACCTATGACTTAGAAGTGTGGCTACCCTCATCGGAAAAATATCGAGAAATCTCCAGTTGTTCTAATTGCATGGATTTTCAAGCTCGCAGGGGGAGCATTCGGTTTAAGGAAGCAGGCAAAAAAGGAACCCAGTACGTCCACACCCTGAACGGTTCCGGCTTAGCTGTAGGTCGGACAATGGCAGCAATTTTAGAAAATTACCAGCAGTCAGATGGCACGGTAAAAGTACCGGAGGTGTTGCAACCTTACTTAAGGCGAGAAGTCATTGGGGAGGGGTGAGGAGCGAGGAGTGAAGGAATATAGAGACAAAGGGGATAATTCAAGTCACAAGTTGTAAGCCGTAAGTTGTAACTTGAAATTCCCCTGCTCCCTGCTCCCTGCTTCCTAGTTAGTAGAATGAAGAAATATGTAGCTAAATTTATCGAGAATTGATTCTATGTCAGTTTTGGCAGCGATCGCAGTCTTAGCCGTTTTAATTTTGGTACACGAGCTAGGACACTTTATAGCCGCACGGTCACAGGGTATTCATGTCAATCGTTTTTCCTTGGGCTTTGGACCGATTTTGTGGAAATATCAAGGACCGGAAACCGAATACGCGGTTCGTGCTTTTCCCTTGGGTGGTTTCGTGGGGTTTCCTGACGACGATCCCGATAGTACGATTCCTCCTAATGACCCCAACCTTTTACGCAATCGCCCGATTCTCGATCGCGCAATTGTCATTAGTGCTGGGGTAATTGCCAACTTAATTTTTGCCTACTTGCTTTTGGTGACTCAAGTAGGAACTGTAGGCGTGCAAAAATTCGTCCCCGAACCTGGGGTACTCGTCCCTGTAGTAGCTACAGATGTGAGTTCTGTGGCTGCTAAGGCTGGCATTCAACCAGGAGATGTAATTTTAGCGATCGAGGGAAAGCGATTAGAGGCTGTTCCTGGGACTTTGGAATACGTCAAGCAGACGATTGCAACGCATCCCAACCAACCTTTAGAACTACAACTTCAACGGGGCGATCGAACTCTAGATTTAACTATTACGCCAGAACGCAGCCCTGAAGGTCAAGGACGGATCGGCGTTCAACTCAACCCCAACGGTAAACTAGAAACTCGCCGTGCTGCAAATATTCTGCAAGCTTTCAACGTGGGAGCAAACGAATTCCAAAAAATTGTCGTTCTCACGGGTCAGGGATTCGTCCAACTGATTAGTAACTTCAGCCAAACTGCTAACCAAGTTGCAGGACCAGTCAAAATTGTAGAATTTGGTGCAAATATTGCCCAATCGAACCCAGCAAACTTACTGCAATTTGCCGCTTTAATCAGTATCAACCTTGCTATCATCAACATCTTGCCTCTACCAGCTCTAGATGGTGGTCAATTGGCGTTCTTGTTTGTGGAAGGACTGCGCGGTAAGCCCCTACCGACTCATATTCAAGACGGCGTAATGCAAACAGGACTAATGCTATTGTTAGGATTGGGAATTTTCCTGATCGTGCGCGATACTGCTAACCTACCTTGGGTGCAAAAGTTCTTTCAGTGAACATAACTCGGAAGTGGGCATCGAAAAAACAACGGGCATTGGAAATTCTAGTGCGCCTGAAGCGGCTGTACCCCAATGCCCCTTGTACGCTCAATTATGCAACACCTGTTCAGCTTCTAGTTGCAACTATCCTTTCAGCTCAGTGTACGGACGAGCGCGTGAACTTAGTCACGCCTGCTTTATTCGGGCAGTTTCCCGATGCTGAAGCACTAGCGAAGGCGGAACCAGTCGAGATTGAAAATCTCATCCGTTCGACAGGGTTCTATCGCAACAAAGCTAAGAACATCCAAGCCGCCTGCCGGATCTTGGTAGCGGAATATGGAGGAAAAGTCCCTCCCAGCATGGAACAGCTTTTACGCTTGCCAGGAGTGGCACGAAAAACGGCAAATGTGGTGCTGGCTCATGCCTTTGGGATTAATGCTGGAGTCACGGTAGATACTCACGTCAAACGCTTGAGCTATCGTTTAGGATTGACGAAAAATACAGATCCCATTCACATCGAGCGCGATTTGATTCGGTTGCTCCCCTCAGATGACTGGGAAAACTTTTCAATTCGGATTATTTATCACGGACGAGCTATTTGCAAAGCACGCAATCCTACATGTCAGGTATGTTTGCTCTCCGATTTGTGTCCCTCAGCCGATCTATCTTTGTTAGAGGGATGAGGAGCGAGGAGTGAGGAGTGAGGAGTGAGGAGTGAGGAGTGAGGGGAAAGAGAGCTGAGGGAGCAGAGGAAGCAGATGAGCTTCAGGGGTAGGGAAGAAGTCAGAAGCCAGAAGTGATTCACAGCACCACACCCTGCACCACACCCTACACCCTACACCCCATTCTTCACTGATAACTGATAATTGATGAGATACAATGGTAAACGGTGTCTTTAGGGAACAATAGCTTTCAGCATTTATGGCTAAAAAGAGCATGATCGAGCGCGAGAAAAAGCGCCAAAAGATAGTTGCAAAGTATGCTGACAAACGTGAGGCATTACTTGAGGATTTTCACAACGCCGAATCTCAAGTCGAGAAACTAGAAATCCATCGGCAAATTCAACGCTTACCCCGCAGTAGCTCTCGCACCCGCCTCCACAATCGTTGCTGGGTTACGGGTCGTCCTAGAGGATATTACAGAGACTTTGGGCTGTCTCGGAACGTGTTGAGAGAGTGGGCGCACGAAGGGCTATTACCAGGAGTCGTTAAGTCAAGCTGGTAAATTTTATTATTTATTGACCGCAACAGCGATCGATGCCCAAGCTATCTAGGAGCAGATCGCTGACTGCATTTGCAACAGCAAATTCGCTGTAAAAGCTTTTAGAAAAATCAAATTCTTGCATTTCTGTGACGATCGCGATCGCTAGTGAACCTAGATCGTTCTCTCCCTCCATTCGCTGCCGGACGAATATTTGAGCAGCGCGACGAGATATTTGTTGATTAGCTGGCTCTGGCAGAAATTCTGTATCGAGCCATTGTTGCAGGGCTGCTCGCAACCATTCCCCCTCTTGTAGAGGATCTTTAGCTGGTGGCAATGTGACTGGCGGAATTGGTTCAGCCATGATGAGGAGCTAGGGGTCAAGAGCTGGGGGTAATAGAATTTAGTATATTATTCTATATTTTTGGTTCAGAATCAAAAGTGTCAGTTATCAGTTATTAGTGACTGGTGGCTAGTGGCTGGACTCAATTCTTGTCACTAGCCACTAGTCACTAGCCACTCACCAATGACCAATGACCAAATATGATGTGTCTGCAATCGTAGAGGGATATGCCCAGGGCTATTTCTTGATGGCTGACGAGACAGGTGAAAATTTGAGTTGGTATTCTTGCGGCGATCGCACTTTCATTCCCTTGGATGAAAAATTTCATTATCCTAAGTCTTTACGGCGAGTTTTAAACTCTAACCGTTTTACTGTTGCCATTAATCGCGATTTCAAAGCTGTGGTAGCTGGATGTGCTAACCGCCAAACAACTTGGATTTCCTCTCAATTAAAAGAAATTTACTGGTTGCTCTATCAATCTGGCTATGCTTATAGTTTTGAAACTTGGCAAGGAGATGAATTAGCAGGAGGAATTTTAGGAATTGCGATTGGTGGTGCTTTTATCGGTGAGTCAATGTTTTATTGCATCCCCGAAGCTTCTAAAGTCGCAATGGTAAAGTTAGTTGAAAGATTGCGCGATCGCCATTTTGTTTTCTTCGACGCTCAAATGATGAACCCTCACTTAGCAAGATTTGGGGCTTACACAGTCAGCGAGAAAGAATATCGTTCCTTACTCCGTCTCGCTTGGAAAAGCTCTTGCTCTTTCGCTTAAGCTTTATCAATCGAAAAAATACTTCTAGATAATTAGTGTGGTAATTTAGAATACTCGAGTGAAAAAACTACCTGCTGTTGTATTTATGCTTGTGGAAAGAGGAAGCCTCTCTATTTCCTATCTAGGATTGAACTAATAATGAAAGTAAGGGAAAATAGATCGTGGCTTACAACAATGTAGAAGAATTACCGGCAGAAATTACCGAAAAGTTACCCCAACACGGACAGCAGATCTTTTTAGCCGCATTTAATGCCGCACAGTCAGATGGGATGAGTGAAGACGCTGCAACGAATGTTGCTTGGAACAGCGTTAGCCAAGAATACGAACAAGGCGAAGATGGTCAGTGGCATCAGAAACCAGAAGATCCCGCAGTACACGATAAGTCTACCGTATCTGGTGGTAATTAGTAGATAGTTTTAATATCCAGTACTAAGACTCAGCGATCGTAAAACTATTTAACATGAGCTGGCACGAATTTGAACAAAGCTCAGGTTAAGAGAACTAAGGTTAAGCAAACCCGCCTGTGCGGGTTTCTTCTATTTTTTAATTGCTTAGGATTGAATCGCAACTGCGAACCGTCAACTAAACAAGCGATCGCGTTCTGCTCGTAGCAAACTGTAACACTCGCACGCTGTCGCTTCTAAGCCTTGGCGATCGCAAATTGTCATCTTACCGCGATTATATTGAAGTAACCCTATTTTTTGCAGTTTTAATGCCACCTCTGTGACGCTAGCGCGTCGCACGCAAAGCATTTGAGCTAAAAACTCTTGGGTCATTTCAAATTTATCGTCTCTGGCACTATCGTGCATCATCAGCAACCAACGACAGCATCGTTGTTCAACGGTGTGGCGGCTGTTACAGGCAGATGTTTGAGCAATTTGGATTAGGAGCAGATTGATATACCGTTGTATCCAGAGCGATAGAGTATCGACTTGAGCGATCGCTTGCTTGAAAACATCTGCTCTCAACCGCATTGCTTCCCCTGGAATTTGGACAACCGCCCTAAAGCTGGATGTGTCGGTTCCCAAAAATAAGGGAATTCCTGCCATGCCATCGTTACCTACAACACCTACCTCTACGGCAGTACCGTCTGTCATGACGGTTAAGAGGGAAACTAAACAACTAGTTGGAAAATAGACATAAGGTATTCGCTCTTGTGGCTGAAACAAAACCTGCTTGAATGCCAAAGAAACAATTTCGAGATGAGATTGGAGGCTGCAATAGGCTTCTTGAGATAAAACAGATAGTAAGCGATTGTTTAGATCCTTTTGATTAACTTTTCGATCGAGTTCAGATCCACTCATTGGCAGATGTCCCTAGCCATTTATTTCTTTATAAGGAAAGAACGTTGCATGGGACGGGGAAGTGTTTTTGCTAATTGTATTTCCTGCCAAGAGGTAAATCTTAACTCCTGCTTAAGAATACCTACAAAATCAGTATAACAAGCCGTGTATGTACGGTATCGTACTTTGGCTTACCTAAGGTTTGTGTACGATTTTGAAGTGAAAAGCCGAGCTATGCCCGTAACCCCAGATTGCATGAAGTCAAAATATTATCGATTTATCGCTCCAATTCAATACGAGATTTTCATTCTTCATATTCGGTATTGGATACTATGTCAATGCTATTTCTTGGTAGAGGCAGGCTAGTAGTAAATGGCTCAAATATTTTGATTTTCCCCTCATTTTAATTTTCCTGCGACGCTCGATAGATGACAGCGCCGACATCCTCGGAACTAATGCTGGAGTGATGTCAAGACTTATCTTGCGCGATCGAAGCAGGTTGAACCCCAATTATTTTCAATTAAATCGATGGAGGAAGCTTTACGTGTCGGATTCTGAAGCTAACGAGCTTTATCGAAAAAATCACTTGCTGGCTGCTTTGCCAACGGAGGAATACCAACGCCTACAGCCTCACTTAGAAGTTGTCTGCTTATCTCATCGGCAGATCTTGCATGAAATTAACGAGCCGATCGAATACGTTTATTTTCCCACCCAGGCTTTAGTGTCTATGGTATCGCTCATGGAAGACGGAACAACCATAGAAGTCGGGATAGTCGGAAAAGATGGTGCGGTAGGCTTACCTGTCTGCTGGGGAGGTAATAGTGGCACAACTCAGGCAATCGTCCAGATTCCTGGTAGTGCGATAAGGATTGCAGCCGATCGCTTCAAAGCCGAGTTCGAGCGTCATGAAGCTTTCTATCATTTGATCCTACTTTATACCCAAGCTTTGTTTACTCAAGTTGTTCAAACAGCTGCTTGTAATCGCCGTCACACTATAGAACAGCGCCTTGCTCGGTGGTTACTCTCAGTTGAAGATCGAGTTGATGCCGAACAATTGTTACTCACTCAGGAATTTATCGCTCAAATGTTGGGTATCCGTCGCTCTGGAGTGACTGTAGCAGCTACAGCTCTACAACAAGCCGGAATGATTCGCTATTCCCGTGGCAAAATTGCCATTGTCGATCGCCAACTGCTGCAATCTACTGCCTGTGAGTGTTACAAAGTTGTTAAAAATGAGTTCCATCGCTTAATACGTTTAACACATGATGTCACTTAATTCGCCGCTTCATTGACTGTTGACATTTCTTGAGTCTACGTTCGCTACCGTACAGTCACTTTTTAGCTCAGTAGATATACTACTTTAAGCATATCTATTCTCATAGTTGTACGCTTTGAATTTTTCATAGCTAGCTGCTTAGTGGCATCGTTGTCAATGTTAACGGGCTTAACAACAGAGTTTAACTAACAAGGGCGATCGGATTGCAATAACCTTGACCAATCGAGCTTATTTGCCTATCAAAATTTTAATAGTCGAGCGCAACGCCGTTTAACTTGACTAAGCTGCATCTATCATTTTGACTTATGAGTTTTCTTATGACCTCAGGAAACGAGCGCGACATCCAAAATCAGAAAGTTGCTAAGCTTTGGGGTAGTAGTTGGCAAAAACTCAGTCCTAAGCAGCGACAGTTGGTTGGAGACATCATGCAAGATGTCAAGCTCGTGTCTATTGGCGATCCTCTGGAAGTAGAAGTTAGTAAAATGCCACCGCCAGAGTTTGCTAATGTTACGCCAAGCCATCGCCCTACTTACTTTAGCGAGCATAGTTCTTCCGAGCCTCATTCCAATAATGTTTTCGCAATTACATGGCAATCGGTTCTAAAGAAAACTACAGATGCTTTGGTAGAAGAACAAAAGGATTTGAAGCAGCTTCAGTTTATCTTTCAAGAATTAGATTATCAACAAATCACAAACAATACTATTAATGATATTAGTACGATTGTCAGACAGCTAGCAGATTTAGAGGCGGTCTCAACACTTGAAAACCAAATTGAGTTGCTGAAAGAACTACTCGATAACTATTTTATTCAATCGTTTTCAGATGTAGCAAATTGCTGTGAAATATCTTTACAGAGCGATTTAGATGAGGCACTTAAAGATTTAGTTCAACAAGCACAAGGTTTAGGGTTACTAGGATTGGGAGCTTTTACACTCGCAGCAAATTTGCACTTACTGCTTTTACGCGAAAAGGTGAAATCCTTACCCCAAGAACGGCAGAATATCAACTATATTCTCAATAATTATATAGCTTATGCCAAAAATACAATAAGGCTAATATTTAGACTATCTGTAGGCAAAATTGATAAAGCTTGTACGTGTATAAAATATTATTCAAATTTTGATGAGAACCCAGAATATGAATGTCTATATTCTGATGGGAAAGACATTTATATTTTTCGCGATTGCAGCGAACGAGCAGGATATGAGTGTAACAAACACAGATTAAGAATGTTTCATTCTACGGTAGATCGGATGATGCATTTCATAGTTCAACCTCTGCGATCGACAATTAAAGTCTGGGAAAAACTAGTAGTTCAGATGTCGCTTTCACCTATGTAGAGATACAAGTTGTGGTAGGGGCGCACAGCCGTGCGCCCCTACATGATGTATTGCACCACAATACAATCTCTATGCCTAAATGTTATTTCCGATGACTACCTAGCCACTTAGCCGCAGCGATACCCAATACGGCTGCTACTAGGGGATTGCTAAGGAACTTGATAATAGCTGGTTGCTCCGCCATGACTTCTTGGAAGATGTCTGGATGGTTGTGATATGCATAAGCAGCCAATTTGCTTACATCATCAGCGCTCATGCGATTGGGATTGTGAGTAGAAAGTCCCAGTTGTTGTTCTAAATCGCGATCGTGTAATCCTTTTTTGCTTAAATGCTTGAAGAAAGCACGTGCCACATCATCCCGTTCGTTGGGTTTAATTTGGGCGATCGCTTTTTGCAATTCTGGCTCCATTTGCGCTGGAGGAATGCGCTCGTGCTGTAAAGAGTTACCGAACATTTGGCGGCGCTGATCGTATGACGATCTTTGGGCGAAATCGTCAAAGTTTTCGTACTCTTGTTGTGGATTATTTGAGGGATATGCGTCAAGATTTTCCGTGCTACCTTGCGCTAGATCGTTCATGATTTCCCTTCTGTATTTGTCGCTGCTAGTCATAACTCCAATCTCCTTTTTTAAACCGTTGACTTGGCATCAATCGTGAGCAACTCAACAAATGACAAATGACACTACTTGTACTGAATTTGATTTGTTTGCACATCGTACCGTGCTGTCAAAATCAGTTTTTTGTCAGGAGCATACATTAAAACTGTCAAGTCCTGGTTAGGGAAGTTTTTATGAAACCCTTGTGCCAAGGATTTCGCTAATGGCTTCACTTCATTCGGACGAACATCCGGGGTAATAACTACGCCTAGCTTGTTGTTGTCTCTTACATATGCGTCTTGAACCAGTCCTTTCCCCGTACGAGTTACCCAAGTCCCGAAATCTTGTCCAACTGGTGTATTTCCACGAGCAATTTGTCCGTAATCTGCACTGCGGCTAACTGTTGGTACATTTGCATTGGGTTGCCTTGCTTGTACGCTGCTACTACAAGCAACTGTTGTTGTCAGTAAGAAAATTGCTGAAAGAACAATCGCAATCCTACGAAAGTGCTGCATGAAATTCACTTCCGCTTCCTCCCTAAAATTATTGATTTCAATTCTGTTTTTGAAAAAAATGAGGAAGGTAAAATTACATAACCTCTCTTATTTTTACCTTCCCAACTTTCTAAAATTTGATTAGAGGTTCTTCTTCACTTCGTCTTTTACGTCTTCAGCAGCATGACGTGTTTGACCTTCTGCTTGCTTAGCTTTACCTTCTGCTTTATCTTCAGGATCGCCTGTAATATTTCCTAAAGCTTCTTGGGCTTTTCCTTCAATATTTTTAGCAGTAGCCTTTGCTCTATCTTCTGCGCTCATGCTATTTCTCCTTGTGAATTCAAATTAGCTTCTAAGTTGAGTGCCAACTTGAGAGAGCTTTTGTCTCTACACTGACCAATCTATCTGAAAATAATAGTTTTAGCCTTCTGCCACAAGACTGATTCGAGTTCTCTATAAAAAGAAAGAGACAAATGTTAAGTTAAGTCAAAAGTTAAAAGATAAAAGTCAAAAACGTGAATTTTGAAATCGATCGCGCTACTTCATAACTTCTCATTAGCAGTTGCAACTAATGAAAATATTACGATGTAGTAATGAGTTGATTCAAAATCTTATTTTAATGCTTGAAATTGAAATGTAGGGTGGGCAATGCTCACCATACTCTCACCAATTACCAATTACCAATAACCAATAAAAAACCTAGCTGTATTAAACAACTAGGTTTGTAAAGGCACGATTGTATTGTGATTTCTTAATCGATATAACCCATTAAATGTGGATAGTTATCGATTTCATTAGAAGCAATTGGACGCATTCCAGAAGACACATAAGTGGTGGAGAAATCGAAGGCATCTTCGGCAATGGGGCGATCGCCCATCAAGGGGATAATGTTGGAGTACTTGAACGCGTCTGCCATAATCGGACGCAATCCAGCTGAGTTGATTGTATCCACAATCTCTAAATGATTTGCCTCAATCGGGCGAATACCAGAGATGTTAACAGTGTCGAATGTATCAAAATCGGTAGCCATGATGGGGCGAATCCCATGCATGTTTACTTCTTCTCGCACCACTAGACTGCTGGCGGCGATAGGGCGCAGCCCTGCCACGTTGACAACACTACCACTAGCCAGTGGTTTACCATCGGCAGACACACTCAAAGCCGAACTTTCGATCTCGCCAGTCACCACTTGGTTTTCAGCCGTAGACTCGGTACTCTTGGCACGCGGTCTACGGCTGGTCGAACCGTTACCATTTTTTCTCGCATTACTGGCATTAGTCATAATCGCAAACCTCTAAGTTTTTATCCAGAAATAGCAAATAGCCAGAGAAAATTCCGAGTGGTTTTTGTCGGTTAATTACTGCTATCTGAGTTTAACGTTAAAAAAGATTATATAGTTATAGGTATCTTAACGGGATAAACATAGAAAAACTTAAATATGTTAAGATATATGAAAGTTATTTTTCATTGGTAGTTGGTAATTGGTAGTTGGTAATTGGTAATTGGTAATTGCTCCGCAACTCTCCCTTCAACTCTTTCTTACCCTACTTCATGATGCAATTTAGCCTTCAAGCGCCGTTTACACCTACAGGCGATCAACCGCCGGCGATCGCTCAACTTGTAAAGTCCATTCAAGCCGGACATCGTTACCAAACTTTACTTGGAGCTACGGGAACGGGTAAGACGTTTACAATGGCTGCGGTTATTGAAAAGATTGGCAAGCCAACACTGGTACTCGCTCATAATAAAACCCTTGCTGCCCAACTTTGTAACGAGTTGCGAGAGTTTTTCCCGAACAATGCGGTGGAGTACTTTGTCAGTTATTACGATTACTACCAACCAGAAGCCTACATCCCCGTCACCGATACATTTATTGAAAAAAGCGCTTCGATCAACGACGAGATCGATATGCTGCGCCACTCCGCCACGCGATCGCTCTTTGAACGGCGAGACGCGATCGTCGTTGCTTCCATCAGTTGTATTTACGGTTTAGGAATGCCAGCCGAATACCTCCGCGCCTCGATTCCCTTACAAGTAGGAATGGAAGTGAATCAGCGGGAAATTTTACGCAGCTTAGCATCCGTACAGTACAACCGCAACGATATAGAAATGGGGCGGGGAAAATTCCGCGTGCGGGGTGATGTATTAGAAATTGGACCTGCTTACGAAGACCGAATCGTCAGAGTAGAATTCTTTGGGGACGAGATCGACGCAATTCGATATGTCGATCCGGTGACAGGGGAAATACTTCAGAGTTTGGAAGCGTTGAATATCTATCCAGCGCGACACTTTGTCACTCCAGAAGACCAGTTAGAAGTCGCGCTAGAAGCGATCGCGGCGGAACTAAAACAGCGTAAAGCTGAACTAGAAGCAGAGAATAAGTTACTCGAAGCACAACGCATCGACCAGCGGACGCGCTATGACTTAGAAATGTTGCGTGAAGTCGGTTACTGCAATGGCGTAGAAAACTATTCCCGTCACCTAGCGGGAAGACAAGCAGGGGAACCGCCAGAGTGTTTGATCGATTATTTCCCGAACGATTGGCTGTTAGTTGTAGATGAGTCTCACGTTACCGTACCCCAAATTCGGGGGATGTACAACGGCGATCGCGCCCGTAAGTTAGTCTTGATCGATCACGGTTTCCGCTTACCCAGCGCCGCCGACAACCGCCCGTTAAAATCAGAAGAATTTTGGGCAAAGATGAACCAGTGCGTCTTTGTCTCCGCAACTCCTGGTAATTGGGAATTGGAAGTCTCGGAGGGACGAGTAGTAGAACAAGTGATTCGTCCTACAGGTGTAGTCGATCCAGAAATCTTCGTCCGTCCTACCGAGGGGCAAATTGACGATCTTTTAGGTGAAATTAAACAGCGGGTGGATTGGCGCGAACGGACGCTAGTAACAACCCTGACAAAGCGGATGGCAGAAGACCTGACAGAATATCTTCAAGACCACGGTATTCGCGTCCGCTACCTTCACTCCGAGATTAATTCGATCGAACGGATCGAGATTTTGCAAGATTTGCGCGAAGGTAGTTTTGATGTTTTGGTAGGAGTGAACTTGTTGCGGGAAGGATTGGACTTACCCGAAGTCTCGCTAGTGGCAATTTTAGACGCAGATAAAGAAGGATTCTTGCGGGCAGAGCGATCGCTAATTCAAACTATCGGTAGGGCAGCCAGAAACGTGCGCGGACAGGCAATTCTATACGCCGATAACCTCACAGATAGCATGGCAAAGGCGATTTCAGAAACAGAACGACGACGGGCAATCCAAATCGAATATAACGAAAAGCACGGGATTACGCCCCAGCAGATCGTGAAAAAATCAAGTAATGCGATTTTATCCTTCTTAGCCGTGTCGCGTCGTTTAAACGCCCAAGAATTAGAAACTGTTTACGAACAAGCCAGCGATTTACCCTTAGAACAGATTCCAGAATTAATTACCCAACTGGAAGCACAGATGAAAGAAGCGGCAAAGAATTTAGAATTTGAAGAAGCAGCAAAATATCGCGATCGCATCAAGCATTTGCGGGATAAATTGCTGGGACATTAAATCAGTGGCTAGTGACTAGTGGCTAGATAAAGAATCCAGCTACCAGACACTAGCCACTCACCAACTACCAATTACCAATTACCTTGCAATTGAAAGTCATAGTCATCGGTGGTGGGGCGGCGGGTTTTTTTAGCGCGATCGCCTGTGCTGAAAACCATCCCCATACGCAAGTCACTTTACTAGAAGCTGGTCGTCAACCATTGACAAAAGTATTGATTTCTGGCGGGGGACGCTGTAATGTCACCCATGCTTGTTTCGACCCAGCTGCACTAGTCCAAAATTACCCTAGAGGTGGGAAAGCCTTGCAGGGTGCATTTACTCGGTTTCAAAGTCAAGATACTGTCGATTGGTTTACTCGTCGCGGCGTACAGTTAAAAACTGAAGCAGATGGGCGGATGTTTCCCATCACCGATAATTCCGAAACCATCATCGAATGTCTGATCCATGCAGCTGCAAAAGCAGGCGTGAAGATACGGAATAACGCGCCAGTGGCTGCTGTGTCGTATGTCGGGAGTCGGGAAGAAGGGCAAGGGGACAAGGGGATAAGGGGACAAGGGGACAAGGGAGACAAGAGGGACAAGGGAGACAAGAGGGACAAGGGGGACAAGGGGGACAACTACCAACTACCAACTACCAGCTACCAACTACCAACTACCCATTACCCATTACCCATTACCTATTACCCCAAATTTGAAGTCGAACTAAAATCAGGTGAAGTCCTAGAATGCGACCGCCTGTTATTAGCGACGGGTAGTAATGTAGCGGGTTATCGCATAGCGCGATCGCTGGGACATCAAATTGAGCCGCCAGTCCCGTCTTTGTTTACTTTCAATGTTTTGGATAAGAGTTTGCGGGAGTTGGCAGGGGTGAGTATGAACCCCGTGCATCTACGATTGTTGACGGATAGCAAGACAAAATTAGAACAAACGGGTGCGTTGCTGATTACCCATTGGGGTTTAAGCGGTCCCGCCGTCCTCAAACTTTCTGCATGGGGGGCAAGGGCATTGCATGACTGTCATTATCAAGCGAAATTATTGGTTAACTGGTTGCCAGAATTGGATCGGGAAACGCTGCGATCGCAAATTCTCTCCGTCAAAACAGCACAACCAAAAAAGGCGATCGCTTCTTATCGTGGCGTGAATGTGTTGCCGCACCGTCTCTGGCAATACATAATTGTACGGGCGGGAATTGCGCCAGAAGACCGCTGGGCGGGAATCTCTAATAAGGAGATCGATCGCCTGATCCAAGAAATTGCTCAAGCTGAATACCTTATCCAAGGCAAAGGAGCCTTCAAAGAAGAGTTTGTTACCTGTGGTGGAGTCAACTTAAAAGAAGTTGACTTTAAAACCATGCAAAGTAAACTCGTCCCAGGGCTTTACTTTGCTGGCGAAATCCTCGATATTGATGGCGTAACTGGAGGCTTCAACTTTCAAAGTGCCTGGACAACTGCGTGGTTGGCAGGACAAGCGATGGGGAGTGAGGAGTAGGGTACGGGCGCAGCTGCGCGCCCGTACAGGAGTAGGAGGAAAGATAAGATGAAATTTAGCGAAATTGTCAGCAAATTGGGTGAGGCGGCTAGCAATAACAGCCTTGCTGCTAACCCAGACTGCGATCCAGAAATTACGGGTGTAGCCGCAGTCGATCGGGCAACGGCTGAAAATATCAGCTACATTGACGGAGACAAATTTGCTGCTTACATTCATGAAACTGGCGCTAGCGCCTTGATTTTGCCTCAAGATGAAACTTTAAAGGAGCAAGCGCAACAACGGGGAATTGCGTGGATCTCTACGTCTCAACCCAGATTGATGTTTGCCCAGATGCTGGCGTTGTTCTATCAGCCCTATCGTCCCAAACCAGCGATTCATCCTACGGCTGTGATTCATTCTTCAGTACATCTGGGTGCAGAAGTGGCGATTGGCGCTCACGTTGTCATTGAAGCTGGGACAAAAATTGGCGATCGCGTTTGCATTCATCCTAATGTCGTGATTTATCCAGATGTAGAAATTGGCGATCGCACGGTGTTACACGCTAACTGTACGATCCAAGAACGCAGTCAGATTGGCGCTGATTGCACGATCCATAGCGGCGTTGTCATTGGGGCAGAAGGGTTTGGCTTCGTGCCTACGGCAACTGGTTGGTTCAAAATGGAACAGTCTGGCTTTGTGGTGCTAGAAGAGGGCGTAGAAGTAGGATGTAATAGCACGATCGATCGTCCTGCTGCAGGAGAAACCCGCATCGGTCGCAATACCAAACTCGATAATCTGGTACACATCGGTCACGGTTGCAAAATTGGTGCTAACTGTGCGATGGCGGCGCAAGTTGGTTTAGCGGGAGGAGTGGAACTTGGAAATGGTGTAATTCTCGGCGGACAAGTGGGAATTGCCAATGAAGTCAAAATGGGGAATGGGGCGATCGCTTCGGCAAAAACAGGAATTTATCACAACGTTAAACCGAAAGACATTGTTTCCGGTTATCCTGCTATTCCCCACAAAATTCATCTCAAAAACTCGGCTATTTACAAGCGATTGCCAGAAATGTACGAATTTTTCAAACAGAAAATGAAAGAAAAATAACATCAGATTTGTGTACGGGCAGGTTTAGCAGATAGATTGACCTTCTTCCTAAATTGTTGGTCAAAACCCGCCCCTACGACCTACTTTTTAAATGTTTGCCGAGACAACCATTGCACGACCCCAGGGAACACGTTGTATGCAGCTTGAGCGAAATTAGCAGAGCCAACTACAACTTCAGCCCGTTGGTGTTTAACTCCTTCCCAAATTGCTTTCGCTACATCTTCCGGCTTTTCGACAAAAGGGGTATGTAATATTTCTTCTAACTGTTGTCGGCGCGATTGGGCATCTGCATCATCATGCCCGGTAAAAATTGCCCGTTCTGTAAAACTGGTTTTAATGATGTTGGGATAGATGCCGCAGACGTGAATTCCTTTAGGCTTAAGTTCTGAATGCATGGCTGCTGTCATGCCAGCAACGCCGAATTTAGTGGCAGTGTAGGGAGCTAGGTAAGGAATTGGTACTTTACCTCCAATCGAACTGATATTGACGATCGCGCCTTGTCTGCGTGCCAGCATGTGCGGTAAAACGCTGTGGATTGTATGAACGTAGCCGCAGAGGTTGGTATCGATTGTATGATGCCACTCTTCTAGAGAAAAGCTTTCTACCGGACCAGAGACGTATATTCCGGCATTGTTGATGAGGACATCAATCGCGCCATAATGTTCTAGTGCTTTGTCGGTCAGATTTTTTACTTGGTCTGGATCTCTAACATCTGTAGGGACTACCAAGGCTTGGCGATCTAGTTTTTGGATATCCTCTGCTACAACCGCGAGGCGATCTCTATGTCGCGCAGCCAGCACGAGATCGTAACCTTTGCTGGCAAAAAGCAAGGCAGTTGCTTCGCCGATTCCTTGGGATGCGCCTGTAATCAGTGCTATTGGAGCCATACCGAAAGTAAACTATCACTAGTATCTATTACTTGGCTATTCGTGTTTTATTACCTCCCTCTGTTGGCAGAATTCGCGAACGAGTCAAGAAAAAGATTTTTATGTCGCGCAAAGCCGCAAAGACGCGAAGTGTTTTTAAATTACAATTTTTTAGAATACAAGGATGTTTAAATTATTGGTTGATTATGGGTTTTACTCCGTTCGCACAGATCGAGGGCGATTTTCTCAAAAATATTAAGATAATTGCTACTGATATGGATGGAACTCTGACGCAAAAAGGGAAGTTTACGTCAGATTTGTTGCTGATGTTTGAAAAGTTGGCTGTGGCGGATCTCCAAGTTTTGATTGTGACTGGACGTTCGGCTGGATGGGTAAGTGGATTAGTCAATTATTTACCGATTGCTGGGGCGATCGCGGAAAATGGCGGTTTGTTTTATTCAGCGGAAAATGAAGAGGTAATCGCGCTGACACCTATTTCTAATAGATTAGAACATCGGCAAGAATTAGCAGCAGTTTTTCAAAAACTTCAACAATACTTTCCTCAAATTTGCGAGTCTAGCGACAATTGCTTTCGGATTACTGATTGGACTTTTGATGTACGAGGATTAAGTGTAGAACAATTAGATCGACTCAGTAGTCTTTGTCTGGAATTAGGTTGGGGCTTTACTTACAGCAACGTTCAGTGTCATATTAAGCCGCTAAATCAAGATAAAGCAACTGGCTTAATGCAGGTTTTACAAGATTACTTACCATGTCTGCCAGAACAGGTGTTAACTGTTGGCGATAGTCCTAACGATGAGAGTTTATTTAATCCTCAGTATTTTCCCTTTTCTGTCGGAGTTGCAAATGCGCTTGAGTATGCGAATCATTTAAGCTACCAGCCTGCTTATATTACAAAAGCAAGTGAAGGACAAGGCTTTTGTGAGGCATGTAGGAAAATTCTCAGGGTTTCAGGTAAATTGAGCAACTAAAGTTTCAAACTTCAATGCGAAGATATCTGTATAATGCTGGGGATTTTTCTTGTATTTGAGAGCAATTTTAAAGGTAGTTATTCGAGCGATGATTCTCGGTTTTTTACTTCAAGATTTTGCAATCTAGCTCTGTACAACTCGCTCAACTACAAAATTAATGATGCCTGCAACTAACGTCAATACAATTGAGCCTAGCAAACCTGGTAACAATCCCGCGACAGTAAAACCAGGTGACAAAACGCTGGCAATCCAAATGCTTATCCCATTGACTACGAACAGAAATAATCCTAAAGTCAAGATTGTGAGTGGTAGAGTTAACACGATCAAAATCGGTCTGATAATAGCATTAACTAAACCAATAACAACTGCTGCAATTAAAGCTGCGGCAAAGTTCGTGACGATAAAGCCATTGACGAGGTTAGCTGTAATTAGTAAGGAAACTGCGGTCACGAGCCAAGTCAACAGGAAATGTATCATGGTAGTTTCTACTGAAATGACAAGATGATATTCTTCCTTATTTAATACATACCACAGTGGTGTTTGTCTGTTATAAATCTGCCACTCTCTAGCTGCTAATTTTAGGCAATTGGCTGGAGAGTATGGGTTACGCTTCTGCCCTCTGTTCTCTACCCTCTGTCTTTCAGAGTGAATGCGATAAGCTGAAAAGAGTAGCATTGAGATCTCACATGGTATTTTTGCGGCAACTGGCAGGATTATGTATTGCGATCGCTCTATTCGTAATTTGGACTTTACCTGCCCAAGCTTTAGATTATCCGCCGCCGCTCTCCTACAGCAATGCAGAGCTGACAGGTAAAGACTTTTCGAGACAAATTTTAAGAGCCGCAGAGTTTTCTAATGCCAATATGGAACAGGTTAATTTTACTGATGCTGACTTGCGCGGGGCAATTATGAGTGCTTCAGTGATGACACAGGCAAACTTGCACGGTGCAGATTTGAGTATTGCTATGGTCGATCAGGTAAAAATGACTGGAGCCGATCTGAGCGATGCTGTATTGCAAGAAGCCCTTTTACTCCGTACTATCTTTACTGGTGTTGATATTACAGGTGCAGATTTTAGCGACGCGATTTTAGACGGGGCGCAGGTGAAAGAATTGTGCCAACGAGCAAGTGGAATTAACTCAAAAACAGGTATTGCAACTCGCGAATCTTTGGGGTGTCAATGAAGCGTGTCGGTGTTATTGGTGGCGGACAGTTAGCCTGGATGATGGCTGATGGAGCCAAGAAGTTAGGGATCGAACTGGTAGTACAAACACCGAATAAGAGCGATCCAGCAGTAGCGATCGCCACAGAAACAATTATCGCCGCGATCGATGATGCCGAGGCAACAAAAGCCCTAGCTGAAGATTGCGAGATCGTGACTTTTGAAAATGAATTCGTCAATCTAACCGCTTTATCAACTTTAGTCGAGCAAGGAGCCTGCTTTCGTCCTGGGCTAGATGTCTTATCTCACATTCTCGATAAATACGAGCAACGCTGCTATTTACAGCAAATTGGTTTACCTGTCCCCAAGTTTATCGCTTTAGAAGAATCAAATGTAGGGGAGCATAGCTATGCGTTCCTACAAAAGTTTCCTGTCGTACTCAAGGCTCGTCGTCACGGATATGACGGACAAGGGACTTTTATTATTCAAGATGCAAAGACTTTACAAGAAAAATTATCTGCATCTCGACATCTAGAAAAACAGTCTCAGTATCTATTAGAAGAATTTATCCCTTTCGATCGCGAATTGGCAGTTATCGCCGCTCGTTCCGTTACAGGCGAGATCGCAATTTATCCCATTGTCGAGACGCAGCAACAAGAGCAAGTTTGTCGGCGGGTATTTGCCCCTGCGGATCTTAGTGCAGAATTAGTTCGAGACATCGAAGCGATCGCCCGCACGTTTTTAGAAAGTTTACAAGCTGTTGGTATATTTGGGATCGAATTATTCCTCACCTCAGAAGGTAGGGTATTGGTCAATGAAATTGCTCCCCGCACGCATAATTCTGGACACTTTACCCTAGATGCTTGTGAAGTTTCGCAATTTGAACAACATCTTCGCGCTATCTGCGGCTTACCATTGGGAAATTCTACCCTCCGCAGTGCTGGGGCGCTGATGGTGAATTTATTGGGCTACGAAACTTCTTCTAGGCGCGACTATCTCGCCCAACGCCAACAAATCGCCCAAATTCCTCAAGCATACCTTCGCTGGTATGGTAAAACCGCATCTCGCCCAGGACGCAAGCTAGGACACGTTACGGTATTAGTGGACGATCGCGACCGTCACAAAGCAGAGGCGATCGCCCAACAGATTGAATCGATTTGGTATTCAGTCATCAGTTATCAGTGACCAGTGGTAAGTGGGGTAATGGGTAATGGGTAATGGGTAATGGGTAGTTGATAGTTGCTTCCTTGTCCCCCTTGTCTCCCTTGTCCCCCTCTTCCCGACTCCCTCTTCCCGACTCCCGACTCCCGCGTGCTTGTCGATTCTCACTAAAAAGTTATAATGGTTGGAGTTCAACTGCGGCGTTGGTGACTGCCAATAATGTTTTTGATCTATGCTTAAACATTTAAGGGAGTCAAAATTGCTAACGGCAGTAGACCGAGCAAGTACTCGGAAACTTTAAGTTCAGCTAATCGATTCCCACCTGGATTTTCCAGGTCAAAACTGAGGTAAGACGGCGTTGCGGTGGACTTACAAGCATGAACTCCTTTGGCTAATGGCTGAAGGAGTTTTTGATTTTGGTCAGTTGTTAGTTATCAGCTATCAGTTGCCTCTAGCCTAGCTTGCCAACTACCAATCACCCATTACCTATTCTCAATAAATTTTTGTATCAATTTATGCAATTCATTATTTGTGCTAACAGTAATATAAATAAACTTAATCTAGTCTTAATTTGGGCTTAAGCGTTTGTCGCCTCTACTGATAGCACCCAGTCACTCGCCGACTATTCTTCAATTAGATTCTGGTATAACTCTCATACATCAATACCTTCCTGCAACTACAGTGGTAGTCACAGATGTTTGGTTGCGGGCAGGTGCGATCGCGGAGCCGGAAGCATGGTACGGGATGGCTCACTTTCTGGAACACATGATATTTAAAGGGACGGAGACGATCCCGCCAGGAGTGTTCGATCGCGTCGTGGAAAATAGAGGTGGAATGACAAATGCTGCTACTAGCTACGACTACGCGCACTTTTATTTGACAACAGCCGCTCCTTACTGGGAAGATACGCTGCCGTACTTAGCAGAATTGTTGTTAAATGCTGCTATTCCAGAAGACGAATTCGATCGAGAACGGGAAGTTGTCTTAGAAGAAATTCATGCTTGTTACGACGATCCAGACTGGATTGGATTTCAAACTCTGAGTGAAAGTATCTACCAACAGCATCCCTACGGGCGATCGGTTCTGGGTACGGAAATAGAGTTAATGCAGCATTCACCAGAGGCAATGCGGTGCTTTCATCGCGCTCATTACCAACCCGAAAATATGACTGTCGCGATCGCGGGTGGAATCGAAACAGAACGAGCGATTGAAATCGTCAACTGCAGTTTCGACCGATTTTTACCACGGATAGAATTACCACCTGTAGAACTGGTCAAAAAACCACTGCTAGCTGGAATTCGCCGCCAGGAATTATATCTACCAAGACTGGAACAAGCACGGCTACTCATGGCTTGGATCGCACCAGGGATCGACCAATGGCGCAGTGCTTACGGTTTAGATCTCATTTCAGTTATATTGGGTGCGGGACGTTCTTCCCGCTTAATCCGTACTCTCAGGGAAGATAAACAGTTAGTCCAAGCACTCAGCAGCCAGTTTTCCCTCCTGCAAGATGCTAGTTTATTTACCATTAGTGTTTGGTTGGAGCCGCAACATTTAGAAAAAGTAGAAGAATTAATTTGCGCCCATTTAGAACAGTTACAGACAGCGGCGATCGCCCCGGAAGAACTCGCGCGCGCTCAGCGAGTTCTGTGTAACGACTATGCTTTTTCCACTGAAACACCAGAACAACTGGCAGGGTTGTATGGTTACTATCAAACTCTAGGCGAACCAGAGTTAGCCACAACTTATCCCCAGCAAATCAAATCCTTCGATTCCGTCGAACTCCAACAAATTGCCCAACAATATCTCTCTCCCTATTCCTACGCGGTAACAGTTGTCAAACCTTGTTAACTTAGGGAGTTGGGAGTCGCTAGGGGCGGGTTTGGAAAACCGCCCGTACGGGAGTCGGGAAAGAGTGGTGCGTGAAGAAAGGGTGTAGGGTGTAGGGTATGGGGTAAGAGTGGTAATAATTATCCTCTGCCCCTAGCCTCCCCTGATAACTGATAACTGATAACTGAATTCCCGTGACAACCTCTTTACCAACTCAACAGATCCATCGCACAGTTTTACCTAACGGCATGGTAGTTCTGGCGATCGAAAACCCAGCCGCAGACATTGTTGCTACCCGTATTTTTCTCAAAGCAGGGAGTTGCTGGGAACCACAACAGCAAGCTGGATTGGCGCATTTGCTATCTGCGGTGATGACAAAGGGAACCACAGAACTCTCCTCAATGGAAATTGCCGAACGGGTAGAGTCCGTTGGCGCAAGCTTGAGCGTGGATGCAGCCTCAGATTATTTTCTGTTGAGCATGAAAACTGTTTCGGCAGATTTTCCCGAAATCTTGGCATTAGCAGGGGAATTGTTGCGATCGCCCTCATTTCCTGCTGCTGAAGTGGAACTCGAACGACGGCTGACAATCCAACACATTCGTTCTCAACAAGAACAGCCATTTACAATTGCTTTTGACCAACTCCGACAAGCAATTTACCAAAATCATCCCTATGCTTCTTCTGGTTTGGGATGGGAAGAAACGGTAGCTAAAATCGAGCGAACTGACTTACAACAATATCACCAGACTTATTTTCGTCCCGATAATGTTGTCATTAGCTTAGCAGGTCGAATTACCGCCGATACCGCGCTCGCCCAAATCGAAAAAGTTTTTGGCGACTGGGAAGCGCCGCGATCGCCCATACTATCATTGCAACTGCCCAGCCTGACTCCTGCCCCTCAGCAGCTCAAAACTGCCCAGCCAACTCAGCAATCGATTATCATGCTGGGCTACTTAGCTCCTTCCGTACATCAATCGGACTATCCAGCCTTAAAACTACTTTCTACCCATTTAGGTAACGGGCTATCTAGCCGCTTGTTTGTCGAACTGCGCGAAAAGTTGGGCTTAGCTTACGAAGTTTCGGCATTTTACCCTACTCGCATGTCACCCGCTACGTTTGTCGCCTACATCGGTACTGCGCCAGAAAATACCGCGATCGCCCGCGAGCGCTTGCAAACGGAAGTAGAGTTACTCTGTCAAGCACAACTCAGCACGGAAGATTTACAAACAGCTAAAAATAAGCTTCTCGGTCAATATGCTCTTGGCAAACAAACGAACGGACAAATTGCTCAAGTATATGGTTGGTATGAAATTTTAGGGTTGGGAATTGAATTCGATCGCTCCTTTCAACAAGAAATTGCCCAAGTGAGCGCTGAAGCAACACAACAAGCAGCTTGCCGTTATTTACTCGAACCCTATATTTCTATGGTTGGACCGGAAACAGCGATTGGCGATCGATGACTTGTTTGTAAACAGTTTTTAGCAATTATTACAGCCCATGAAACCTCATAAACTTTAATAAATTAACAAGCTCTGCCCGAGGAAAGCCATGCTACTTTAAATGAAGGCACAAAAGGAGATTCTTAAGAGAAAAAACTCTTAGAGATTAGAGCCTGTGCCTCCCGCTCTAGTCCTATCGCAAAGTACCTGAACTTGACAATACCTCACTTGTAGTACAAGAAACGTTGAGTGAAAAAAACGTTCTTGCCTAAATATTTCTACTTTCTAGCAGATAAAAGGAGGTGTCCGGTTTACTAAAGAATCCCGATTGAGCGACAAATACAAGCCAAGTTTGATTGTCAGGTAAATTGCGAATTTGTCCACCCTATTTGAGTTCATCTAGTTTTTGCTGCTTTTAACTAAATCCAAACTCTCTGAATAACCCGCCTCCAAAATCAATTAACCGAGGCGGGTTTGCTGTTTTCATATCTCTACACCGTTCTCTATTCCCTGCTCCCTGCTCCCTGAAATTAGTCGCCCCGCAGATTTTGATAGCGGTAGAATGCATATGTATCGAACAGCGCTCCGACTAAACTACAAGTCATACCGATGATACACAGCCCTCGCCCAGCACTACCACTGCCAAACGTAGCTAAGAACTGTTGCATAGCAGAAGCAATTGCCTGACCGATTCCTTGCAAGCCAGGAACGTACTTCAGCAGAGACACGCTTGCTAAACCCCCACCAATTAGAAATGTGGGGACGACAAAGCTCAGAATAATTGTCAGTAATAGAGAACGGAGAAAGTTAGGCAGAATGCTCATGAAGCGTACTCTGGTCAATCGGTTGACAATAAAAATCCGATACGAGTGCCACTTTCTACAATAAGAGCGATCGCCTACCGTTGCCGCAAATTTCAAAAATCTTAAGCGATCGTTAAAAGTTTTGTCTACAACTTCAAAGCGATATTAACGATCTGGGAATTAGATTAAATTTTTCTAGCGGAGCGTGGTGAGACTGTAACGTATTTTTATTGCTAGCTAAGTAAGACACGGTAGGCGATCGCAGCATCCGCCCCTAACAACGGCTTCCTACTTAAGTCGATCGGCAAATTTCTCAGATTCGCTTAAAAATTGGTAAACATTGACGAAGCGAACCTTGACAAGACGGCGCGATCGAACGACACAATAAGGCAAAAATCTATCTATGGCTAGAGTGAAAGCTAGTGATACTAACTTAAGTTATTTTGCACCTAGTGATTCTGAACTTAGTTATTCTGGACACAGAGTTTATCGAGCAGAAAAAAATTGAGCGAAGCAAGATCGAGTTCTTTCCTGGGAGTATGGAGTCAGCGATTGCTGGCAGCAATTTTACTAGGTGGGCAAGTCCTAATTCACTTGCTCCAAGGTAGGATTCATCGCCGAAATACTGTAGAACAGATGGCAGCAGTGGGACCGGACTCATTGCTAATCGCCCTCATCACAGCAGTTTTTGTCGGCGCAGTTTTTACGATTCAAGTAGCACGGGAATTTATTCGATTTGGAGCTGGAACAACAGTTGGCGGGGTCTTAGCTCTTGCCTTAACTCGGGAACTCGCACCTGTATTGACAGCTGTAGTTCTCGCGGGGCGAGTTGGTTCCGCATTTGCGGCGGAAATCGGCACGATGCGCGTCACAGAGCAGATTGACGCTCTTTATATGCTCAAAACCGATCCAATTGATTATCTTGTCATTCCGCGCGTGTTAGCCTGCTGCGTCATGCTGCCAATTTTGACCCTATTATCTGCAATTACAGGTATGATTGGCGGCTTAGCGATCGCAACCAACTTGTATCGCCTATCTCAGAGCGTATTTATTGATTCAGCTCGCAATTTCTTAGATGTCTGGGATGTTACCAGTGCTTTAATCAAAGGTGCTGTTTTCGGAGCAACGATCGCAATTATTGGATGCAGTTGGGGTTTGACAACCACAGGCGGAGCCAAGGGAGTCGGACAATCAACCACAGCTGCTGTAGTCACGGCGCTACTATCAATCTTCATCATGAACTTTTTCTTATCTTGGGTCATGTTTCAAGGCTTGGGGCGCTCGACGTTGTAAGCAGAGAACGCACGCGCAGAGAAGCTTCAGGTGCAACTACCAATTACCCACTCCCGAACGCCAGTTTGCTCAACGGGGGACACCCCCGCACGCAACTGGCTCCTCCCGACTCCCGACTCCCGGCTGAACCTTAAAATAAGAGTGTTAGAGTCTATTGTTCAGACAGGACAAAAACAGTGACGACTTCCCCATCTGTAAGATCAACCGTTCAGCTTGCTCCCAGCTATAAGCTACCTTTATTCATAGTCTTAGGGGCAATTCCTTTAATACTCGTTTCAGCCTGGGTAGGTGGCATAATTGCCTTATTTGGTTTGTTTCTGATGTTTCAAGCTACAACCCTACGTCTACAATTCACTGATACTGCCTTAGATATCTACAGAGGAGAAACCATCATCCGGCACTTTCCCTATCAAGAATGGCAACATTGGGAAATTTTTTGGCATCAAGTGCCGATCCTGTTCTACTTTCGAGAAGTGAAAAGCATTCACTTTTTGCCCATTCTCTTTGACCCCAAAATGCTACAAACTTGTTTAGAGCAACGCTGTCCAAGACTAGAAGCTAGAGGCTAAAAGAGAGAGTCGCGAAACTGAGGGAGACAAGGAAGACTTGGGGGACAAGGGGGACGAGGAAGCAATTCTAGTCACTAGTCACCAGCCACTAGTCACTGATAATTGATAACTGATAACTGATAACTGATAACTGATTATGACTTCAGATGAATCCCAAACACCAAAGCCAGATAATCAACCTTGGGAAGATTCAGAGGAACAAGACAAACCTCTAAACTTCTCGATGGATGAGCCAAATGGGAAATTAGAAGAAATAAATTTACTAGATGAATCTCGATCTGAATCTAATACAGATAAAGATACAGATACGGACTTAGATTTAGAAAACTTTAACTTTTTTGCCTCGCCATCCGAAGAAGCAGAAGATGAGTTTTTGCAAGAGTTAGTAACGCCAAATTCTGCACGAGAAACTCCAGCGGAAACTCCGCTCATTCCACTGGCAAAACCATCCAACTTGTCTCAATTGCAACAGCAGGAACAAGCTTTAAGACAAGACATTGCACGCCTCCAAGCAACGCACAAACAGCTATCTGCTCAGTTAGCGCAAACTCAATCTGCTATGAGTAAAGTGGTGCAAGAAGGTCTTGCTCAAATGGAGCAACGCAAGCAAGCATTACAAATTTCAATCGAACAGTTAGAACGGCGGCAAGAACGCATTCGGGCGGAAATGCGGACAAGTTTTGCTGGAGTTTCCCAAGATTTAGCAATTCGAGTGCAGGGTTTTAAAGACTATCTCACAGGCAGCTTGCAAGATTTGGCAACAGCAGTAGAGCAATTAGAGCTAGCACCAAAAACTAGACCAGAGCCGCAACCAGCAGCCAGACAAACCAAACCTCAAGAGCCGGAGCAACCCACCACGCCTCAATTTACCGAACAGAGATTTCAAGCTACCACAAAACAAATTCGCCGCCTGCTCGACCAATACCGCAACCAACCAGATTATTACGGTCCCCCTTGGCAACTGCGCCGCACGTTTGAACCAGTGCAGGCGGAACGAGTATCCAATTGGTTTTTCAAGCAAGGAGGACGGGGGGCTTTACGAACTACAGGTAGTCGCCTGCAAAATATTCTAATTAGCTCGGCGATTATTTCAATTCTAAACACTATGTACGATACTCGCCTCCGCGTTTTGGTGTTAGCTAATACTCCCGAACGGCTGGGAGATTGGCGGCGTGGTTTGCAAGACTGTCTTGGCATTTCTCGCACAGATTTTGGTCCCGATCGCGGTGTAACTTTGTTTGAAGATGCAGAAGCAGCAGCCGTCAGAGCTGAAAGAGCGATCGAAGCCAATCAAATGCCACTGATTATCATTGATGACTCCGAGGAAAAAATCAGCCTCTCTCTGCTACAATTTCCTCTATTACTAGCCTTCGCCCCCGATCCCCAAACTCTCAGAGAAAGAGATTTTGATTATTAATGAGTAATGGGTAATTGGTAGTTGCTCCCTTGTCCCCCTTGTCTTCCTTGTCCCCCTTGTCCCAATTTTGAATGCGTGAATTTTGAATTTAGAATTTAAACTGTCTCCCTTGCTTTCAAAAAACTAGCCCTTACGTATGACTATCTGGCTCACTCTGTGCGTAGTAACTTTACTAGTAGCGTATCTAATTGGCTCTACGCCCACTGGTTTCACGCTAGCAAAACTTTTAAAAGGAATTGATATTCGCGAGCACGGTTCTGGTTCAACTGGAGCAACTAATGTTTTGAGAACCTTGGGCAAGGGACCAGGCGCATTTGTATTAGTTATTGATGCTCTCAAAGGGATTTTGGCGATCGCCCTCGTACCTTGGTTGTTTAGCTTTGCTACTGGGCAAAATCTTCTGCCTCCTACTGTTGACCCTACGCTCTGGCTATCCTGGATGGTAACGTTATCGGGGTTAGCAGCCATTTTGGGACATAGCAAATCGATTTGGTTGGGGTTTAGTGGGGGAAAATCTGTCGCTACGAGTTTAGGTGTATTGTTGGCGATGAATTGGCAGGTCGCTTTAGCAACTGTCGGGGTATTTGGCATTGCGATCGCCATCTCGCGGATCGTCTCACTCAGTTCGATCGCAGGCGCGATCGCAGTTTCGCTGTTAATGCTGCTATTTCATCAACCTTTACCTTACGTACTATTTGGGATAGTAGGTGGTATCTACGTCATTTTGCGCCACAAGAGCAATATTCAACGCTTACTAGATGGTACGGAACCTCAACTAGGGCAAAAATCATCTACCGCAAATCAGTGAACAGTTATCAGTTATCAGTGAAGAATGGGTGTCGGGTATCGGGTGTGGGGTGACAGTGACTTCTGACCAGTGACCAGTTAGTCATTTTATCTCCTCATCTGGGCGACTCTCCCTCAGCCCTTCACTCCCTCAGCTCCCCGCTCCCTACTCCCTACTCCCTTCCTTCATGCCCCAAGTTTCAATTGCAGATCTTATTGCTGGTGTCCGCGCTGGTTGTGTGGTTAGCTTTCCTACCGATACCGTTCCTGCATTGGCAGCTTTACCAGAACGAGCCGATCTAATTTTTGCAACTAAACAGCGCAGTCAGGATAAGCCGTTGATTTTGATGGGAGCAAAGGCAGAAGATTTGTGGGATTACGTAATGGGGACGGAAGCAGAATGGCGAGTTTGGCAACAGGTAGCGGCACAATATTGGGCTGGGGCTTTGACTTTGGTACTGCCAGCAAGCGATCGCGTCCCTAAAGCCATGAACCCTACCGATCCTACGACTATAGGCGTGCGCGTTCCTCAAAGCGCGATCGTGCGAGAAATATTAGCTCAAACTGGACCTTTAGCTACTACCAGTGCTAATTTATCGGGGCAACCACCATTAGAAACCCTGACAGAAATTGCAGCTCAGTTTCCCGATGTTTTAACCCTGCAAATCTCAGATGTTTCTGGAATCGGTGTTCCTTCTACTGTAGCTAAGTGGATGGGTAGTGGTTGGGTAATTTTGCGCCAAGGAGCGGTAGTGTTAAAGATATAATTATTAGTTTTAACTACGGAACTATCTTGGTCGAAAGAGGCTCAATACTACCAAACTCAGGGTAAGATTTCAATTTTTTGTGGTGTGAGTCTTTGGGAAGTTATGAGCTGGAATGAATGGGTGTATTTATTATTTGGGCTGTTTTTAGGACTGGGCTTAGGTCTAGGTGGACGCTGGTGGCTAGACAAATCTAAGCGATCGCTTACTGCTAATAATGCCAACGATCCCACACCTGAGCAGAAGCCTCTCACGGCGGATAGGAATGAGATCCTGGCTCTACAAAGTCAGCTACAGCAAAGCCAGATTGCCTATCAGTTAGCACGGAAAATGTGTCAGTTTAAAGCAGGATTTCTGACAAGAACCGCCCATGAATTGCGATCGCCGCTCAACAGTTTAATCGGTCTGCACCAATTGATTTTATCCGATCTATGCGATGACCCTGCGGAAGAGAGGACATTTATTGCCCAAGCTCATCAGTCAGCCTTGAAGCTCATGAATTTAATGGATCGGGCGATCGATGTTTCTCGCCTAGAACATGGCAGCTCACAACTAGAAATCCAGCCAATTAATTTAGCCGCGCTATTGACAGACGTTTATAATTCTACTTATCTCATTGCTGCTAATCGCAATCTGCGGTTACAACTCTCCCTACCTGAAACCGAAACTTATGTCTTAGCCGACCCGCGCTGGTTGCGGCAGGTTGCGATCGATCTACTTGACATTTGTTTGACTCAAATGCAAGAGGGAACAATTTTTGTTTCTACTAATTCCGATCTTGCTACTAACGAGATGGCAGTTTGCATAGATACCGAGCTACCACATCGGATTTGGTCAGATTCAATTGATGTATCTCAGAGCGATCGTTTATCACCATTAGAAACAAAAGATTTTGCTTTTTCACCGGGAATGATTCTGCTATTGACTCAGACTCTTCTAGATCTGATGCACTGTCGGTTAGAAATTCTATCAATGTCAAACTCAACATCAACAGACGAAGAGAATGAATCTTACACGCGACTGCAATTGATGATTCCCTTGGTAACTCTCGAACCTGAAACCGTTTCGGAAGCAACAGAAAACTAGAAAGAATTTTGTCTCACCCTTCACTCTTCTACTGACAAATCCATTTCCACAAAGGATGACTTTTACCCTGTTAGCGAATTTGCTGTACTTGTTTCGCTAAGCGACGCAATTCCTTTGGTGGTAGTCCAAATAGTAAAATGCGACCCTGCCAAAGGAGATTAGAAATTGTCATGACCGCGCAACAAGCCAAACCAAAAGTGGGTAGAGGATTATAATAAAGCCCGTATCGCACGGCTACCCAAGTGAAATATTGCCACAATAAACTAATTTCATAACGCAGTCCCCAAAGACTTAAAACACCAACACTCAGCCACAAACACCCGACAACCAACCATCTGCTATATGCGATAAGCAGATACAGCTTTTGTACTTGTCGCTCAAAAGTTGGGTCAAGTTCTATCGGTACAAAGGGTGGATCTTCTGGCTGCATCTGATGGGGAAGACTTGGGAGAGGGGGGAGACTAGGAGCAGAGGAGCAATTCTAGTCACCAGTCACTGATAACTGACAACCGATCACTGGTCGCTGGTTGCTGACAACTGGTTGCTGTTCTGAGATTGACCAGTCCGTTCTCGCCACAAGGAAAGTAGGGTACTGGCGATAAAAATACTAGAGTACGCCCCAGCAGCGAAACCAATCATGAGTGCTAAGGCAAAGTTTTTCAGCGTTTCGCCACCAAAGATGAATAAGGTCAGCAAAGTCAGCAATACGGTTAAGGTGGTGTTGATCGATCGCCCCAAGGTTTGATTTACCGCATTATCTACCACTTGGTCTATTGGTAGATCGGGACTAAGTTTCAGGGTTTCGCGGATGCGATCGTAAATTACCACCGTGTCATTGACAGAAAAACCCGTAATTGTCAGCAACGCAACGATAAATAAACTATCAACTTCAGTGCCTTGGACTAAGCCTAGAATCCCGAAAATCCCCGTGGTAATCAAAACATCGTGGAACAGAGCCACGATCGCAAATATGGCGTAGTCTAACTGGAAGCGTAGGCTTAAATAAACGACGATCCCGGCAAAGGAGACGAGGAGAGCAATTAAACCCGAAGATAACAACTGTTGTCCGATGCTTGGACCTACTGTATCGATTTGGGTTGCTTTGGGATCGAACGCGCCAATTTCTTGAGTCAGTGTTTGTTGTAACTGCGTCCTCTCGTCAACATTGAGGGTTTTTGTCCGAATCGAAATCCCTTGTTGTTGTCCGCGTTCGTCACTAAGCAGTTGAATGCTACTATTGCCCAATTCGCGCTCGGACATAATTTGACGGACGGCATTGATGTCAATTGGTTTGGCGCAGTTTTCTGGTTTAGAGCAGTCGCGCTGGAGTTGCAATCGCGTTCCACCTACAAAATCGAGACTCGGACGCAGGGGCGCACCATATTTTTGCCAAGAAATCCCCATCGCCACTAAACCAGCCAGAATCACGATCAGGGAAACTCCCCACCAAAGCGATCGCTGTTTGTTAATATTGAGTTTCATGTCGCCCCCTGTGCCTTATTCGATGCTGGCAAGCTCGGACAGTATAACTCTGGTTTGCGCAAACTGGGAATTGCGATCGCCAACATTAAGAAGGTACGACTACAGGTAATCGCGGTAAACATACTCATGGCAACCCCTAACGCCAGCGTCAGAGCAAAACCTTTCACCAAGCCAGAACCGAGCCAAAACAGCGCCGCACAAGCAATCCAAGTCGTGACGTTGCTATCTAAAATGCTAGAAAAAGCACGATAAAAGCCAGATTCTACGGAACGATAGAGCGATTTACCCGCCCGCAATTCTTCCCGCGTCCGCTCGAAAATCAGCACGTTGGCATCCACTGCCATGCCAATACTGAGGATAAATCCAGCGATACCTGGCAGCGTCAGGGTGACACCCAACAAAGCGAAAGTTGCCCATGTCAGCAAAGCATAAATCACCAACGCTAGATCGGCTATGAGTCCGGGCAGGCGGTAGTAAATCACCATAAAGATCAAGACTAAGGACAACCCCCCAACCCCAGCATAAATACTGCGTTGAATGCTATCGCGTCCCAAAGTCGCGCCCACAGTTCGATTTTCAACGATTTCCACGGGTACGGGTAAAGCACCGCCTCGTAATTGCAGCGCTAATTCATTCGCAGACTCGAAATTAAAGTTCCCTGTAATTTCTGCTCGTCCGCCTGCAATACCTGTTTTTTCAAATTCTTGACCAACTACGGGCGTACTAATTGGTTTATCGTCGAGAAAAATTCCCAAACGTCTTCCCGTGCCTGCCAATTCTTTTGTTAGTTGGGCGAATAATTCGCCGCCTTTGGCATCAAATTCTAAAGCTACACTCCAGTTGCTGCCTTGTGTAGGTGTCGCCTGAGCGTACTTAAGATTTTTCCCCGTCAACCCCGTGCGCTCGAACAGTTTTGCTTCTAGCTCGGTAATTTCTTTAATTTTGGCTTCTATTTGGGCATTATTTGCCGCGATCGCCTTTTCGTCTCGTTCCTTCGCACTTTGTAACTTTTGTTGTTCTTCCAGCAATCCCTGAATTTGTTGCTGTCTATTATTGACAAAAGCTCTATTTTCTGCATTCTCGCGACGAAAATCCAGTTGAGCTGTACCACCCAGTACCCTTTCTGCCTGTTCTGGATCGTTGACTCCTGGGAGTTGGACGAGAATTTGGTCTT
Source organism: Chroococcidiopsis sp. [FACHB-1243] (assembly GCF_014696895.1). Lineage (NCBI taxonomy): Bacteria > Bacillati > Cyanobacteriota > Cyanophyceae > Chroococcidiopsidales > Chroococcidiopsidaceae > Chroococcidiopsis > Chroococcidiopsis sp. [FACHB-1243]. The sequence continues at coordinate 19,703 of NZ_JACJQX010000030.1, read as the reverse complement.
GTCCTACCGTTTGAATCACGGGTTCCGATACCCCTAGTCCGTTGACGCGGTTTTCCACCACAGTTTGCACTGCTTCTAACTCGCGTTCGGTGATGCGTTTGATTTCCTCGTTAGGTTTGACCTGAATTGTCAATTGCGAACCCCCCTGGAGGTCTAACCCCAAGGGTACGGGAAATTTCACAATTACGACAATTGCGGCGATGATGAGAACGACAATTAAAGCTAATAGCGATCGCTGTTTTTGCATGCTAAGTGTTGCGGCAACAAGTGCTATAATAACCTCTTTTTGTGAGGCTAGGGTCGATCGAGCTAGCTCGATCGACCCTAAAACTCTACACCTGAACGGCAACCATCTTTTTCACAGCTTCGACAATTTGCTCTGGCTGAACGATGGTAAGTCTTTCTAGACTGCCGTTGTAGGGTGTGGGAATGTCTTGAGAAGATAGACGCAAGACAGGCGCATCTAATTCATCAAAGAGGCGATCGTTAATTAATGCCGTCAATTCTGCGGCTATACCCCCAGTTTTCATGCACTCTTCCACGATAATGACGCGATGCGTCTTGCGGACGGAAGTAGCAATGGTTTCTATATCTAGGGGTTTTAGAGAAATGAGATCGATAACTTCTGGATCGAACCCCTCTTTCTCTAGTGGCTTGACTGCTTGCATGACGTGGTGTCGCATTCGCGAGTAGGTCAAAATTGTCACGTTTTCGCCACGTCGCACGATTTCTGCTTTGTCTAACGGGACTAAGTATTCGTGTTCTGGTAGGTTTTCCTTGAGGTTGTAAAGTAGTACATGTTCAAAGAACAGAACGGGATTGTCGTTGCGAATTGCTGATTTAAGCAATCCTTTAGCGTTATAGGGAGTAGAACAAGCGACTATCTTCAATCCAGGCACTGCTTGGAAGTATGCTTCTAACCGCTGCGAGTGTTCTGCACCCAACTGTCTGCCTACTCCGCCAGGTCCGCGAATCACCATCGGAATTTTAAAGTTGCCACCAGAGGTATAGCGCAGCATTCCTGCGTTATTAGAAATTTGGTTAAAAGCCAGCAGCAAAAACCCCATATTCATTCCTTCGACAATCGGTCGCAAGCCGGTCATCGCTGCTCCTACTGCCATACCCATGAAGCTATTTTCGGCAATGGGGGTGTCTAATACCCGCAGCTCGCCATATTTCTTATACAAATCTTTTGTAACTTTATACGAGCCGCCGTAGTGACCGACATCCTCACCCAAAACGAATACAGTAGAATCCCGCGCCATTTCCTCGTCGATGGCTTCTTTCAGGGCATTAAAGAATAACGTTTCTGCCATTAACCTTACAACTTTAGTTGACTAATCTAGCATCTTAGCGCTATTTGTCATTGGTCATTCGTCATTCGTCACTTGCTCTTACAAATGACAAATGACCGATGACGAATGACACTCTTTGCAATTCTTATTTTTCTGTCGAGTTTTCCCCAGGTATTCCCCACTGTTTCCACAGGTAGCCTGGGTTTTTCCACAGCAGGCTTGAGTTTTTCCACAAGAGATGACTTCAGAAATCTGGGTTTACTGCTCTAGTTGTGAATTTCTCACCTTGCTTTCAGTCTGCTGAGAATCTGAGAAAATTTGTAAAGAAGTATGACAAAAATATAGTTAAAACCCTGATTTTATCGTACTGATTTTTTTGTGTTGAGAACCGTTGTAATATTTCGCAGCATTGACGGGACAGTGAAACTTGTCGCACAATGATGCGACTTCCCTTTATAAAACCTGCCGAGAAAACGATCGGGCGATCGCGCTCCATCGAAGTGATGATTATGCTTTAGCAACGAGGATTTTTCAGTGCCACAGGTGCAATTATGGTTGCTGCACGAACTGCCGAAGGCATTGCATCTTTAACTTGATTTTTAACTTGCGTTTTTTATGTCGTGGAAGTCAGCTTATCCCATTCATGTAACTGTTTGAAGAGAGGTTCTCCATGTCCGCCACCGTTAGCATTTTGACTGAAATTCCCGAGTCATTACACGAATCAATGCAAAATTACTTAGAAACCCATCCTGATTGGGATCAAGACCGAGTGTTTGCCGCAGCATTATCCTTGTTTTTGCTACAAAATAGTAATGGCGATCGCCGCGCTGCTAGAGTCTATCTAGAAACCCTATTTCATCACTCTTAATTTGAGAATGAGTGTGAGTGACTAGTGGCTAGTGACTCGTGACTAGATATGAAAACTCTAGCCACTAGCCACTAGCCACTGATAACTGACAAAATAAAAGGGTCTTCAACCGCATGAAGACCCTATAGTTTTTCCCTCAGCAGCAAGAGTGTAGCCTTCTAGCTCTGATTTTGTAATTGAGAGTGGCGTGCTATTGACTTTTCCCAGCCTTACTAGGAGCCTCAAATTTATATCCGACACCACGTACTGTTTGAATCAGGATCGGCTGAGCCGCATCAATTTCAATTTTTTTGCGAATCTGACCGATATGCACGTCTACCACCCGCTGATCTCCTACATATTCATAGTCCCAAACCTCTTGAATTAACTCGGCACGCCGCCAAACTCGACCTGGATGGCTGGCAAGAAAGCGTAACAAATCAAATTCCAACGCAGTTAAGGGAATCAATTCATTGTTAATTGTCACCTCTCGCCGTTCTGGATCGATTGTCAGTTTATCGAACACCAGACGTTGTTTTTCCGCAGTCGTAACTACTCGTTGGCGTTTCAAAATTGCTCCAACTCGGACTTCTAACTCTCCTAAACTAAATGGTTTGGTTAAATAGTCATCCGCACCTTGAGAAAAGCCTCTGATTTTGTCTGCCTCATCAGCTCGACTTGTCAGCATGAGTACAAAAACTTTAGTGCGGTTTTGCATCTCTTGGCAGAGATTGTAACCAAGCGTATCTGGTAAATTTACATCTAGGATGACTAGATCGGGGTTAAATTGCTCGAATAGAGCCAAGGCAGTCTTACCGTCTTCGGCAGCCTCTACCTGATAGTTATGCTTGGTTAAAAAGCGTTGAATTAAATTACGAATTGATGGATCGTCATCAACAACTAGAATTTTGGCAACAGCCATAGGCATTACTTTGAGCAGAGAAGGAATAAAAAAGCTTATTCAGCAACCTGGCTGGTAGCCCTAGAACAAGCAGATCGAAACTACCACAATTATTAATCGATAATTCAGGAATGCCAACTCTGAGATCGACCCTGGTGTTCTAATATACTAGTAGAATTTTCCCAGGGATTTTATCGCCAGTAGGGGCGCGCAAATCACTTAACCCACAATAACTTGAGAAGTTCTCAATCGAACAGACTCGCGGTAGCAAAACGGCAAAAATTGCCAACTACGTATTGTTTGCTTTTGCATCTGTTTCACTGACGGCAGATTTTGCGACTAAAATTTTCTTTTCGACTGTCGATCGCTCAATTCTGCTTGAACTCAGTCGTGCTATTTACGACAGCATGGCTCGGTGTTACAACTTATGTTACGTTTTCGTACAATTACCGAGGTAAAGCAGAAAAGCTTAGCAGTTCTGGTCAAAAACAGTAAAGCAAGTGTCCGATCTCAGTAAATCTGAGGTAAGAGCCAGGGTCGGCGATCGCATTGCCTAGAAGACATGACAGTAAAAAACGAATAAGTGATATTCTGGTTAAGTACGACGATAACCGATAACCGCAATAGTCTATTAGAATAGATCCAAATAGGCTAGGCTGACAGCATACGCCTTGTTGTACATTTTTCTATATTCGCCCCCGACTCCGCTAAGGCGATAAATTCACATGATCGAGCAAAGTCCCTACGACAAACTTGGGTTATCAGAAGACGCGACATTCGACGAGATCCAAGAAGCTCGCACTCGCCTCGTACAGCAGTGCAGCAACGACCAGCAGCTGTTGGAGACAGTGGAAGCAGCTTATGATGCCATCTTAATGGAGCGTTTGCGACTGCGCCAAGAAGGAAAGATTAAGGTTCCAGAAGGTATCCGCTTCGCTGAGACGTCCATCCAATCTCCCCCTAAAGAAGTCTCATCGCCTGCACCCCAAGCCCCAGCGTGGCTGCAAGGTATACAAGACAAGCCTAGCTTGACTGAGATTCTCATGCCTGGAGTGCTGTACTTAGGGTTGAGCTGTATTGGAGTGTTTTATAGCGCTGTCGGCACTCAAATCTTGCAATTTTTGTTAATCGTTGGTGTTTGTTCGAGCCTCTATTTTCTCTATCGGAAAGAACAAAAATTTGGTCGAGCAGTACTGCTAACAGCCACAGGTTTGATTGTTGGTTTAATTGGTGGTGGGCTGATCGGTAGTTTGTTGCAAACCCAGATTGCTAGCATTGTAACAGTAGAACAATTTTCTACTGCCCTAACTTTTGTGTTGTTGTGGGTGATTTCTAGCTTTCTACGCTGAGAAAAGATCGAGATACTAGCTAGCTTGGGCAAATGCAGCGTTGAGAACGCACTCGACTGCTGCATTTAAATCTTTCACAATTAAATCAGGTTGGTACTGTTGTAGCCGAACGCGATCGCGAATTCCGCATTCTACTGCGATCGCTTTGATCCCGTGCTTTTTCGCCGCAATAATATCCGCTTCCGTATCACCAACCATCCAAACATCGCTAGCAGGGGGCAATTCTACTAAAGCCCTTGCCATCAACAAAGGTTTATCATCAATGTCGCGAGTTTTCAGATAATCATTGCTCAAGCAATAGCAGCGATTTTCAGGAAAAAATCTACCTAGATCGTGCTGTCCGAAAGCATAGTCTAACTCGCGTACGCGACGCATTGTCATCACTGCTAAATCGATACCAGCTTGCTGCATTTGCTCTAAAGCTGCTACTGCGCCCGGAGCTAGTTTGTCATATCGAAAGTAAGGATGAGCGTGTACCGTTTGTCGCCGCAAATTAGTAAATGTTTTGGCTTGGGTTTCATCTAGTCCAGAGAGGATAGCAATCTGTTTCTCAGGAACCTTAGAGCGCTTTAACTGCCAAAATTCCGCTTTACTTAACTGCGTTACAGCTTGTTCTGGATGGCGAGTTTTCTCTAAACATAATTGATATACACGGTAGTATCGCTCCGAAACATCAATAATGGGTCCGTCAAAATCAGTAATTAATCTAATCATTTTATAGTTAAGATACTAACTCTCACTAACACCTTAGCTCAGATGGCATAAGGTGAAATTTTGAATATTTGATGAGTGAGTTTAGAAATGCTAATTAGTCATTGGTCATTAGTCATTTATAAGTTATCTCCCTTGTCCTCCTTGTCTCCCTTGTCCCCCCGACTCCCGACTCCCGACTCCCGCACCTGAAGGCTACCGCGCTTCATCTGTTCTCGTTCGATCGCTTCAAACAAAGCGCGAAAATTCCCTTCGCCAAAACCCGTGGCTTGGGAGCGGCGTTCGATAATTTCAAAAAAGAAAGTTGGTTGGGTAAAGATGGGTTGAGTAAAAGTTTGTAGTAGCAAAGCATCGGGCTGGGAATCTTGCCAGTCAACTAAAATTTGCTGTTGGGCGATCGCTTGTAACTCGTCAACTGAGATTGGAAATGATATTGGTAATCCCAAACGCTGCTGTAGCTGAGTGTAGTAAGTAGGAGGAACTGAAAGAAAAGATACGCCTTTATTGCGAAATTGCGCGATCGCTTCGATGATGTTGCTAGTTTTGAGGGCGATGTGTTGAATTCCCGCACCTTGATTGCAATCTAAAAATTCCTGAATCTGTGAATTAGGCGATGCAGGTTGATTGATTGGAAACTGAACGCAGCTATTACTAGAAACCATCACCTGACTATGCAAAGCAGAGCGATCGGTTTGAATAGTAAAAGCCTGCTGAGAGCGAAAACCCAAAATCTCTTTATACCATGCCACAGCCGTCTCCAAATCCCCCGCAGCAACGTTTAATACGATGTGATCGATGCCTGTGATTGAGGGTAGTGTGTGTTGCGTGGCGTTTGTAATGGGTAATGGGTAATGGGTAGTTGGTAGTTGGTGGTTGGTTATTTTTTCTCCCTCAGTTTCCTCAGCTCTTTTCTGTTTCCTTGTCTTCTCCTGTCTCCTGTCTCCTGTCTCCTGTCTCCTTTCGATCAAGGTATGAGCCAGAGAACCCCAGGCAGAGATTTTACTCCACTTGTAGCCTTGCTGTAATTGTGGGGGGTGTAAGACTTTTGCGCCGTGAGCGATCGCTCTTTGGACGATCGCTTCGAGATCTTCTACAACAAAGGCGACATCCGCCACACCAGGAGGATGATGGCGCAAAAACTGCCAGATTGGACTGAAATGCGATCGCGGTGACGATAGAGCGAAGCAGACGAAACCACTCTTCACCACTTCTGTATCGGTGTAGCGATCGCGGCTGTGACTAGCTACAGTTTGAAAGCCTAATTTGCTGACAAACCAGTCACGCCAAGCTTTTGCATCTTCTACATAGAAGTGAATCCGATCGATTTTCATATTTTTGGAAAATTCAGCATCACAGCCTATCTCTTTGTAAATTTTGCCTGTTTTGCTGAATTTACTATTCGCTCTTAAGCAAGAATTGCATAATTAGGGAGTAGGGAGTAGGGAGTAGTGAAGAGTGGTAATTGGTAGTTTGGTAGTTGGTAGTTGGTAGTTGCTCCCCTGCACCTGAAGCCCCTCTGCTCCCTGCTCGTGCGCTCCCTGCTCCCTAAAAAAACAAGTGACTGTCTGGCTGAATATTAATTTCCATCGGGACTGCTTGTGGTTCTGCTTGGAGGGCATAAAAGATTGCATTGGCAGCAGTTTCGGTACTGAGCATTTTTTTGCGATCGACTTTTAGCTGTACGTTGTCCCAGAAGGGAGAGTCTACGCCACCAAAATAGAATAGCGTGAACTTCACACCAAAACGCTTCAACTCTTCCGCCATGCATTTGCTGAAACCAACTACACCAAACTTGGAAGCGCTGTATGCTGCTGCCATTGCCATTGAATGCTTGCCCAAAATTCCAACTACATTACAAATATGCCCGGATTTCTGCCGTTGCATGAATTCAGATGCGGCTTGGCAGGTGTAGAAACTACCCTTCAAGTTTAGGTCTAACATCGCCTCTAGATCGGCTGGTTCTAGAGCATTGTAAGGCTTTAATATTCCTGCACCAGCTGCATTTACTAAAGCATCAATTTTTCCAAACTGAGCCGTAGTTTGCTCCATTAGGGCATTTACCGAGGTGCGATCGGTGATATCTGTGGGAACAGTCAATACTGACTTAACTGACAACTGTGTTGCCAAGTCTTGCAGCGCGCTGCTATTTCTAGCTGCCAACACCAGACGCGCTCCAGTTGGAGCCAGTTTGCGAGTTAAAGCTGAACCAATACCCCCAGTTGCACCGACAACTACAACCACCTTGTCTTGCATCTTTCTTTACATTTGTTTACATCTTTCTACATGGTAGATGAATTGCATGGTAACGAGGCAATGGGTGTTTGGTAAGTCGTAAGTCAAATCACTACGCACCACGCACCAGTTTACTAGTCACTGAATTAGCGCAATCGCTTAAAATTACGTTAAATTTGATTAAGATAGTAATCAAACTTCTATCAGTATCTTCATACACTAGAAGATTTACTGATTGAAAGAAAAGTTAACAATATCTGTTTAAGGACTATCATTTACGGGATAAAAGCGCCCGCCTGTAGTCAAACTGATTTGTTGTATCTACACCTAGAGGCAACTAACTGATGAAATTTTCTTGGAGAGTCCTAGTACTGTGGACACTGCCTGCACTCGTGATCGGCTTCTTCTTCTGGCAGGGGGCATTTGCTGGCGCTCCTGCTGATATGAGTAAGAACGCCGCCAGTACTCGGATGACTTACGGTCGTTTTCTGGAATATCTAGATGCTGGTCGCGTCACTAGTGTAGACCTATATGAAGGCGGACGGACGGCAATTGTAGAGGCAGTCGATCCAGAACTGGACAATCGAGTTCAAAGGCTGCGGGTAGACCTGCCATACAGCGCTCCCGAAGTGATTGCTAAACTCAGAGCGGGAAATGTAAGCTTTGATTCTCACCCGATGCGAAATGACGGGGCAATTTGGGGTTTACTGGGTAATCTCATTTTCCCCGTGCTGTTGATTGGCGGTTTATTCTTCTTATTCCGTCGCTCTAGCAATATTCCAGGTGGACCAGGGCAAGCACTTAACTTTGGTAAGTCCCGTGCTAGATTCCAGATGGAAGCCAAGACGGGTATAAAATTTGATGACGTAGCGGGAATTGACGAAGCCAAAGAGGAATTACAAGAAGTCGTTACTTTCCTCAAACAGCCAGAACGCTTCACTGCTGTTGGCGCACGCATTCCCAAAGGCGTACTGTTAGTAGGACCCCCAGGAACAGGGAAAACTCTACTAGCAAAAGCGATCGCTGGGGAAGCAGGAGTCCCATTTTTCAGTATCTCCGGTAGCGAATTCGTCGAAATGTTCGTCGGTGTTGGTGCATCGCGGGTACGAGATTTATTCAAGAAAGCCAAAGACAACGCCCCGTGTTTGATCTTCATCGATGAAATTGACGCAGTAGGTAGACAAAGAGGCGCGGGAATTGGTGGCGGAAACGACGAGAGAGAGCAAACTCTCAACCAATTACTCACAGAAATGGACGGTTTTGAAGGCAATACGGGAATTATCATCATTGCCGCGACTAACCGTCCTGACGTACTCGATGCGGCATTATTACGTCCCGGTCGATTCGATCGCCAAGTTACAGTAGATGCACCAGACATCAAAGGGCGTTTGGAAATTCTCAAAGTCCACGCCAGAAACAAGAAGCTTGCTGAGACTGTATCGCTAGAAGCAATTTCTCGCCGCACTCCTGGCTTTACAGGAGCAGATTTAGCTAACTTGCTGAACGAAGCGGCGATTTTGACGGCAAGACGACGTAAAGACGCTATCACCTTGTTAGAAATTGACGACGCTGTAGACCGTGTTGTCGCAGGGATGGAAGGCACACCGTTGGTAGATAGCAAGAGTAAGCGGTTGATTGCCTATCATGAAATCGGACATGCTTTAATCGGTACTCTAATTAAAGACCACGATCCGGTACAGAAGGTGACTCTAGTACCACGCGGACAAGCTCAAGGTTTGACTTGGTTTACTCCTAGCGAAGAACAAGGATTGATCTCGCGATCGCAGCTCAAAGCAAGAATTAGCGGTGCTTTGGGTGGTAGAGCTGCTGAAGATATTATCTTTGGCACGGCAGAAGTGACTACTGGTGCAGGTAATGACTTGCAACAAGTAACGGGAATGGCGCGACAGATGGTGACAAGATTTGGGATGTCGGATTTGGGTCCCCTGTCGTTAGATAGCCAAAGTTCAGAGGTATTTTTGGGACGTGACTTGATGACTCGTTCCGATTACTCAGACGCGATCGCTTCTCGCATCGATGCTCAGGTTCGCGCTATTGTCGATCAATGCTATGAGTTGGCAAAGAAACTCGTCCGTGACAATCGCACTGTGATGGATCGTTTAGTCGATTTGTTGATCGAAAAAGAAACCATCGACGGCGAAGAGTTTCGTCAGATTGTGGCTGAATACACCGACGTACCAGAAAAGCAGCAGTACGTGCCAACGCTGTAAGTTTGTCACATCAATTCTGTTGGTTTTTGCCACAGGTTAGATCCCCCCAACCCCCCGATAAATTGGGGGGCTTTTGTTTTGACTTTTAACTTTTGACTTTTGACTTGTTTTATCAGGGGGCTTTTGTTTTGGCGTAGGGAATTATGAAGCTGCGATCGGTAAACGTACTCGAAAACAGGTGTCTCCAGGCTTTGACGTAAAATTGATGTCACCGTGGTGCTTGCCCACAATAATTCGATACGTTACATCCAAACCTAAGCCCGTACCCTGTCCTACGCCTTTGGTGGTGAAAAATGGCTCAAAAATGCGGGACTGAATGTTAGGGGGAATGCCCGATCCGTTGTCAGCAATTTCAACTACGATGTGGTCGTGTTCTTGCCAAGTCCGCAGCCAAATCTTACCCTGTCCCTGCATGGCATCGATCGCATTATCAATGAGGTTCGTCCACACTTGATTCAATGCCCCACCGTAACCGACAATTCGCGGCAAGTTGCGATCGTAGTTGCGGATTACAGTCACGCCACCTTTGAGTTTGTGACTCAAAATTGTCACAGTGCTTTCTAGCCCTTGATGTACGTCTACGTCTTGTAGAGGGGCGCGATCCATGTAAGAGTAATCTTTAATTGCCTGGACTAACTGAGAAATGCGATCGGCACAGCGATCGATTTCTTCAATTGCCCCAACACCTGTAAGGGATGCAGTTAACCAAGAAATCGCCCCAGATAGGGCATCGGTAGGTATTTTCTGGGCGATGCTTTCTAGCCAAGTTGAATCTAACCCAGTTCCAACTAAAATGGGGGCGAGTTGCCAACTATTTTCTACATGATGGGTTGTCAGCCACTCAGCTATTTCATCCTCGCGATCGCTTTGTGTCAGTGGATCGAGGGCAGATATATTTTGCGCCCGTTGCACTGCCTCGCACTGCATATCAATCAAAAAGCCGAGTTGTTCGTTTGTCATCTGCTGCTTCAGCTTTAAAGTGAAGCAGGGTATATCTTGCCAAAGTTCGTGCAGGTGTTTGGCACTGCGTCTGACAGCGGCGGCGGGATTATTCATTTCATGAGCGAGTCCAGCTGCTAATGTTCCTAAAGCAGCTAATTTTTCTCGTTGCTGTGCTATGGTTTGCACCGTTTGCATTCGCTGCGCCATCGTGCTGAGAATGGAGGCAGTAACGCAGGAACAAGTAGATAGTAAGCGCCAAAATGCGTCTTTCGGTAATTCAAAAATGCGCGATCGCTTAATAGAAATTCCACTCGCCCAATAGGTATCTTGTCCCATTAATACGGGTAATTCGCCAAACAGGGTTTGCGTGTCGTAGGTAGCTAGAACGAGTTGCTGATTTCCGACTTGCTGAGTAATCCGAATTTCTCCTTCTAGGAGGATAAACACGTAATCGGCGGGATCTCCTTCTTGACGGTGGACTTCTCCTGCTTCCCGCCATACCTCTTGTCCGCGATCGCATAACCACTGCAATTCTGTTTCTGGTAATTTAACAAATAGCGGTACTTGGCGGAGTGCGTCTTTGATATTGAGTTGCTGACGTGGAGGATTTTGAGTGTTAGTCATAATTATCCTTCGTGGCATGTCAAAAGTGGTAGGGGCGGGTTTCTACTTTTATTTTGTTTCACTAACATCATCGTGGCAGCAGTAAAAGTTTTGCCAACTGATGCCAATTCGTAAATAGAATTTTCTGTTGCTGGAACTGATAATTCTACATTTGCTAATCCGTAACCTTTTATTAGCAAGGGAATACCATCTTTTACTACTGCAATAGAAAGCCCAGGAATAGAACGAGCAATCCTTAAATTTTCAATATATTCGTCGATCTCAATCATTTTTTAAGTTAATTTAGCTAAAAATTGCATGACTGCTTGGTTAAATATTTCTGGGAACTCCATCCAATAATTATGTCCGCCTTTCTCCGATACGACTAACTCTGCATTAGGAATATTTGCAGCTAGTTCCTCAGATAATCTCAATGGAATAAAAATTTCATCTTTACCAATCAATACTAAAGTAGGAACAGAGATTTGATTAATTTTGTCTCGCGTATCGTGTTGTAAAAGAGCAGCGACTTGTCCAGCAAAACCGTGAATTGGTTGGGGATATGGATGAGCTAACCCTAGATGCACTGCTGCTGTAACTCGCGCCTCATCTGCCAAAAATTCATCTGTAAAAACCCATAAACAAATCTCTTGAAGACGTATTTCTGCCGAAACTTGTTCTGTTGACATCTTTAACCACAGTTTAGTCAAATATCTAGCCCTAGCCGGAAATCGAGCGGCTGTCGTTACTAATATTAAGCTTTTGACAATTTCTGGGTATTTTAAAGCAATTTGCTGAGCGATTTTCCCACCCATTGAGAAACCTAAAATATGACAATTTTTAATATTTAAAAATTTCAATAATTCTACCGTATCGTTAGCCATCATTTCAGTAGAGTAAGGTATATTAGGAGAATCAGATTGCCCTACGCCACGATTATCAAGAACAATAACTCGATACTTTTGAGAAAATGCAGAAATCTGATCTGCCCAAGCACTACTATCCAAGCTCAAACCTTGAATTAGGACTAAAGGCTCTCCAGCTCCATGTACCTCATAGTACATATTAATATTGCTCAACTTAGCTGAAGGCATTCTTCTCTCCTTTTTCTACTTTGAATCTTATTCAGATAGTAAAATACCTTCCATTCTTTGCGCCTTTGCGTCTTTGCGCGATCTTTAATTCAATTTTATTGGCAACCTCACCTGAAACTTAGTTTCCCCTGCCTTTGTCTCAAACCTAATATCACCCTTATGCTGTCCGACAATAATCCTACGAACAATATCCAACCCCAAACCCGTGCCTTTTCCAACTTCTTTAGTAGTAAAAAACTGCTCAAAAATCCGCGCCTGAATTTCTGGCGCAATCCCCATACCATTATCAACAATTTCTACCAAAACGCGATCGCCTTCTTGACTAGTCCTAATCCAAATCTGTCCTTTACCACCTGTAGCATCGATCGCATTATCAATTAAATTCGTCCAAACTTGATTTAACTGACTGCCATAAGCACTAATCTTAGGTAAATTTCCATATTCTTTATGTACGCTAACACCTTGTTTCAATTTGTATTTGAGAATCGTTAACGTAGTATTAATTCCCTCATGAATGTCTACCTCTTGCATGGGGGCGCGATCCATAAAGGAATATTCTTTCATCGCTTTAACTAATTCACCAATCCGCCCCGAACTCTGTAATAATTCATGTAATAATCCGCTTCCCGTGACTGTTGCTTCTAGCCAACGTAATACACTACTCAAACATTCAGGTGTAATATGAGCTGTAATTTCATCTAATTTTTCTGTTGTAATTCCAGCATTAACTAAAGTAGGGGCAAGTTTCCAACTTTCTTTAATGTTGCGATCGTCCAACCAATCAGTCACCTCATCTTCAGCTTCACTTTGAGCAATTGGATCGCGACGAGAACAAGTTTTTGCAGTTGCGATCGCCTGCTTGTATAACTCGCCCAAAAAATTGATTTGTTCCTTATTTAAAGGTTGTTGATGTAGTTGTAATGCTAAAGTAGGTAATTGCTGTAAAATCTCATCTAAATTTTGAACATTTCTTTTTACCGCCGCCGCCGGATTATTTAATTCATGTGCTAATCCAGCCGATAAAGTGCCAAGAGAAATTAATTTTGCTTGTTGATGAGTGACAGATTCGTGAAGTTGCGATCGCTGCGTGGCAATTTTTAAAATACTGCGCCATACTTGCGGGCAGATTTCTAACATCTGCCAAAAAGCTTCTGGATTGAGTTTATAAAGTGTAACCGGAGTCAAGGCGCGTCCGCTAGTAGGATAGGGTTCGTCTAGCAGTAAAATTAATTCTGCAAATACTTCCCCAGAACCTAAATTAACGGCATGTGCTGCTTGTCCTTCTACAGTTCGCGTCCATTCTGTAACTCCTTCTAAAATGATATAAAATCCATCTGGCGGATCTCCTTGTTTGGCAATTTGCGTACCTGCATCGAGTTGAATTTCCGTACCGAGTTGAGTTAAACACTGCAATTGCGTGTCATCTAAATGAGCAAAAATTGTTACTTGTTGTAGGGATAATTTAGCGTGCGTGCATTGTTCGCTCATTACCAAAGCCTCTGAATTGGATAGGAATCAAAAGCAGAATCGATACTCAATATTGATAATTGTGCTACCATAGCTTGTGAAATAAATAGGCGATCGAACGGATCTCGATGGTGAAGAGGTAAGGATGAGACTACGGTAAGGTGGTTGATATTAATATTTAATACATCAATGCTATTAATACTGAGTTGCTGCTGAACAAAGACTTGAAATGGCTGACTAAACCTTAGCTTACCTATACTTTGTTTAATCGCCATCTCCCAGATACTAGCTATACTAAGTAACTTCTCATTATTCTCATCCTCAATCAACTCTTTAACTGCAATACTCAGTTGAGAACTGTTGGTAACAAACCAGATAAATGTATGAGTATCCAGCAATAACCTCATTACATATAGTCCTTAAAGTCTTCCAGAGGCTCGTCAAAATCCTCTGCTATTGTGACTAAACCTATAGCAGTTCCAGCTTTAGCAGGATAGCGTTTTTTTTCTGTTGGTAGTGGGACAAGTTTAACTACTGGCTGTTCGTCTTTTGTGATAATGACTTCTTCACCGCGCATTGCAGCTTCAATTAATTCTGATAAGTGCTGAGATGCCTCAATAAGATTAACTCGTTGCATAGCTAAAACCTCGCTGTTTCTACTTCTATCCTGGCGCAAAAATTGGTAATTGGTAGTTGGTAATCGGTAGTTGTAGCTTTCCCATTACCTATTACCCATTACCCATTACCACCTACAACACATTACTCAAATAACGATGGATGAATTGGACGCATATCGATCCCTCACCAACGCTAGAAGCTACCCTCTTGATGGAACCGTGACGTACATCGCCCACGGCAAAAATCCCAGGTACGTTAGTTTCTAGTAAAAAGGGTTCTCGATCTAACGTCCATCCTTTCGGGCGGTGTCCGTTCTGGCTGAGATCTGTTCCAGTCAAAACAAAACCGCGATCGTCGCGTGCGACAATTCCATCTAACCATTCCGTGCGCGGAACAGCCCCGATGAAGATAAATAGGGAATTAGCCGGAACGACTTCGGTTTCACCTGTTTGGGTATTTTGAATGGCGATCGCCTCTAAATTTGTCTCCCCTTTTACCTCCACCACCTGAGAATGCACCTTAACTGTAATATTTGGTGTCTCGGCAATTTGGTCGATCAGGTATTGCGACATACTACTAGCCAGAGACTCGCCCCGTACTAACATCGTGACGTGGTGGGCATACCGCGAAAAATACATCGCCCCTTGTCCGGCGGAGTTTGCACCTCCAATGATATAGACTTCTTCCCCTTGACAAGCTAGGGCTTCGGTTTGCGCTGCACCATAGTACACGCCCGCCCCAGTCAGCCGATCCATTCCTGGGACGTTCAGCCGCCGCCAAGAAACACCTAGCGCCAAAATTAAAGCATGACAGCTGATTTCGCTGCCATCGGCGAGAGTTATAATCCGATAGGGTTCTTCTATCCGAATTCCCTGCACTTCTTGGGGATTGAGGATCTCTACACCAAAACGCCTAGCCTGCGTGACTGCCCGTCTAGCTAAATCGCCGCCACTCAAACCCACAGGAAATCCCAAATAATTCTCAATGCGCGAACTCGTTCCCGCTTGTCCGCCAGGGGCTTCTCGTTCGATCAATACCGTATGCAACCCTTCTGAAGCACCATAAACCGCCGCCGCTAAACCTCCTGGTCCTCCTCCTACAATCGCCAAATCGTAAAATGGTTTTCCAGCTTGAGTTTGCAATCCAATTTTAGCTGCAACCTCCAAAGGCGAAGGTTTAAGTAAACTGGAACCATCGGAAAATAGCACCAGCGGCAAATTTAATTTATCGCAGTCGGCGTATTTAACTAAATCCCGCGCTTCCTCTGATAACTCAATATCTAACCACTGATAAGGTAACTGGTTGCGGGCGAGAAAATCTTTAATTTCGTGAGAATGGGGCGACCAGCGATTACCAATAACGCGAATCCCATCAAAAGGCGGACGGAATTGCGACAACCAATCATCGAGGAGATCGTCCAATACTGGATATAACCTTTCCTCTGGCGGGTCCCAAGGCTTCATTAAGTAATAATCGATCCGAGTCGTATTGATAGCGCGGATTGCTGCATCCGTGTCTGCATACGCCGTGAGTAATGCCTTTTTCGTCTCTGGAAACATCTGTAAAGCCTGTTCCAGAAACTCTACCCCAGACATTTGCGGCATTCTTTGGTCTACTAAAAACAATGCTACAGGCTCATTCCGCAGTTTAAGCTGTTGCAGCGCCTCTAAAGCAACTGCCCCAGATTCCGCCCGTAAAACGCGGAAGCGATCGCCATATTCACGTCGCAAGTCCCGCGCCACCGCTTGCAAAACTTCTGGATCGTCGTCAACTGTTAAAATGACAGGCTTGGTTGTCATGATTGGTAATTGGTAGTTGGTGAGTGGCTGGTAGCTAGTGGAACCAGTGGAACCAGAATCTTTCTAGTCACCAGCCACTAGCCACTATTAACTGATAACTGTCAACAGCCATTGCTTAGCTGCTTGCACGTCTTCTCCACTCAAGGCGTGTCCGCCAGAATGCCAAGTGAGGGTTACATCAGCACCAGCAGTTTGCAATATTTTGACTAATCGTTCTGTTTCTTCTGGACTGACAATGGAATCGTTGCGTCCGGCTGCAATAAAAATGGAGATACCAGCAAGACTAGGTAGTTGTGACGGTTCGAGGGGAACCATCGGACGGAATAATACTGCTGCACTCAAGATATAGGGACGGAGTAACAACATACTGACAGCGATATTTGCTCCATTGGAATAGCCTACAGCAACAACTCGATCTGGTTCAAATCCGTAGCTGTCAGCAGCAGTGGCAACAAAGTTAGCAAGTTCGTGGGTGCGGAATTTTAAGTCTTCGGGATCGAATACTCCTTCAGCTAAGCGTCGGAAAAATCGCGGCATTCCATTTTCTAAAACTTGACCGCGTGGGCTGAGTATGGCTGCATCTGGGATTAATTCTTCCCCCAGCCAAAGTAAATCGGTTTCATCACCTCCAGTACCGTGTAGTAGTAGCAGGGTATGCGGTATATTTGGCTCGGCAGCGGGGATAAAACGGTGAGTAAATCCGAGTTGGGTTTGGGGACGATGGTTGCTACGAATGGGAGAAGTACCAGTTTGCGGTAAATATAGTGATGGTAAGATTGCCTCAATTCGCTGCCGTTTCTTTTCCAGCCAAGGGGGTAGCATCAGGTGAGTTCCCAGTTCTGCTAGTGCTTCATCAACGGTAAAACCTGGGGCATCGGTAGCTAATTCAAAAATAATTCCCCCTGGTTCTTGAAAGTAAATTGAGTGGAAATATTGACGATCCAAGATTGGGGTAACGTTAAATCCTAAATTGGCGATCGCGCTTCTCCAAGCTTCCTGTTCCTCGTCGTTACGAGTCCGCCACGCTACATGATGGACTGTTCCCACGGCGACTGCACCTTTCCAAAAATCTGGCGCACACCTGACATCGACAATTTTTCCCGATCCTCCCGCACCAATTTGGTAGCGAAATATATTCCCTTCTTGTTGTTGAAAATTCCACCCCATCGTTTCTGTCAGCAACTTTGCCGTCAGTTCGTAGCCATCCTCACATAGCATGACTGTATGAATTCCACGGATGGCGTGTTCTGCGGGAATACCGTTAGTAGACCAAGGTGATGAAGCTTGAGGATTGGCTGTAGCTACTAGTTCTAATATCAATCCATCTGGGTCTTTAAAACTCAAGACAGATTCACCAAACCTTTCTTCGGGACTTTCGTAGCGGATGCCATATTTAATACAGCGTTCGATCCAATAACCCAACGATGCTTGGGGAATAGCAAAGGATACAATTGTCGCTTGTCCCGTTCCTTGACGACCCTTGGGCGCATCAGACCAGACGAAAAACGTCATAATCGTACCAGGTTGCCCTAATTCGTCGCCGTAATAGAAATGGTATGTTTCAGGATCGTCGAAATTGACAGTAACTTTGACTAGACGCAGCCCCAAAAAACCAGCGTAGAAGTTGAGATTTTTCTGTGGATCTGAGGCGATCGCAGTCACATGGTGAATTCCCAGGATTTCTTGGCTCATGTCGTTTCTCTGCTTGCTGTGAGGACACTATGACCAGCCCGTACACTCTGTTTCTAAGTTTTCTATATAGTTTTCAAACTCTTAAGAGTACCTATTTAGTTATTTTCGCCACTAAAATCGAACAGCGCAGACTCATGCAAATTACTTAATTTATACCTTGTTTTTCGTCTAAATTGTCTGCCTAATATATCTTGCAAGGCATACCATAAAATTATCAAAAAGTAAAGTCTTGAATGTATAGGAATTTGAATATGGTAAATTTCAATCGAATCGATGTTGCAGTCAGTGAAAATATGGGAGCAGTGCGTGTACCAGTTAAGCTTACGAATGCCACCGATGAAGATTTAATTAGTCGAGGATTACTGAATCCCGATAGATTGCGCGTGTATGAGACTGAAGCATTAGTAGACACTGGTGCGGTTCGCACTGTTGTACCTATGGCGATCGTACAGCAGTTAGGATTAAGAATTCGCGCTCAGCAACTTGCGAGGTATGCTGATGGTAGAGAGGAAATGGTAGGAATAACTAGCCCTGTAATAATTGAAATTATGGGACGGGAGACAACCGAAGCGGTGTTAGTAACTGGTGATGAAGTCTTAATCGGTCAGACTGTATTAGAAACATTAGATTTACTAGTAGACTGTAAAAATCAGCGCTTAATTCCCAATCCTGCTCATCCCGACCAACCTGTTTTTCGGATTTAGATATTTTTGTCAGTTATCAGCTAATTCCAACTTACGACTTACGACTTACGACTTACAACTTCCCATTACCCATTACTACGCCAATGAACCAATATATCGTTATCTTTGACGGCAATTGCAATCTCTGTACTACTCTCGTTCAATTATTAGAAAAACTAGACCAAGGACAAAAATTTCGCTATATATCCATGCAAGACGAAACTGCTTTGCAACAGTTAGGAATTACATCTCAAGATTGCGAACTCGGGATGATTTTAATTGATGCTAATACTCTCAATCGTCGTTGGCAAGGTACAGCCGCCGCTGAAGAAATTGGCAGACTATTACCGATGGGTGAAATATTTGTCAATGCTTACCGTTCTCTACCTGGCTTAAAATGGATGGGCGATCGCACTTACGAACAAATCCGCGACAACCGCTACACTCTATTTGGCAAACGCGACACGACATATAAAACTGTATATGCCGCCGATTGTGGCTGCGCTTCTGTGGGAGTCGGGAGTCGGGGGAAGAGAGAGTCGCGGGGCTGAGGAGGCTGGGGAAGCTGGGGGAGAGAAGTCACGCACCACGCACAACTGATAACTATTCGCTGCTCCCTGCTCCCTGCTCCCTGCTCCCTTGACTGTTAAACACTTCCATAATCTTACGGCAAATCTGCTTTAACTTGTCGCTAGATTCTGGTTTAGGTCTAGTTTCGCCTTCACAACGCCATTCCTCAACAGTAGAAAATTGCCACTGTTTGCCACGATGATCGAATCCAGCAGCCTCCACGCCGATGCAACGCCGGACATCGCTGATGGGATCTTGATAAAACCGAATCTGAATTAGGATACTGCGACTCTGAAACGATTTACTCCAACCAGGAAAATGAAAGCCAATATCGATCGAGTCAGGATCGACTAACTCTAGTGTTTCTGGATCGTTCGTCCAAGGTTTGAGATCGGCTCTAATTTCAGGAAACTCTGCTTTGAGTAAATTCACCACCGTAGCAATCTTACTTGTAAACTCCAGATTAATCGCTTGCTCGGCTGCATTCACGCGAAACACTCCTGTAGATTGAAATAAATATAGATGAGAGAAGTGAGGGCAGCAAGATTTCTAGAAAGCTCGCTGCTATTATCCCTCTTCTGTCACTTTCCGAGGTCAACAAGTACTAGATAAACCCTTTCATCCAGAAGAATAAAAGGGTTTGAATTGATTCATTGTACTAATTAGGCG
>NZ_JACJQX010000003.1:0-231382 GCF_014696895.1 Chroococcidiopsis sp. [FACHB-1243] | reverse complement strand
CATTGGAAGACATCCTCCAGCTTGCTCTGTTCTCGATCCTATATAACCTAATAGCTTCTATCTTCCCGCGTTTACAAAAACACAAACTAGAGTAGAACCAGAATTGAGATTGTATAGAATTCATAGATATAATGTCGCGCAAAGACGCAAGGGCGCAAAGAGAAAGAGCGAGTCCTTTCAAGCTTGAAAAAGTGCTTTTCCAAGCAACTGTATCCCGATCCTTTATGAAAAGTAGATACACACACTGACATGAGCTTGAGAATCAAGGAGAAGATCTCGGCTCTGTTTCTCATAGTTTAGGAGTAAAAAAAAATAGTTGTCAGTCGGTTACAGTCGGTAAACCTAAGTCGGGGAAGTCGGAAAAGTCGGAACTCAAATGCACAGTTAAGCGACTAAGGACATAATTGCGATCGCCACGCAGTAGATGGGAAAAATAAGATTATTAAGGCTATGCACCTACCACACTTTTAGACGCACAAATTTGAATGCATGAATCTAAATGCAAGAAACATCCCCAGTAGAAATATCTATTCGTCAGGCTCGTACTAGCGATCGCGATCGAATCATCCAGTTGCATAGTCAGTCAATTCAGCAACTTTGTACGGCTGATTATAACCCTGCACAAATTCAAGCTTTGCTAGAAGATAAAAAAGTGTATGGAATAAAATCGTGGGGTGATGTTGTCTTAGTAGCAGAGTATGGCGAAGAAATTGTAGGGTTTTCGGCTTTGATGCAGGGTACGGTAAGTGCAATGTACGTCCATCCAAAATGGACTCGACAAGGTATTGGTAAGTGCTTGTTACAGGCGATTGAACGAGAAGCTATATTTCGGCGATGGCAATGGTTGTTTGTGAAAGCTTCTATTACGGCTGTACCTTTTTATCAAGCTTGCGGCTATCAAATTCTACATCCCACTCAAATGATGGTTGCTCGTAGAGAGTGGGTTCCTTGTGTTGATATGCAAAAGCAACTACTGGTAACAATTGATCGACAGCGATTGTCTTCTCGACAAGCAGAGACTTGTTGGCAAATCGTGCAATCATCTTTAGTTGGTTTAATCGTATTAG
Source organism: Chroococcidiopsis sp. [FACHB-1243] (assembly GCF_014696895.1). Lineage (NCBI taxonomy): Bacteria > Bacillati > Cyanobacteriota > Cyanophyceae > Chroococcidiopsidales > Chroococcidiopsidaceae > Chroococcidiopsis > Chroococcidiopsis sp. [FACHB-1243]. Next base: position 230,315 of record NZ_JACJQX010000003.1, on the reverse strand, counting down.
TCGCGATCGCAAAGATGATGCAATGGTTTTGACCTCGATAGTTCCTATCTCCTATTTCCTTTCATCTAGCCGGATTTTCAGGAAATGCCTCTTCTAGATCTTCTACTGAAGTTGGAATGCGATCGATGAAAGGTAAACTAGCTCCTTGTAAACCCCGTTTAATGCGTTCTGGAGTTTCAGGAAAGATAATAAATAGCGGATAAATACTATTCGCTCCTTCACTAAAAATGTGTTGATAAGGAAGAGGCATAATCCACTCGTATTCTTTATCTAATAACACTTGAGTTTGTCGCCAGCGTCCTAAGAAATCGGAAAAATCTTCATTGGGACGATAAATAAATAGAAAAATCTCTACTCCAGTTTTAATTTTCCACTCTGGATCGCACATGAGAAAAGCGATATCACAGGGTAACAGAGTCGTTTCTGTAACTTTGATTGCTTGACGTTCTTTACTAGTTGATGTGAGGTTTCGCAGCCGAATTATAGGTAGAGGAATCGGAATGACACTTTCATGAGGACGGCGTAAACTTGGAAGCATTTCTAAATAGGGACGATGCTGCTTCAGTAAGACGATCGCTGCTGCGCGATCGCTATACTCTGCCAAGCACTCTTCATAACAAGATTTTTTAATACTCATAATTTCATCGGTTAATAGTTAGTAGTTAATGGTCAAGAGAGGTCGCTAACTACTAACGATTCGCTTAACCCAATTTTTCAAATACCTTGAACATGGGTAGGTACATCGAGAGAAGAATTCCTCCAACCATACCACCTAAAACAACAATCATAATTGGTTCAATAATACTAGTGAGGGCTTTGACAGCTTGCTCGACTTCATCTTCGTAGAAATCAGCAACTTTCATTAACATACTATCGAGTTCACCCGTTTCCTCGCCAATACTGATCATCTGAATTGCCATTACAGGAAAAACTCGTTCTTTTTGTAATGCTAAACTAATCATTCCTCCTTGTTGAATCTCTTTACGAGCTGCATCTACAGCATTAGCAATTATCTGATTACCAGCCGTATCGCGAACGATTTCCAGAGCAGTTAAAATTGGTACTCCCGAACGAGTTAAAGCACCGAAAGTGCGGCTAAAAAGAGCTACAGACGATTTTTGAATTAAGTCACCAAACAATGGAACTTTCAGAGAAATTCGGTCAATGGTTTCCCGACCTAGCCGAGTTTTATAATACTGTCGATAAACAAAACTACCGCCAATAAAAAATACTACAGGAATTATTGCACTTGGACTTCTAAGAACTGCACTGATCCACAACATAAATTTGGTCAGTTCTGGCAATTCTACTCCTAATTGCTTAAAAATATCAGCAAAAATAGGTATGAGAAATATAGTCATACCAAGAAAAATTAGTACGGCTATAATTCCAACTGCAATTGGGTAGGTTAACGCTGACTTAATCTGATTTTGCAATCGAGCGCGGTCTTCCAACAACTTAGATAAGCGGTTCATGACTTCATCAAGAACACCACCGACTTCCCCAGCTTGTACCATACTGACATACATGTAATCGAAACAACCTGGGTGTTTCCGCATTGCTTCAGACAAATTCATTCCCTGCTGTACATCAGAACTAATGTCTATTAAAGCTCCTTTTAGTTTTGGATTAGTACATTGTTCTGCCATTACACCCAGACTTCTGACAATTGCTACACCCGCATTAATCAGGGCAGCAAATTGACGCGAAAATACAGCTTTATCTTTAACAGATACCTTTGCTAAAGCTGCTTGGAGTGGTGCTAAGCTGAGATTACCACTCAACTTAAATTCTTCTGCTTGTTTTAGTTCTTGAATAAAAAGACCTTTCGATCTCAAACTAGAACGTGCTGCTGCTATTGTGTCAGCAACAACTTTTTCTTTTTTAGCATTTCCTTTTGCGTCACGAACGCGAGCAACAAATGTAGGCATGTTTTGGACGTTTAATGAGATAGAGAATATACAAGTTGTAGAGACACAATCTGTATGCCTCTACGAATGATTTTCTAAGAATTATTTAACGCATAGCAGCACCTGCTCTCATACCAGGTTTTGCACCAACTCCTGGAGTATTACCAATCAAGCGCTGTAATTCATCGGGTTTAGATGTCTTAGACATGGCTGCTTCAAACGAAATTAATCCAGATTTATACTGATCTGCTAAAACTTTTTCCAATGTTTGCATACTCAAATTTCCTCCAGTTTGAATCGCTGAATAAATTTGAGCTGTTTTTCCTTCACGAATTAAGTTAGAGATAGCAGGGGTAACAATCATAATTTCCTGAGCCATAACTCGACCGTATTCACCTGGTTTAGGGTTCTTTTTAGATACGAGAGTCTGACTGAAGACTGCGACAAGTGAGTTAGATAACTGGACGCGAATTTGTTGCTGTTGTTCTGGAGGAAATACATCTACCATCCGGTCAACAGTTTGAGCCGCAGAACTCGTGTGTAGCGTACCAAATACTAAATGTCCCGTTTCTGCTGCTGAAATCGCTAACTGAATTGTTTCTAAATCACGCATTTCACCTACCAGGATTACATCTGGATCTTCCCGTAAAGCTGCCCTAAGCGCATTAGCAAAACTTTTGGTATCTTCTCCAACTTGGCGTTGATGAATCACACTCTTAATTGGTTCGTAGACAAACTCAATCGGATCTTCAACTGTGATAATATGTTCTGCCCGCGTTGTATTAATATTATTAATCATGGACGCTAGGGTAGTAGACTTACCCGACCCAGTTGGTCCAGTTACCAAGACTAATCCTCGTGGTTTTTCCGAAATTTCCCGCACAATATTGGGTAAATTTAAAGTTTCCATGCTGGGAATTTTGGAGGCTAGCGCTCGCAAACAGGTGGCATACGTGCCTCGGTCTTTATATACGTTGACGCGGAAGCGAGCTAGCCCCTTAATCCCGTAAGAACAGTCTAGTTCCCAGTTTTGTTCTAGAGTTTTGCGCTGGGTATTATTTAACATACTAAAAATTAGTCTTTGGCACTGTTCTGCTGTTAGTGGTTCGTGTTCCGTTGGAGTCAACTTTCCACTGATACGGATATATGGCGGTAAACCTGCTGAAATGTGTAAGTCCGAACCACCCGAGTTAATAACTTCTTCCATTAAGTCTTCAATCATTAATTCCATGAGTTAATCTCCTTGAAAGTTATGTTGGTAATTGGTAATTGGTAATTGGTAATTGGTGGTTGTTCGTTTTGACTTTTGTACGGGCGGGTTTAGCAAATAGGTTGACAACCTTAAGTGAAAATTTTTGGTCAAAACCCGCCCCTACAACTTTTGACTTGCCCATTACCGATTGTCTAGTCACTAAATCGTGGAGTCATACAATAAGGACACTCAAACCACTCTGGTTGTAGCTCTGCATGACAAGTTTTACACTCTAATGAACTTTTACGTTTTGCTTTCAGTTCCGCTTCCAAACCAGAATCAGTGAAAGTGACGCGCTCTACTTCTTCCAAAGTCGTGTTACCTTGCAGAACTAACTCCAGACTATAAGCTAACAACGTTTTCATTCCCTCTTCTACGGCTGCTTCTTTAATCCGTTCGCTCGGCGCTCCTTCAGTAATTAAGTTTTGTAGCCGCTCTGTAACGCGCATAACTTCATATACACCACAACGCCCTTTATATCCAACGCCAGCGCATTTAGAGCAAAGTTGATTTTTAGCCTTAGCGTCTTGAATTTCTTCTAACTCCAAGGATTTAGCTTTGTAAAGCGTGAGTTCGACATCTTTAGAACTCGCCAGTCCAAACCGAGCTAACTCGTCGGCACTGGGAGTATAGGGAATGCGACAATCAGAACAGACGCGCCGCATCAAACGTTGAGCCACAACTCCTAGCAGCGCACCGGACACCATGAAGGGTTCTACACCCATTTCGTCTAAACGAGAAATTGCCCCAGCAGCATCATTAGTGTGCAGAGTTGTCAATACTAAGTGTCCCGTCAGTGCTGCCTCAATAGCGGTTTTTGCCGTTTCCTTATCCCGTGTCTCACCAACTAGAATTACGTCTGGGTCTTGTCGTAGAAAAGCCCGCAAAATTGACGCAAAATCCATTCCTTTTTCTCGAATCACCTGGACTTGCGTAATTCCTGGTAGAGAATACTCAATGGGGTCTTCAGCGGTGCTGATATTTACCCCTGGATCGTTGCGTTCTGCCAAAATTGAGTATAGAGTAGTCGATTTACCGCTTCCCGTCGGACCCGTAACCAACAGCAGTCCGAACGGACGACTTGCCAAGTCCCTCACAATTTGCAGGCTCTCTACATCGCTAATTAATTTGTCTAACCCAAGTTGGGTAGATGAGTTATCCAAAATCCGCAAAACAACTTTTTCCCCGTAACGACTGGGTAAGGTGTTGACGCGAAAATCAACTTTTCGTCCTTCAAATACGCGGCGAATACGACCATCTTGGGGTGCGCGTCGTTCGGCAATATCTAATTCAGCAATAATTTTAAATCGAGCTGTCACAGCAGGAACGATTTGTTTGGGTAGGGGGTCAAAAGCCTGCCGCAATACTCCATCTCTACGAAATCGGACGCGCAAGTACTCTTCTTGAGGTTCAATGTGAATATCTGAAACTTTTTCTTGTAACGCTTTGATCAGAATTTTATTCACTAGGGCAATTACAGGAGCAGCATCCGCATCTTTGAGAGATGCACCTAAATCTGCGTCACCCTCCTCTGGTGCATCTTGTAAATCAAGTCCATCTAACTCTACAGTGAAATCGACGGCATTAGCATTATTTCTCTGAGTATCTGCCTGTTGTTTTTGTTTTTCTACATTTTCATCTAAATATTTAGAAAGAAGTTCTTGGAAGTCTTCTAGTGTAATGACCGTCCTTTGCAATCCAATATCGCGGGGGCGAAGAATACGGTTTAAATTATCTTGGGCATCCAAATTATCTGGATCGACCATTGCGATCAAAATGGACGGAGGCTCATCACTTTTTGATATGGGTAGCAGCCGATAGCGACGACAAATATCAATCGGGATCAAAGAATCGATCAACTCGCCGACTTGACTTGTGCCAATCTGATTGATTTCTGGATCGAGAAACTCTACACCGTAGAGAATTTTTAGCTCGAATAGCTGTTGTTTTTTATATTGTCTAATTAAGTCTGGTGGCAGTTGTCGTCCAGTTATAGCTTCTAAAATCTCCGGTAGCGATCGCCCAGTCGAGCGACTTTCGCTTAAAGCCTGCTTCATCTGCTCTTTACTGACATACCCAGTCTCAACTACTTTGTTGCCAAAAGGAGACAAGTCATTTTTGACAATTAAGGCACGCCGCTGCATTGAAGAGGAGTAAGACATAATCGCTACTAAGATTTTGCATAATCAAGTATTCCCAAATAGAGTGTTCCCAAATCTCAAGAGAAATATTACAGAGGCGAGAAGCAGAAGAAGTCGGAGTTCAGAAGCATTTAACCACTAGCCACTAGCCACTAGTCACTGGTTACTGTATTCCCCGTGCAACTGCGCCTGCAATTATTGCATCCTAGAAGAGGTAAGTTTGCGCACAGGCTGAAGGTTAGTGGCTGGAGTAAACCTCATATCTCTAGCCTCTTCCACAGCTGCACAGTTGTTAGGATTTAGGATTGGGACATAATGATTGACGAAGAAAAGCAAACGGAATACGCAGCTAACCAAGAACCACAACAGCAAACACAGCAAACAACGAACGAGGTCACAACCAAAACAATGAACTCAAATGCATTCGGAGAATTTGAATCACAGGCAAACGCTCCAGAGGTAGATGCTAACGTTGCATCGAACGAGAATCCAGTCGAAGTAGAAAAGCCTGATACCTCTTCCACCGCGCCTGAAGCCGATAATCGAGCTGCTTTGTTAGAAAAGGAGCGGGAGATCGAGTCACTCAAAGCTAGCTTGGAGGAGCGTACCAGTCAATACGTGCGCATGGGCGCGGATTTTGAAAATTTTCGCAAACGCACGCTCAAAGACAAAGAAGACCTAGAACAAAAGATTAAACAGAATACTCTACAAGAAATTCTACCTGTGGTAGATAATTTCGAGCGGGCAAGAGCGCAGCTCAAACCGCAAACCGATGCTGAAATGAATCTTCACAAAAGTTATCAGGGAGTATACAAGCAACTGGTAGATTGCCTCAAGCGGCTAGGTGTTTCGGCAATGCGACCTGAAGGCAAGGAGTTTGACCCGAACCTACATGAAGCGGTCATGAGAGAACCAACAAGCGAGTACCTTGAAGGCACGGTGATTGAAGAATTGGTCAGGGGTTATTACTTAGGCGATCGCGTGTTGCGTCATGCTTTGGTAAAAGTAGCTACTGCCCCAGAAGAAACACCGTCAGAAACGGTAGTAGCAGAAACTCCACCCGAAGTTACAGAAAGTTGAGTGAAAAAATATCTTGGGAGTGAATGCATTGAGACAAATTCTGGGAAATATATCGTAGAGCCAATTTACTGCGTCGATCGCGATCTGGGACGACGCTACATCAATAAACGCCACCTTACTACTGAATATGGGAAAAGTTATTGGGATTGACTTAGGAACAACGAACAGTTGTGTTGCCATTTTAGAGGGCGGTCAACCACTGGTGATCCCCAATTCAGAAGGTGGACGAACAACTCCCAGCGTGGTTGGCTTTGGTAAAGCCAGCGATCGCTTGATCGGTCAGTTGGCAAAGCGTCAAGCCGTCACGAATGCCGAAAACACTGTTTACAGTATCAAGCGGTTTATCGGACGGCGTTGGAACGAAACTCAAGCAGAACGCCAGCGCGTCCCCTATAAATCCGTTAGAGGACGCGACGACACTGTAGATGTCCAAATTCGCGATCGCACCTACACTCCTCAAGAAATTTCTGCCATGATCCTGCAAAAACTCAAGCAGGACGCAGAAAATTTTTTGGGAGAAAGCGTAGACCAAGCAGTAATTACCGTACCAGCCTATTTTACCGATGCCCAGCGGCAAGCAACCAAAGACGCTGGAACGATCGCGGGACTGGAGGTTTTACGTATTATCAACGAACCGACAGCCGCCGCTTTAGCTTACGGTTTGGATAAGCAAGACCGAGACCAAACAATTCTCGTCTTCGACTTAGGCGGCGGTACGTTTGACGTTTCTATCTTGCAACTAGGGGACGGGGTATTTGAAGTTAAAGCCACCTCTGGCAACAATCAACTTGGCGGTGACGATTTCGATAACTGTATCGTGCGCTGGATGATTTCTTGCTTTCAAGACAGTGAAGGTGTAGACCTGACTGCCGATCGCATGGCACTCCAGAGACTTCGAGAGGCAGCAGAAAAAGCCAAAATCGAACTGTCTACCCTTGGCAGCACGACAATTAATTTACCTTTCATCACGGCTGATGCTACGGGACCAAAACACTTAGAACAAGAGCTAAGTCGCGCCAAGTTTGAAGAGTTGGTTTTGCCTCTGATCCAAGCCACGATCGAACCGATGGTGCAAGCCCTCAAAGACTGCGGTTTACGCCCCCCAGATATCGATAAGATCGTTCTTGTGGGTGGTTCGACTCGCATTCCAGCCGTGCAAAATGCCGTGCAAAACTTTTTTGGCGGCAGAACAGCCGAGCGATCGGTCAATCCCGATGAGGCTGTTGCACTAGGCGCGGCAATCCAGGGTGGAGTATTAGGGGGCGAAGTAGAAGATGTCTTGCTACTGGACGTAACTCCGCTCTCTCTGGGAATTGAGACTTTAGGGGAAGTCTTTACAAAAATTATCGAACGCAATACCACCATTCCCACCAGTAAAGCGCAAATTTTCTCGACTGCTACCGACGGACAAACCTCTGTAGAAATCAAAGTTCTTCAGGGAGAAAGAGCGATGGCACGGGACAACAAAACTTTGGGAAGTTTTGTACTCACGGGAATTCCTCCTGCTCCTAGAGGCACGCCCCAAATTGAAGTTGCCTTTGAGATCGATGTCAACGGAATCTTAAAAGTGGCAGCATCAGATAAAGGCACTGGCAGAGAACAATCCCTGCGGATCACTAATACTGGTGGATTGAGCGCAAGTGAAGTAGAACGGATGCGCCAAGAAGCAGAAATGTTTGCCGAGCAAGATCGAAAACGCTTGGAACTGATCGAACTGAAAAACCAAGCAGAGCATTTGTTACAAAGTTATTTTGTCACGTTGAGAGATAATAGAGAACTAATTACCGAAGAGTTTAAAGATCAGGCAGATGAAAAAGTCACCGCACTCAAAGCAGCCTTTGCCGATCCTGCTTCCACTGTTGAAGCAATCGAACAAAGACTGCAAGACTTTCAGCAAAACTTATTTGCTTTAGGAGCCAGCGTTTACGAACAAGCTAATCGCAGTAGCTCTTTTACTTCATCAGGTATGGACGACACCTTCACTTCTTCCTTTGGTGACGATAGTACGTATGCAGTAGACTACGAAGCAATTGAGGAGTAGTCATTGGTCATTGGTCATTGGTCATTGGTCATTGGTCATTAGTTGTTATTCTTCCCTACTCCCGACTCCCTGACAACTGATAACTGAAAAGGATCGGTTTTGCCACCTTGTTGAAAGTACGGTGATTTGTCTACAGTGATTATGGAACTTTAGTAACTAACGCTGAAACGCGATCGCCGCAGGACAGCAACAGATTCATCCCTCTTCTAACCACTAAACCAGCAGCGCTCTATGGCTCGTGACTATTACGAAATTCTGGGTGTTTCCCGCAGTGCGGATAAAGAAGAAATCAAACACGCCTATCGTCGCCTCGCTCGGAAATATCACCCCGATGTGAATAAGGAAACTGGAGCTGAGGAGCGGTTCAAAGAAATCAACCGAGCTTACGAAGTGTTATCGGAACCGGAAATGCGGGCGCGTTACGATCGCTTTGGCGAAGCTGGTGTCGCAGCTGGTGCTGGGGCAGCAGGTTTTCAAGACTTTGGCGATATTGGCGGTTTTGCTGACATATTTGAAAGCTTCTTTAGCGGTTTTGGTGGTGCGGGCGCTCAAGGTGGGACGCGGCGGCGGAGCGGACCAGTCCGTGGTGACGACCTACGGTTAGATTTGAAGTTAGATTTTAGAGAAGCGGTCTTTGGCGGGGAGAAAGAAATTCGCATTTCTCACCTAGAAACTTGTGAAGTTTGTAGCGGTTCTGGTGCAAAGCCTGGAACTCGACCGCGTACTTGTACGACTTGTAGTGGCTCGGGTCAGGTAAGGCGCGTTACCCGCACTCCCTTTGGGAGTTTTACGCAGGTGTCTACTTGTCCCACGTGTAACGGTACGGGGCAGATGATTGAAGACAAGTGCGAAGCTTGCGACGGGAAAGGTGCGAGGCAGGTAACGAAGAAGTTAAAAATCACCATTCCCGCCGGAGTTGACAACGGTACGCGCTTGCGCATTTCTGGAGAAGGTGATGCAGGCGATCGCAATGGTCCGCCAGGAGATTTATACGTTTATATCTTTGTCAACGAAGATGCAGAATTTCGCCGCGACGGAATTAACGTTCTATCAGAAATTAAACTCAGCTACCTCCAAGCAATATTAGGCAGCCGCATAGAAGTTAATACGGTAGATGGTCCGACTGAATTGCTCGTGCCTGCTGGTACTCAACCAAACACCGTGATGACTTTAGAAAATCACGGCGTGCCACGCTTGGGTAATCCCGTTAGCCGAGGCGATCACCTCATCACAATCTCAATCGATATTCCCACCCGCATTACTCCCGAAGAACGAGAATTGCTGGAAAAGCTAGCTAAAATTCGGGGCGATCGCACAGGAAAAGGTGGTATAGAAGGATTTTTGGGAAATCTGTTCCACAAATGAATCAATCATTTTTGTCATCTGCCGATGCTCAACTCGATCTACGCGGGACTCCCTGCCCGATTAACTTCGTTCGCACTAAGCTACGATTGGAAAAAATGACTCCAGGCAGCTTGCTAGAAGTCTGGCTAGACCCAGGCGAACCAATCGAGCAAGTGCCGGATAGTTTGACAATGGCTGGATATCAGATCGAGCAAATTGAAGAACGCGACGGGTTTTTCGTGCTTCAGGTGAGACATCCTGTTAAGTGAATTCGGAATTCGGAATTCGGAATTCGGAATTATTTTCAATAATTTGTAGACTTGCGTGTTTGTTTAGTTATGCATGAATGATTTGCCCGAGTCTGAGATTCAACCTTTAGGGGATACTGCGCTCCTAGTGGGTACGGTAGTGGCAGTACAAGCAAACTACTACTGGGTAAGGTTAGATGCTCTAGGTTCAGAATTAACTACTCCCTCAGCTCTCTCAGCTCTCTTATGCACGCGGCGGGCGCGGTTAAAAAAGCTAGGACAGCAAGTCATGGTGGGCGATCGCGTTGTTATAGAAGAACCAGATTGGGCTGGTGGTAGAGGGGCAATTGGAGAAGTCTTACCCCGTCAAAGTCAGCTCGATCGTCCGGCGATCGCTAACGCGCAGCAAATTTTGCTGGTATTTGCCTTGGCAGAACCAGACCTCGACCCGTATCAATTGAGTAAGTTTTTAGTCAAAGCAGAGTCTACGGGGTTAGAAATTTGTCTGTGCTTGAATAAAAGCGATTTGCTCTCAGCCCAGCAGATTAATAGTTGGCGCGATCGTTTGAAAAGTTGGGGTTATCAACCTTTATTTATCAGCGTCCATCAAGGGGTTGGGGTCGATCGAGTTAGCCAGCACCTGCAAGCGAAAATTACCGTCATTGCTGGACCCTCTGGAGTGGGAAAATCGAGTTTAATCAACATGCTAATCCCAGAAGCGGGGTTGCGAGTCGGAGAAGTATCGGGAAAGCTGTTGCGTGGTCGCCACACGACGCGGCACGTCGAACTGTTTGAATTGCTTACGGGCGGATTGCTAGCCGATACTCCTGGCTTTAACCAACCAGATCTCGGCTGTACTCCAGAAGAGTTAGCAAGCTATTTTCCAGAAGCAAAACAACGCTTAGCTGTTGCTAGCTGTCAGTTTAGCGATTGCTTGCACCGCGACGAACCGAATTGTGTTGTGCGGGGCGACTGGGAACGTTATCAGCACTATTTGAACTTGTTAGAGGCGGCGATCGCCGATCGAGAACAGCTAGCTCGTCAAGCCAATCCCGAATCAAATGTGAAGCTGAAAACCAAACGGGGTAAAAGTCAGTACGAACCCAAACTAGAAACGAAAAAATATCGCCGTCAGTCTCGCCGGACGCAACAGCAATCTCTCCAGGAGTTATATCGAGAAGCAGAAGAATAGGGTCTAAAATTTAAAAAATATTAACTTAAAAAATTGGAGATTTTTATGGCTCCTAAAGTCGAAATCTACACCTGGAGATCCTGCCCGTTTTGCATTCGTGCCAAACAACTTCTTGCCAAAAAAGGCGTTGATTTTATCGAGTACAGTATTGATGGTGATGAAGCCGCTCGCAAACAGATGGCACACAGAGCAAACGGTCGCCGTTCTGTACCCCAAATCTTTATCGACGATCTCCACATTGGGGGATGCGACGACATCTACGATCTAGATTTCCAGGGCAAGCTCGATCCCCTGCTAACCTCGGCTCAAGGAGCGTAAGCCATTGAGTTTAAAACTAGCTTTTATTATCGACCCAATCCACAAACTCGATCCAGGTCACGATACGAGCGTTGCTTTGATGGAAGCAGCGCAAACTTTAGGACATGAAGTGTGGATAACTCAAGCTAGCCGCTTGGGGGTAGCTGAAGGTAAGGCATGGGCTGTTTTAGAACGGTTACAACTTCAACCCGTGCAGTTGGTGGATGGACGCTGGGTGGCGGAACTGGTTTGGTACGATTTGAGCGATCGCACCTGGATGCCTTTAGAAAATTTTGATGCTGTCTTCATGCGGACAGATCCGCCTGTAGATATTCCCTACCTCTACGCTACTTACATTCTCGACTTCATTGACCGGAGCAAAACTCTAGTTATAAATAATCCCCAAGGGTTGAGGGCAGCCAATGAAAAAATGTTTGCCCTGCAATTTCCCCATTTGATGCCAGAGACAATTGTGAGTGCGGATAAAAAAGTGATTCGCCAATTTTTAGCCGCAAAAGGGGCAGCGATTCTCAAACCACTGGGACTCAAAGCAGGTGAAGGAATTATTTATCTCGAAGAAGGCGATCGCAATTTCAACTCAATTGTAGAAATTAGCACTTACCAAGCCAAAATGCCCGTGATGGTGCAAGAATTTATCCCTGCTGCGAAAGAAGGAGACAAGCGGATTATTCTACTCAATGGCGAACCAATCGGGGCTGTGAATCGAATTTCCACCAGCGATGACTTTCGTAATAACATGGCAGCTGGGGGTACGGTAGCCAAAACTGAAATTACAGACCGAGAACATCAGATCTGTAGGGATTTAGCTGCCAGCTTACAACAAAACGGCTTATATTTTGTTGGAATTGATGTTATCGGTGGTTATTTAACCGAAGTCAATGTCACCAGCCCTACAGGGATTAGAGAAATCGATAGGCTCAATGGAACTCGCTTGGGAGAAACAGTCATGCGTTGGCTGGAAAAGGCAAAGGGTTGAACCAGAAATGTAGAGACGTTACATGTAACGTCTCTACTCCGATTCAGACAAAAATGCTATTCGTCGTCAGCTTCCATTTCTTCGTCTTCATCTTCTTCGTGAGCTTTCACGGAGTTAGCTGAGACAACAGCACCCATGTCGAGTTTGTCTCTAACGAGTTTCTGAATTTCTTGAGCAACCTCAGTATTTTCTTCCAAATACTTAATTGTATTGTCGCGACCTTGAGCAATATTTTCGCCTTTGTAGCTGTACCACGCACCTTTGCGCACAATTACGCCTGTTTCCTCGGCAATGTCTACCATACAACCTAATGTAGAAATGCCTTTGCCAAAGATAATATCAAACTCGGCGATTCGGAATGGCGGCGCAACTTTGTTTTTAGCAACTTTAACTTTGACGCGGTTGCCGAATTCTTCCGTGCCTTTTTTCAAAGTTTGAATTCGGCGAATATCTAACCGCACGGAAGCGTAGAACTTAAGGGCATTACCTCCCGTCGTCGTCTCTGGATTGCCATAGGTCACGCCAATCTTTTGGCGTAGCTGGTTGAGGAAAATTACGGTACAACCAGATTTACCGATGTTACCCGTGATTTTTCTTAAAGCTTGGCTCATCAAACGCGCCTGCAAGCCGACGTGGGTATCTCCCATTTCACCTTCGATTTCAGCGCGGGGAACTAGTGCGGCTACAGAGTCAACAATCACGATATCCACCGCCGCCGATCGCACCAACTGATCGACAATTTCTAGACCCGCTTCGCCCGTATCTGGCTGGGAAACTAGAAGATTCTCAATATCTACACCCAAAGCCGCTGCGTAGGTGGGGTCGAGGGCGTGTTCTGCGTCCACAAAGGCAGCAATCCCACCTGCTTTTTGAACTTCCGCGATCGCGTGAAGTGCTACTGTCGTTTTACCAGAACTCTCTGGACCGTAGATTTCAATTACCCGCCCTTTGGGTAAACCGCCGCCTAGAGCTAAGTCCAACGTCAACGAACCGCTAGAAATAGTTTCCACGCGCATTCGGGTCGCATCTCCCAAGCGCACGATCGCCCCTTTGCCGAAATTGCGTTCGATTTGATTCAGGACTAGATTCAGGGCTTTTTGCTTGCCAGCAACATCATTGTTAATAGCCATTCGCGCCTCTAGGATAGGAGGTGTAAAAACTTTTACTTAACTAGTTTGAACTAGTGCAGATATACTATTTTAGTAGATTTATCCAGCACAGCATAGCATATGTAAGAACTCGGAATTCGGAATTCGGAATTCGGAATTCAGGGTTAAGAACCACATTTCAGCTTTTTTCTACATTTGTTAGCATTTATCTCTATTTATCTCCCTTGTCCCCCTTGTCCCCCTTGTCCCCCTTGTCTTCATGTCCTATATAGAGTCTCAACTAGAAGAGGCAGTCATCTCGGTGGCTGGTCTAACATCGTATATTCAATTATTGCTGGAACATGATGAAGTGTTGCGGCAAGTGTGGGTTGTGGGGGAGGTTTCGAGTCTTAGCCGTCACTCTAAAGGTGTGTTTTTGACGCTGCAAGATCCAGAGACAAAGGCTGAGATTAAGTGTGTGGTGTGGAATAGCCAGTTGTCGCGCTTGGCTCAACTACCAGTACAAGGGGAGCAGATCGTAGTTTTGGGTAGTATTCGTTTGTATCCTCAGCGGGGACAATATCAACTGACTGTGTGGCAGGCTTTACCAGCGGGGGAGGGATTGCTGGCGTTGAGACTGCGGCAGTTGCGCGATCGCCTGGAGGCAGAAGGTTTATTCGATCTAGAACGGAAGAGAACTCTGCCAGCTCATCCCCAGGCGATCGCCGTTGTCACTTCACCAACAGCAGCGGCTTGGGGCGATATTCAAAAAACGCTCAAACGCCGCTATCCTGGTTTATCTGTCCTGTTTTCGCCTGCTACCGTGCAAGGAGAGCCAGCACCAGCATCTATTGTCAAAGCGATCGAGCGCGTGGAACGAGACGGAAGGGCGGAGGTGTTGGTTCTTACCCGTGGTGGGGGCGCAGTGGAGGAATTGGCTTGTTTTAACGACGAACGAGTTGTGCGGGCAGTAGCCGAGTGTTCTATACCCGTGATTACGGGAATCGGGCATCAGCGGGACGAGACTTTAACAGATTTGGTGGCTGATGTGTGCGCCCATACCCCTACAGCAGCAGCGGAACTCGTCGTTCCAGATTTAGCGGTTGTGTATGCCGAGCATCGGCAGAAGATAGAGACGCTACAGGCAATTGTACAGCAACAATTAAATGTAGCAGGCGATCGCTACTATTCTCTCAGCAGTCGGTTGGGGCGTTTGCGCTTAGATCGAGAAATTCAACGCGAAATCGAGTTTTTAAATTGGAAAAAGCAGCAGTTAATTCAGGTAACTCAACAGCGATCGCAAAAAGCACGGCAACACTGTCATTTATTAGCACAGAAACTTGCTAGCCTCGATCCTCATGCGGTGTTGAAACGGGGTTATGCTGTAGTCCGACAAGAAAACGGTGCGATCGCTCGTTCGGCTGCTGAGTTAGCGCCAGGACAAGAGTTGTTAATTCAGCTCAGTCAAGGAAAAATCAAAGTTAAAGTTATCAAACTCTTAAATTCTTAGTACTACAGACAAAAGCCACTGACACAGGTTAAAACTTTCTACAGTAGGTTGAGTTCGTGTAGATGAGCTTAGTTATTGCCGTCACGAATTTCGTTCGCTTAAGTAGAAGTACTGTATGAGAGTTTCCGCAAAATTACGTAGATTTATTTGGTTGTTAATTTTATTTATATGGGTAGCTTTAGCAGCAATTTTTCTAGTACCGCAATTAGCTCTAAAGTTTACAGAAACAACACTTTCGCAAGCGGTAGATATAGCCAGCTCTAATATAACTAACACCAATCCTTCAGAGGAGCCTATTTCTCCATCACCTACAGTAAGTTCTAGTTCGAGCAAACATCCACTTTTAGTACCTAGCAATGCCATCACGTCAACTGTATTTACTAGTAATGCAATCGATCGCAATCCAATACAAAAAGTTTTTCCAAGCATTTTTATCTCAGCTAACGTTAAAACTCAATATGGTGCAAAAGGTGATGGTGTTACGGATGATACAGTAGCAATTCAAAAAGCTCTAGATGACGAACGTGACGAAGAACAAGATTATTTTGGCAAGCCAAAAGCTCTGTATTTTCCGGCTGGAACTTATTTAATCAGCAATACTTTAACTTGGAAAGGTTGCTGTATGAGTTGGCAGGGACAAGGGGCGGAAATTAGTATTATTAAACTCAAAGACAAGACGAAAAGTTTCGGCGATCGCAATGCTCCTAAATCAGTAATACAGACTATAGATGGTAATATGTCATTTCGTCAGAATATTACAGATTTGACAATAGATACGGGAAAAAATAATCCAGGTGCGATCGGGATAGACTATATTTCTAATAATTTTGGTTCTCTGTGGAATGTCTCAATTCGCTCTGGTGACGGACAAGGAAAAATTGGTTTAGATATGTCAAGACAATGGGCTGGACCTTGTTTAATTAAAAATGTTCAAATTCATGGATTTGACTACGGTATTGTCACTAAAAACTTAGAATATGGTCCTACGTTCGAGGAAATTACACTTCAGCAGCAGAAAGTAGCAGGTATTTTGAATGATGGTAATACATTAGCAATTCGTAAACTTCAGAGTAAAAATTCTGTACCAGTCATTCAAAATCAAGCACCAGCGGGCATGATAATTGTTATAGATGGCAATTTTCAAGGTGGTGCGTCAAACATCAGTGCTATTGATAACAACGGTTATTTATATGCGAGAAATATAAATACCAGCAGTTATCAATCGGCAATTCATCACAAAGAAACTATAGTTCCTGGTACAAGTGTAAGTGAATACGTCTCTGATAAGATATATAATTTGTTTGATAGTCCAAAGCGATCGCTCAATTTACCGATTGAAGAAACACCAGTTTTCGAGGATAAGAATCTAGCTAATTGGGGGGCTTTTTCTCCTCAATGGTACGGAGAAACTGATTCTTTACAAGATGCACTCAATTCAGGTAAATCGACTATTTATTTTCCTTTCGGTACATACTTTTCTCACGATAAAAAAGTTTTCAAGGTTCCGGCTTCAGTTCGACGTATTGTCGGCTTTTCGTCTATTGTGAATGGTGGTGGAATTGTATTTCGCGTCGAGCAAAATAGCGACAAGCCTTTGATTATCGAACAATTTGGCTATGGAGTCGCAATAGAACACGCTTCACCGCGCACTGTTGTTATTCAACATGGTGGCTACGAGTATAAAGACTTTCCAAAATCTGGCAAGCTATTTTTAGAGGATGTAGGAGTTAGTTTACGGATTAATTACCCTCATCAAGTGTGGGCGAGACAGTTAAATGTTGAAACTTTAGATGCAGCACGTACTAAAATTGAAAATAAAGGCGGGACGCTCTAGATTTTGGGACTAAAAACAGAGGGTAAGGGTTCTGTAATCAATACTACTAAAGGTGGTAAAACAGAAGTTTTGGGAACTTTAATCTATCCAGTACATGACTTTACTGCTCAAGAAAAACAGGAAGCTGCATTTATTAGCAATAACTCTAGTCTGTCATTAATCTATTCTGTTAGTGCTTACGGTGAACACAAAAATTATGATATTCAGGTGGAAGAGACTCGCCATGGCGTGAAGCGCCAACTACTGAGTAAGGATTTTCCTGGTAGAATGCCTTTATTTGTGGGCTATAAATAGCAAAAAAATTCAAAAGTAGTAGGGTGGGCGCTGCCCACCTATACTATTATTGAAGTAAGCTTACTAATATGTAAAATAAAAATTCGTTTAGCAAACTCTCTTCTTCGCAAATTCTTTTGATATGTCTCGTAATTCCAATTCCAAAACTAAATCAAACACTTCACCTTTACCCGATGCTTGGAAATATGAAGCAGTTATAGCAGAAGTCGAGTCAATTATCTCTCGGATTGAAGCAGGTGAGTTGGAATTGGAAGAGGTGTTCGAGCAATTTACTCAAGCTGTAGAACAGTTAAAACAGTGTGAAACTTTTTTGCAACAACGACAGAAACAAGTGGATTTGTTAATTGAAACTTTAAATAGTGAATCTTAAAAAGTCAAAAGTCAAAAGTGAGAAGTCAAAAACTGGTAGAGTGTTTTGGGCAAAACTTATCGTAAAAAAATAAAGGTTAGCCAAATATACTCAAATTCAAATTTTGAGCGATTCGCTGTATTAAGAATATACCAGCTTTGGAATTACCTGTTTCGTCTAAGCCAGGACTGTAACACGCGATCGCACCTTGAGTCGGTACAATTGACAAAATTGCCCCACTAACCCCCGATTTTGTCGGTAAGCCTACTTCTGAGGCAAAACGTGCTGAAGCTTGGTATAAACCACAAGTCGTCATAGTTGCATTAACCATACAACGATTTTGAGGCGCGATCGCATCATTACCTCTTACGAGTAGCATTCCTATGCGTGCTAAATCGGCTACCGTACCTGCCAAACAGCAAACCTGGTTATATGTATCCAATGTGGTTTCTGGCGAGTCAATACAGCCAGATTTAGTTAACAATCGAGTTATGGCAAGGTTGCGATCGTTAGGTAAAGAACGTACGGAATCGAGCATTTGGTTATCTAGAATTAGCTGACAACCTGCGGTTTGATTCAGCCACAAACGTAGATTCTCACAGCGAGAAAATGCATTGATACCTGGGAGGATAGAACAAAGTGCGATCGCGCCACTATTGATCGTTGGATTGCGAGGAAAACCTTCATCTGCTATCAGTTGAGTCAGAGAATTGAAGGGTAGATCGGATGGTTTCATTCCTACATAAGAGAAGACTACTTTTGCACCTAATTGCTGTAACAAAAATAGCAAAATAAAGGGCTTTACCACACTCATTAACGGGAAAGTACAATGAGTATCGCCTGCGTTATAGCTTTGTTCTGTCACAGTTTGAATTTGCACTGCTAACCAATTTGGATTAGCTTGGGCTAATAGAGGAATGTAGTTAGGTAGTTTTCCTTCTTGAGTATGCCTGCGTGCTTGCATTACCCAAGTTTCTAGTTGTGCTGGAGTTAGAGGCTTCAAATGTGGTAACTGGTAATTGGTAATTGGTAATTGGTAGTTGTCCACAATCCTTAACTGTAAAAGCTTCCATCTTTGTGAGTGAAAACGCAACCTTCAGAATTCAATTTAGCAATTAGATCGACATCAGGATAATCAGCTTCATCGTCAGGAGTGCGATCGCCAATTTCTAAATATACTGCATCTACATTTGAACGATTAATTAAATGATGTCCGTTCGCAACCCCAGCCGGAAAACCTGCTGACATACCTGCGGTTAAAATTTGTTCGCCTTCATCAGTAACTAAAATTAATTCTCCTGACACGACATAAATAAATTCATCTTGTTTTGTGTGCCAGTGCCTTAAAGCAGAATAACTTCCAGGCATCAATCGAGTTAAATTTACGCCAAAGTTTTTCAGCCCTGCTGCATCACCCAATCGCTTGCGATAACGTCCTGCTACAAATGATTTAAACTCTTCAGGATAATTAGTTCCCGATTTTTCCGGTATATTTTCAGGATTAATTAACATTTCTTTATCTATATCTGAGCAACTTAAACAAAAGTTCACTAAAAAGATCTCAGAAAATCTTCGGCAAATTCACCTTTAGCTACAGCCGATACACTACCAGTCATAAAAACGCGATCGCCTTCTATTTCAACTTCAATTTCTCCTCCTGGCATATGTACTTTAACTTTATCATCGACTAATCCTAATTTATAAGCAGCACTTGCAGCCGCACAACTACTACTACCAGAAGCTAAAGTATAGCCAGCCCCGCGTTCCCAAATTTCAATTTTAATATTTTGGCGATTGAGGACTTGCAAAAATTGTACATTTATGCGCTTGGGAAAAATTGGATGATTTTCAATTTGAGTTCCCAAAGTAGTAGCAAGTTTCTGCGAAACTTGTGCTACAGGAATGACGCAGTGAGGATTACCAATAGACAGACAAGTTACCATTAAAGATAAGCTATCTAAGTGCAATTCAGTATCAACCATTTGCCGGAGCAAACCAGTTACAGGAATTAAGTCGCTTTGAAAAGTCACAGTTCCCATATCAACTTTTATCAGTGTTGCTTCTGGGTTCAAAATTTCTACAGCAACTTCACCACCTAAAGTTGTTAAACCAAATTTATTTGTCTTAATATATTGCGCGTCAACTAAATATTTTGAAAAAATCCGAATCCCATTACCACTTTTTTCAGCTTCGCTACCATCAGGATTAAAAATTCTCAGTGCTATCTTTTCTTCTGTAAAAATAGATCCATACAAGATCCCATCGGAACCAATACCAAAATTACGATCGCAAATTAGTTTAATCGCTATCTCATTGAGGTTAAAATTAGACATATTTGGATCGATAACAATGTAATCGTTACCTAAAGCATGATATTTATAAAAATCAATTGACATTGATAAAAAAACAAATTTCAAAAGTGAAAAGTTAAAATATGCGAGTGCGTTTAGATATTTGTATGGGCGGGTCGATCGAAAATATTTTGTGACAACAAAACATAGTAACCAAACCCGCCCTCTTTTATTTAAAGATCACAATCCCAATTTTTCCAACACCGGACGGGTAGAAACAATATGTCGTTCTAATCCTAATTGTTTCGGTGCAACTCCTAACGCCAAAGCAATTAATTGGGGAAAATGTAAGACTGGCAAACCGAGTTTTCTGCCGATAACTTTCTCAACTTCTGGTTGACGAGAATCGAGATTTAAATGACACAAAGGACAAGGTGTCACCATACAATCTGCACCAGAGGCGATCGCATCTTGAATGTGCATCCCTGCCATCTTAAACGATTGCTCAGTGGCGTAACTGGAAAGAGGCCAACCGCAACATTGCGTACGTCCGCGATAATATACTGGTGTTGCTCCCACTGCTTCAAACATATTTTCCATTGCTTGAGGATTAAATGGATCGTCGTAGGGCATAGTTTTACGAGCGCGCAGCAGGTAACAGCCATAGAAAGCAGCACATTTTAAACCACTCAAAGACTTGGTGACTTTTTGCTGAATTGCCTCAAAACCGTAATCTGTTACCAGCGCGTAAAGTAAATGCTTGACTTCCGTACTGCCACGATAGGGTGAACAGCCTTCTTTTTGTAGAAAACCGTTAACTTTATTTAGATAAGCTGGATCGTTTTGTTGAGATTCTTTAAGGCGATCGTCAACGTGAGCGATGACACCCTGACAAGTGCTGCAATGAGTTAAAAGAGGTAAGTTTAATTCTTCTGCTAAAGCAATATTCCTGGCATTAACAGTATCTTCTAGCAATTGCGAATCTTCTTTAAACGTACCAGAACCGCAGCAAGCGGCTTTTTTTAGCTCTATCAGTTCAATTCCTAAAGCTTGAGTTAGCGCTTGAGTCGATAGGTGCAATTCCCGACAAGCACCTTGAGCGACACAACCAGGGTAATATGCGTATTTTAAAGCTGTAGATGACATGGTAAATATAGTCAATAGGGTTTAGGAGTCAGGGTTAAGAAGAATATAACTCTAAGCTAACGCTTTGATAGTCGCAGGTGATTACTAGTGTTTCCACCAGATTTCTACGTTAACCTGTATAGCCTGTTCGTATTAGGAACAGACCAAAGCCGTAATCTTTCCAAAAATTATTTAGCTCTAAAACCTGAAAATAGAGATCTCACCTGCCTTTCTCTCTCACCCCTCACCCCTCACCCCTCACCCCTAATTGAAGGACAAAAAGAAAATAGACCATCTGGAGAGATATACGATCGCGCTTTTCGATAAGATGAATATGCTCAAAAGCATTTTACCTAAGTTCAAGGTCTAGCAACTGGTTAAGGACAGTCATCGTATGAGCGAAACGGAAATTTTTGAAAAAGTAAAGAAAATCGTCACCGAGCAACTAAGCGTTGAAGCCAGTAAGGTCACGCCCTCGGCTCATTTTGCCAACGATCTCAATGCCGATTCTCTGGACACAGTAGAGCTGGTAATGGCTCTAGAAGAAGAATTTGATATTGAAATTCCTGATGAAGCAGCCGAACAGATCACCACGGTGCAAGAAGCTGTGGACTACATCAACAATAAAGTTGCTACATCCGCGTAAGTGTTAGTCACTTGTCCTTTGTCATTTGTCCTTTGTTCGCCAGCAATGACAAATGACGAATGACAAATAGTTCACGGGTGAAGAAGCTGGCTGAGAATTGAGCTATGACAGATTTGGAAAAAAAACGGGTTGTGGTGACTGGTGTTGGCGCGATTACGCCAATTGGCAATAATCCAGTTGAATTCTGGGAAGGATTGCAAAGCGGTCGCAATGGTATTGGTTCGATTACATTATTCGATCCATCACAGCATAGATGCCGGATTGCCGGAGAGGTGAAAGGTTTCGACCCGCAGCAATACATGGATGGCAAAGATGCGAAACGAATGGATCGTTTTGCACAATTTGGCGTTGCTGCAAGTTTACAGGCGATCGCCGATGCCCAGTTTACGATTAACGAGTTAAATGCGGAACAAGTCGGTGTCATGCTCGGTACGGGGATTGGTGGGATTAAAGTTTTAGAAGAACAGCAAACCATTTATCTCAATCGCGGACCCGATCGCTGTAGCCCTTTCATGGTTCCCATGATGATCGCGAATATGGCGGCGGGGTTAACGGCAATTCACGTCGGTGCAAAAGGACCGAACTCCTGTCCTGTAACAGCTTGTGCTGCGGGTTCTAACGCAATTGGCGAGGCATTTCGACTGATCCAGCACGGATACGCCCAAGCGATGATTTGTGGTGGTACGGAAGCCGCTGTTACACCCCTATCGGTAGCGGGATTTGCCTCGATGCGGGCGCTATCTTTCCGCAACGACGATCCAACCCACGCCAGTCGTCCGTTCGATCGCGATCGCGATGGTTTTGTGATGGGAGAAGGGTCGGGAATTTTATTGCTGGAAGAATTAGGACATGCCCTGAGTCGGAAAGCCAAAATTTATGCGGAAATTGTCGGCTATGGCATGACTTGCGACGCATTCCACATGACAGGAATTGCCCCTCAAGGAGAAGGCGCAGCCAGGGCGATCGCTCTGTGTCTCAAAGATGGTGGAATTAAGCCAGAGCAAGTAAACTACATCAACGCTCACGGTACGAGTACCCCAGTCAACGATCCGAGCGAAACAGCGGCAATTAAAACAGCCTTGGGTGAAGCAGCTTATAAAGTTGCCATCAGTTCCACCAAGTCAATGACGGGTCATTTACTCGGCGGTTCGGGAGG
The DNA here is from genome assembly GCF_014696895.1 of Chroococcidiopsis sp. [FACHB-1243]. Classification (NCBI taxonomy): domain Bacteria; kingdom Bacillati; phylum Cyanobacteriota; class Cyanophyceae; order Chroococcidiopsidales; family Chroococcidiopsidaceae; genus Chroococcidiopsis; species Chroococcidiopsis sp. [FACHB-1243]. The sequence continues at coordinate 207,520 of NZ_JACJQX010000003.1, read as the reverse complement.
AATTGAAGCAGTTGCGACAGTCATGGCGATCGTCCACGATCGGGTTCCGCCTACAATCAATTTGGAAAACCCCGATCCAGAATGCGATTTAGATTACATCCCAAATCAAAGTCGCGCTCACACCGTCAACGTTGCCCTATCCAACTCCTTTGGCTTCGGCGGACACAACGTTACCCTGGCATTTAAAAAATATGTCTAAGGAAATAGTGGTTATTTTGTAGAGACGTTACATGAAACGTCTCTACACTGCTCCCTCAAAAAACTTGCATGGCGATCTCGAAGTATGGGACGATCGCTTATGCGTGCTGAGGGCGATGCCAACCGTTTAGCACCTTATGTATTGAGCCGCAACTGCGAGCTGAACTGTCGTTAACAAACTAGAAATTATGGCTGTTGCAACCCAATCCCTTGAAGAACTTTGTATTAACTCAATCCGCTTTCTGGCAATTGATGCCGTAGAAAAGGCAAAGTCGGGTCATCCTGGGCTGCCGATGGGTGCTGCTCCGATGGCATTCGTGCTTTGGGATCGCTTCATGCGGTTTAATCCTAAAAATCCGGCGTGGTTGAATCGCGATCGCTTTTTGCTGTCGGCGGGACATGGCAGTATGTTGCTGTATGCCCTGCTCTATTTAACTGGATATGAAGATTTAACTTTAGATGACCTCAAGCAGTTCCGTCAATGGGAATCGAAAACCCCAGGTCATCCAGAAAACTTTATGAATCCAGGGGTAGAAATTACCACTGGTCCATTGGGACAGGGAATCGCGAATGGTGTGGGAATTGCGATGGCTGAGGCTCACCTCGCAGCCACATTCAACAAACCCGATTTTCCCATCATCGACCACTACACCTACGTCATCTTAGGCGACGGTTGCAACATGGAAGGTGTTTCTGGCGAAGCTTGTTCTTTAGCCGGACACTTGGGACTGGGTAAGCTAATTGCTTTATATGACGACAACCATATTTCGATTGACGGTTCTACCGACCTAGCGTTTACAGAAGATGTTGGGAAACGGTTTGAGGCTTATAATTGGCACGTCCAGGTAGTAGAAGACGGTAACACAGATCTAGATGGCATTCAAAAAGCCATAGAAGCAGCAAAAGCTGTCACCGATAAGCCTTCTCTGATTAAAGTGCGGACAACCATCGGTTACGGATCGCCCAAGAAAGCCGATACTCGCCACGCTCACGGCGAAGCTTTAGGCGAAGATGAAGTCAAAGCCACCCGCGAACATTTAGGTTGGAACCATCCGCCGTTTGAAGTGCCAGAAGATGCACTTAATCACTGGCGTAAAGCGATCGATCGCGGTGCAAAACTCGAACAAGAGTGGAACCAAATGTTCGATCGCTACAAACAGCAATATGCTGACGAAGCTCGCACCCTAGAACGGATGCACGAAGCCGAACTACCTCCAAACTGGGATTCAGTTCTGCCCACCTACAAGCCAGAAGATAAAGCGATCGCTACCCGCGTTCACTCCGGTAATTGCTTGAATGCGATCGCCGAAGTATTGCCAGAGTTAATCGGTGGTTCGGCTGACTTAGCTCCTTCTAACAACACCCAACTCAAAAATTCAGGCGACTTCCAAAAAGGACAATACCAAAATCGCTACATTCGTTTTGGCGTGCGCGAACACGGTATGGGTTCTATTTGTAACGGTCTTGCCCTAGATGGATCGGGGCTAATTCCCTACTGCGCTACATTCCTAGTCTTCACAGACTATATGCGGGCGGCGATTCGGCTTTCGGCACTTTCGGAAGCAGGCGTAATCTACGTCATGACTCACGACTCGATCGCGCTAGGTGAAGATGGTCCCACCCACCAACCAGTGGAACACATGGCAGCTTTGCGAGTCATACCCGATCTGTACGTGCTTCGTCCGGCTGACGGGAACGAAACTTCGGGAGCTTATAAAGTCGCGATCGAAGCAGCCAAAGGCAAAAGACCCGATAGCAAAGTACGTCCTTCCGTACTCGCCTTAACTCGCCAAGCCTTACCCAACCTAGCCGGTAGCTCGATTGAAGGCGTAACCAAAGGCGCTTATATCATATCCGATAGTGATGGTACACCCGATATCATCTTAATCGGCACGGGTAGCGAAACTCAACTTTGCGTTAAAGCAGCCGAGCAACTGCGCGGTGAAGGCAAAAAAGTGCGAGTCGTTTCCATGCCTTGCTGGGAAATTTTTGAAGAACAGACTCCAGAATACAAAGAATCCGTGCTACCCAAAGCCGTGAAAAAGCGGGTTTCTGTAGAAGCAGCCGTGACTTTTGGCTGGTGTCGTTATGTTGGTTCCGAAGGAATTGCGATCGGCATCGACCAATACGGTTCTTCTGCTCCTGGCAATGTTTGCATGGAGAGATTTGGCTTCACCGTCGATAACGTATTGGCAAAAGCTAAATCTTTGTTAGGTTAACGTCACTAGTACATAACATTTGTAGGGGTTCCGGTGCGAACCCCTTTTTTCTTGCTTGGTAAAAGATGGGAACGCAGATGAACGCAGATAAAAAGAAATAGCGATCGCAGCCAAGATCTCTTTAGCGCCCTTCTTCGCGTCTAACGCTTTGCTTCGCCTGCGGCTGGTGCGCCTTTGCGCGACACAAATCAGTTCCCATCCTCCTCACGCACGATCGCCAACCCCAAATCTTTATAAGCAGCCAACACCCGATCCGATACTGTCGGCGCAGTTACCAGATAAGTCAAAGCGTGAATTGATTCAACTACATAGGATGCAGCCGTATCCAACTTCGCAGCCGTTGCCAATCCTACCACCTCTGCCGCTCCCGCAATCATCGCTCGTTTGACATGAGCTTCATTCAAATTCGTCACGCTAATCCCAATTTCTGGATGCAGGCTGCACACTCCCAACATGCACAAATCGGCACGAATCATCCGTAACGCCTCAATAGTAGCCGCACCAACATTAACTATGGCTTTTTTATAAAGCTGTCCGCCTAACATCACGACTTCAATATAGGGATGATCTGCCAACGCAACCGCGATTGGCGGGCTATTTGTGACGACTGTTGCTTGTAAATCTAGCGGTAAATGACAAGCTACCTGAAGCGTCGTCGTACCCCCATCTAAAATTACTACTTGCCCAGGACAAACTAATTTTGCCGCAGCACGGGCGATCGCCTCTTTTTCTTTCGGTGCTTGTTTTTGGCGATCGGCATAAGATGCGATCGCGGGTGAAGCCAAAAGCGCCCCACCATGCACCCGTTGCAACAAACCCGACTCTGCCAATTCCCGCAAATCTCGACGAATCGTATCCTCAGAAACATTCAACGCCGTACTGAGTTCCGATGACAGCACCTTTTGATCGCGGCGCAAGATATCTAAGATGTATTGCCGTCTCTCTGCGGTTAGCATGTTCGTTTAATTTATTTGCCTGAAGTTGCGTTTTCGATCTTGAAATTGCACCCTTATAAGTATAAACTCATAAACATGCAGGTTTTTGCATGTTAGTAAGTGCTTATTACTGAATTCAAGCATAATTCAAGCATACTTATGCACGTTTGAGTGTATCGCGCTTGACCGCGCTTTTGTAGCCACGAGCGATTGACTCGATCCCCACAGACTGCTTTGCTGTTTGTAGCGATCGAATTGCAATCTTGCTGACAACTTTCTCGTGCGATTAGACCCGTCCGTAATAGTTCCTCACTAAAATACTAGCCATGACTATCACCGCTACTAAATTCCCCATCGATCTCGGTGCATACAAACCTCTGAAACTCGATCCAAGCAACCCCGTCCTCACAAATGAACAGCGAGAAACTTTAAAAGCAAATATTCAACTTTGTCGCGATGCGATCGTTTTATTTACGGCAACTGGAGCTGCGAAAGGAGTTGGCGGACATACAGGTGGACCTTACGACACAGTACCAGAAGTGATGATTCTCGATGCTTTCTTTCGGGGAGCGCCAGATCAATTCGTACCAATTTTCTTCGATGAAGCGGGACATCGAGTCGGCACTCAATATTTAATGGCAGCCTTACGCGGTGAATTACCAGCCGAACAACTGCTGAAATATCGCGAAGCAAATTCTAAACTACCTGGACACCCCGAACTAGGACTAACTCCTGGCGTACAGTTTAGTTCGGGACGGCTGGGACATATGTGGCCCTATGTCAACGGTGTGGCAATGGCAAATCCTGGCAAAGCAGTATTTTGCTTGGGTTCGGACGGTTCGCAGCAAGAAGGCAATGACGCGGAAGCAGCACGGTTAGCGATCGCCCAACACCTCAACGTGAAGCTAATTATCGACGATAACGACGTAACGATCGCCGGACATCCTTCTAAATATTTGCCTGGTTTTAGCGTTGCCAAAACCCTACAAGGTCATGGGTTGAAAGTACTTGAGGGAGATGGTGAAGATATTGATGATTTGTATCGTCGCCTATGCGAAGCTGTAACTACACCAGGCGCGATCGCGGTGATTAACAAGCGTCCCATGTGTCCTGGAATTGAAGGCTTAGAAGGCTCTACCCACGGTCATGACGTGATTTCGGTAGACTTGGCACTGAAATATCTCGAATCTCGCGGACAAGCGGCGGCTGTCGAACATATCAAGAGCATCCAAAAACCCAAAGATAGTTACACTTTCCTCGGTTCTGGCGACAAATTAGGCGCTAACCGCAACGTATTTGGCGAAGCCATGGTAGAAGTTCTCGGTCGGATGAGCGAGACGGAACGCAAGGAAAAAGTCATGGTCATCGATAGCGACCTAGAAGGCTCCTGCGGTCTGAAGAAAATTCACGATGCTTACCCCGAAATCTTCATTCCTTCTGGGATTATGGAGCGCGGTAACTTCTCGGCTGCGGCTGGATTTGGCATGGAAAAAGGTAAGCAAGGAGTTTTTGCTACCTTCAGCGCCTTCCTAGAAATGTGCATTTCTGAAATTACGATGGCGCGGCTGAATTATTCCAATGTCCTTTGTCATTTTTCCCATGCAGGTGTTGATGACATAGCAGATAATACCTGCCATTTCGGAATCAACAACATGTTTGCCGACAATGGCTTGGATGATGGTTACGAAACGCGGCTGTACTTCCCCGCTGATGCCAACCAGATGAAAGCCTGCGTGAATGCTGTATTTGCCGATCCTGGTTTGCGTTTTATCTTCTCCACTCGTTCCAAAGTACCAAACATTCTCGACGGTAACGGCAGTGACTTGTTTGGTGGTAACTACAAATTCGTCCCTGGTAAGGATGAAGTGGTGCGGGAAGGGACTGCGGGTTACATCGTCAGCTTTGGCGATGCAGTGTACCGTTCTCTCGATGCCGTAGAGCGTCTGAAGCAGGAAGGGTTGGATGTGGGTTTAATTAATAAAGCTACGCTGAATGTTGTCGATGAAGAGACAATGGCAAAAATTGGTAAAACTTCTTTTGTAGTCGTTGCGGAAGCCTTTAACCGTCGCACTGGCTTGGGTAGCCGTTTCGGTTCCTGGTTGTTAGAGCGCGGCTATACTCCGAAATACGCTCACCTTGGTACTTACCATGAAGGTTGTGGCGGTTTGTGGGAACAATACCCACATCAGGGAATTGACCCAGCAGGAATTATGAATCAGGTCAAAAAGTTAATTGGCTAATCCTTGATATTGCCGAAATAACTCATATTCTATTGCTTGATTCATGGCTATGCCACCTGATAAGTAATATTAGGTGGCATGAATCAAAATTTCTTCAATTGTGTTGTTTAATAGCATAATGGCGAAAGTAAGGGGCGGCAGATAATAGCCTGAATCTTCTCATCGATTGAGTGGCAACGCGACGACGAATCGAGGTGAAGTTGTACCTCTTTGTAGACCATGAAATTGTTGATTTGTAATCAGGGTGAGTGAAGTCGCGCTTGGATCTAAGTGAGTGGCGAAGGTCAAGTCACCGTTAAATGTACTGTAGGCAGGCACTTCTACTCTGGGATTGTCGATCGCGGGAATAACATCATACTGATTGCCTAAATTGTCAATCAGAATCAAATTTTGAGGATTCGTGTTGAGTTTAATTGTTTTAGGCGATCGATTGATGACAGCTACATTCACGATGATGCGATCGGCTGCAAAGCGAACTCCCATCACTTGTAATACTGTTCCGTTGGGATGTTGAACTTTTAAGCCCTGCTCCGAGTAGGACAGAGCCTCCGGTTCGGTTCTCACCGGAGCAGTCGCTGATGCAGTGCTAATTCGATTTGTCCGAATTGAATGGGTGTTAGAGGAGCTAACGTTGGGCGACCTGACGTGCAGCCGCGCCCCATTTTGTAATCGAATATCAAAATTACCCGTAGGATGCTGAATTTTGCGTCCGTGAATGGTATAGGACGGCGGAGTCACCCATCCAGCATTCGCAGAACGTCTCGGTTGAGATGGCGCAATTTGTCCGCGAGTAACGGTCTGTTTGATGGGAATTTGCAGGGTCAGGAGCGGATACTGAGTTTCAGGATCGGTCTTTAACCCCCTGCGACTATTTGTGACTAACATGAGGGAGGTTGCTTGAGGTGCAAGTCCACCCCGAAAGGTCAGCCAACCTTGGGAGGTTTTACCAGGATTCATCGCTAAATATCGATTTGTTTGTGGGGGTTCCATAAAGTATCGATTGCCCAAATTATCGATTAAAACCATCCCTTTAGTGCTATTGAGTTGAATTTTACGGGAGCTACGATTGACCGCAGTGATATTCAGCGAGATGTTGGTTTTGGTAAATCTTACGTCTGCGATTTGTAAGCTCGTGCCGTTAGGATGGACGGCTTCAAGAGTCGTTGGAGTGGAGGTGGACAATTGAGCTAGGACACGAGGTGAGATTTCTAGCAGCACTGAAGCGAGTACCGAACTAGACAGCAGCAGGGCAAGCAGTCTTTTCATAGTTTTAGTTCCTCTAGAACTAAATTGAGGAGACAAAATCAATAGACTAAGCTGAGTTTGAAATGCGATCGATGATGTGCCGATTGACACAGCAATTGTAAGCGATCGCCCTGCCAAATCGTGGAGAGTTTATATTGCGTTAACTATCGATTCACTTGCCGATCTGCTTTACTATACAGAATTCACTTTTTTGTCATAGCGATCGCTCAAGTTCGCTCAAAACTCATACTCTCACAGTGGTTGGCGCGGTCTAACGGCTTAGCTGAGCGGCGGCAGACAACCTTGAGCGCCCATAGGCAACCTCTCATCGTTAGGGTGCATTGGGGTTGTTAGATGCCGTGTGAGTGTAGTGCAACTTTACATATTGCAAGTATCCTTGTTTTAGAGCGACAAATGCGACAGTTGTGACACAAGCACTTCCAGAGTATAATGCGACAAATACGACTTATGCGACAAAAGCGACAAGAGCAAGACAGCAGTGGAAACAACGAACGGTTTTTAACCACTAGCGAAATAGCAGAGATTCTTCGAGTGCATCAGAGAACTGTGCAACGGTGGATTTCATCTAATCGATTACAAGCTACGAAAGTAGGACCAAAAATCTTGAGAGTTCGCAAGCAGGATTTCGACGAATTTCTCGAAAGTCAAAGTCAAAATTATCAGGAAGAATCGGACACTTAGATGGCTACAGGTATACCAAGCAAACTCAAGCGTAACGGTACTTCAAGGAATGGAAGCGGAATACCTTTCAGGCTGGAATATGAAGGAAAGTTATCAGTTGAGGAGATTTTGAATGTCTCTCCAGCAAAGTTAAATTGCGTTATTAGCGTGGAGAAACACCCTAGAAATCGACTAGTTTACGGTGAGAATCTAAGGGTTCTCAGGAATTTATTGAATGATACTAATGTTGCGGGAAAAATTAAATTAATTTACATAGATCCACCATATGCTACAGGTTCTGGTTTTGAATCTAGAAAACAAAGCCATGCATATCACGATCTAATTGATGGAGCTGATTATCTAGAGTTTCTCCGCCATAGGCTAATTTTACTTAGAGAGTTATTAGCTAATGATGGTTCAATCTATATCCATCTAGATGATAACATGGCTTTTCCTATCAAAATTTTGATGGATGAGATCTTTGGCTCTAAAAACTTTCGGAATTGGATTACGAGAAAGAAGTGTAATCCCAAGAACTATACTCGTAAACAATATGGGAATATATCGGATTACATTTTGTTCTACACAAAAAGTGAGAACTATGTTTGGAATCAAGCATTTGAAGCTTGGACAGATACTACGGCTAAAAAGGAATATCAGTATGTAGAAGAGGAAACTGGAAGACGTTACAAAAAGGTTCCCATTCATGCACCTGGAACAAGAAATGGTGCTACTGGTCAACCTTGGCGAGGAATGCTCCCCCCTCGTGGTAAGCATTGGCAGTATACGCCCGAAACTCTAGATGAAATGGACACAAGAGGTGAGATCTATTGGTCGCCAACAGGTAATCCTAGACGGAAAGTTTATCTTGATAGCAGCAAGGGAATTCCAGTGCAAGATATTTGGCTTGACTTTAAAGATGCTCATAATCAAAATATTAAGATCACAGGTTATCCAACTGAAAAAAACTTAGAAATGCTAAGGCGTATTATCCTTGCCTCTTCCAATAAGGATGATTTAGTGCTAGATGCATTTTCTGGTAGTGGTACAACGATTGCTGTTGCAGAAGAACTAGGAAGGCAATGGATAGCGATAGATAATTCTCCACTTGCAATAGAAACGACAATTCATCGCTTAGCTAGAGGTACTGAGGCAATGGGTGATTTTGTTAATTCTGATGAAACTCAGATAAAACAAGAATTCCTATTAGACACTAATAGAGTATTGCGTAGTGGGATCGATGTATATTTTGAGATCGCACCAGATCTACAGCATATTCCAGAAGTTTCAGTCAGCGAGTGGCATAGTAAACTCAACTTTCAAGCCAATCTTTGGTGAATCTCTCGTCCAGCATCTTTAGAGTGCATACCATTACTCTGCCTCTACCATAGTTCTCTAGAGCAGCATAGTCATTCCACATGGAGCCAAGTGTAAGTCCTGGACCATCGTTTAGAAAAAATACTTTTAATGGTAATTCATACGTGTCGGCATATCGAAGAATATCGGTTACTTTATCTCTGTTTCCACCTGTGCGATCGTCCTCTTGCGATCCTCCTCGATCCGAATCGTATCGGGCAAAACCTATCACCAGTGGCGTTTCGTCATTACGAGAAATGAGAATATCTGCTGGCGTTTTTGCATCCCAATCTTTCAATACCTCATCGAGCATTACATCTCTTCCAGCACGTACTGGACCTCGAATCAAATATTCTGAACCAAAATTGGACTCAAACCACAAAAAGAATGCTTCTGTTAGCTCATATCCCTTTTGCCCACGACTTTTGTACTCCATTAGAATAGCCATGAGAGCTTCATCAGGATTTGGGCGACTTGCTAAGTTTGATCTAACTTCCTCTATATCTCTAAATCTATGTCCGTAATCGTCGATGATGCTTGGAATTTTCTTCTTGACCTTCAACATCTCAACAGAAGTATCAGGTGATACGTACTTACGAAAAACTCGTAGCAACTGAGTTCGAGATGGGTTGGGTTTTTCTGCAATGTTTGAAAGCAATTCAGCAGAACTGTTAGCTGTGTCAGCTAATTCGGCAAACTGCTCTATAACACTGCCATAAATAATTCTTGCTTCATCAAGGTAATCTGGATAAAACTCTGAATCAATGAAAGTAATGTACTGAGAGGCTCTGGTTTTATAGTCGCTGAATGAGGTCAAGGGGCAACTCCATAACTTTCGCTTCTATATTGCCCCAGAATATAACTTTATTTTGCAAGAGCTAAAGGAACTAGAAAGGAGACTTGGGGGCTGCTCTCCTCACCAAGGTATAGGCATTTAACTGTTTATTATACGGAAAGTTTCCGTACGATCTTTTTTTAGATCGAGACAGATCGAGTATTACAGCTATCTCTCGTCTGAATATGTGGAAAATTTCTTTTTTACATCCCTAGTCGGGGATTGTACTTAATTTTTCGGTATAACTACCCTTCATGGGAGGATTATCTAGAATTTTTCCCTATATCCCTTGGTGTTATACAGAATCTTTCCGTATAACATCCCGGCGAATCTTAACCGGAATTTTTCTGTATGAATAGTGTTTTAATTGAACCCGCTTTTACAAGTTCTTGCGTTCAAAAAATTTGCTGAAATATGAAAACGCGATCGCCTCTTATTCCCGACTCCCGACTCCCGATAAAATAGAGGTGTTGAAAATCATTTTTAATATTCTGTCTTATGGCTATTGCCTCAACCGATCTAGCCTCCACACAGCTAGCTAGCGTTATGGGTGGAGAAGTGCGCGAATTTCCTTGGTCTTGGCAAGGACAACCCTTAAAGATGGTATACGAAACTTTAGGACAAGGAACGCCCGTTTTACTCTTACCTGCTTTTAGCACGGTTTCTACTAGGGGAGAAATGGCGCAATTGGCAAAGTTGTTGTCCGTGCATTTCCAAGCTGTAGCGATCGATTGGCTGGGTTTTGGCGCGTCATCTCGTCTTCCCCTCGACTATCGCCCTGAGTTATATCAGCAGTTATTGAAAGATTTTGTTAATAGCACGTTTCAAACTCCGATTATTGTTATCGCTGCTGGTCATGCTGCTGGTTACGCCATGCAACTTGCAGCTACTCAACCGCAAGCTTTTTCTAAAATTGTCTTAGTCGCACCAACTTGGCGAGGTCCCTTAACCACAATGGGTGTCAACAAACAAGTCGCTGGGACGGTTAGACAAGCCGTGCGATCGCCCGTTCTCGGTCAGGCTTTGTATAAGATGAATACCACACCTGGCTTTTTACGCTATATGTACGGTAGTCATGTCTATACAGACAAGACAAAGCTGACAGACGAGTTTATTCAACAAAAATGGGAAATTACTCAGCAACCAGGGGCGCGATTTGCTCCAGCTGCCTTTGTAACTGGTAATTTAGATCCAGTGCAACAGCGTCAAGATTTTCTCAATTGGTTTCAATCTCTCTCTATACCCGTGTTAGTTGCGATCGGGGAACAGTCGCCACCCAAATCGCGGGCAGAAATGGCAGCTTTGACAACTTTACCAGGAGTCCAAACAAAGACGTTACCAGGTTCTTTGGGACTGTATGAGGAGTATGCCACCGAACTAGCAGAGATCGTTTTACCGTTTCTACTCTAGTGCCTGCTCTCTGCTTTCTGAGTGCCGATCCGATTGATTCATCGGCAGAGTGACTGTAAATGTAGTACCAACACCCTCTTCACTTTCAACCGCGATCGCGCCTTGATGCAATTCTACCGCTTGCTTAACGACTGCTAGCCCTAATCCAGTCCCAGGAATACCACCGACATTACTGGCGCGATGAAACGATTCAAACAGCCTTTGTAAATCCTTGGGAGGAATTCCAATCCCTTCGTCTTTGACACGAAAAATCGCCTCGTTTTCTGGACAAGTAAATTCAAGCGTGATGTTACCACCTTGGGGTGAATATTTAATTGCATTTGAGAGTAAATTGGTCAATATTTGCTGTAAAAGCTTTTTATCCGCTTTGGTGATGAAACGTTCGCCTGGAGATACAAGTGCGATCGCGTGTGCTTCTTTAGCTGTCAGCTGCATTTCTGCTACCAACTGACGGCAAAATGCTTCTAATTCTAGCTCAATTGGATTAAACTCTAATTTGCCAACTTCGGCGCGACCGAGCATAAGTACATCATCTAACAGTTCGATCAACCGATTGACTGCGGCTTGCTGACGTTGGAGCAATTCTTGTTTTTTCGGCTCGGATAGTTTATTATTGCTGCGAACCAGCAGTTGAGCTGTACCAGAAATCAAATTTAGTGGGTTGCGAAACTCATGAGAAACCATTGAAACAAACCGAGATTTCAATTCGTTCAATTCGCGTTCTTTTTCTAAAGCATTACGCATTTCTGCTTCTGCTTGCTTGTGTTGGGTAATGTCGAGGACAAAAGCAACACAATTTAAACGGGGAGAGTTTTCTACAACAGTAACTCCAATTAGCACCGGAACCCGACTGCCATCAGCTCGAATATACTCTTTCTCAAAAGCATTGCAAACACCTGTATTTCTCAACTGCTCGATCGAATCGCGATCGCGATCGCGATACTCTGGTGGAGTCATATCATCCCAACGGATCTTTCCTTGTACTAAGTCTTCGCGGGTATAACCGACCATTGTTAAAAAGGCATCATTGGCATCTGTAATATTACCCTCGGTATCAGCAGCGATCGCCCCAATTAAATTAGAGTTAATTAAGCGCTGAAACTGGATTTCGCTTTGGTGCTGGGCAGCAATTGCTCGTTCTTCTCCTACCTCGGCTTGCTGACGGGCAACTATTTGTTGTTGAAGTTGCTGATTTGCTGTTTGGAGTTGCAATGAAAGTTGCCGCGATCGCAGTAAAATTTCTACCCGTGCCTGTAACTCTATTTTTTCAATCGGTTTGGAAATTAAGTCGTCGATACTTTGCCATAAATGCCGAGTCGCGTATCCTACATCCTGACGCGCAGTTACTAGCAAAAAGGGTAAAAAGACTGGTTTTTCGGCAGTTCTTTTCGCTTGCACCCATTCCCAAAAACGATCTAATGCTCTAGCATCGAGGATACATAGGTCAAAGGGTTGCGAATCTAAATCTGCTGGCTCAGTTATCTTTGCTACCGCTTCCGGTAGAATGACTGAATAACGAGGTGCTAGCCACTCCGATAACAGACGACGGTTTTCTTGGTGTTCGAGCAGCAGTAGAATCCGACCCATAGTTAATAGTTAATAATTAATCGTAAATTCATCACGCTCGCTGTAGCAGATTGCGAATTAACTGTAACAGGTTTCGAGCCACCAGTGGTTTGACTAACAAGCCGAGTGCGCCGCGAGCCAGACACGCCTGCTGCATCCCCGCTTGATGAGGTGCTGCGATCGCGATGAAGGGAATGGCTTTCTCTTGTAACCGTTGGCACAAAGACCAAATTTGGCGATCGAACCCAGAAATATCTAACAACACTAACTCGATCTTATTGGTATTTTCTAACACGAACTCGATTTCTGCCTGACTTGCCGCGCTAAGAACTTGATATCCCTGTTTCGCTAAAAACTGAACTAGCAGCTCTGAGTTGCGACGGTTGCGATCTACACTCAGTATAATTGGCTTTTCATCACTCACCGTTTTTATCGATCCATTCGGGAGTACCGCTAAGGATGTTGCGCAAATGAGTTAGGGGTTTTCCAACTTTGATTCCATAACGGGTAATTTCTAGCTCTCGCAGCGTTTTTTCAAAACTAGACAACCGTTTCTTTAGTACGCCAATTGCTTTGCGGATCTCGCCTTGAATCTCCAAATAACGCAGAAAAATAATATTGTCTGCCATGTAGCTGATGCCTATTTCCGTTGCCCGGAAGTTGCCCGTAATACTTTCAGTTTCATTCACTAAAATCACCGTCACTCCCATATTTTGTAAATACTTACAAAGGGCGTGCAAGTGAGTCACTAAATCCTCATCCCGACCGCGCAGGGAAACTCGATAACCAGAAACGCTATCAATCATCACGATCCGCGCCTTTTTCTGCTCTACTTCCTGCTGCACCATATTGGCAAACTCATCGGGACTGTGGAGGAGTGGTTCGATCGGGATGACAGAAAGTGTTTGTCGCTGCATCATGGCATAAACTGGAATATTGATGGCTTCGCAACGATGCAGCATGACATCAATTGGTTCCTCGAACATATAGACAACCGATCGCTCTCCCCGTCCTGCGGCTTCTTTCATAAATTGGAGTCCGATGGTGGTCTTGCCAACTCCAGTTGGACCCGTGAACAGCGTCACCGTTCCCCGCTCTATTCCACCACGCATCAATTCGTCTAAGTCCGGTACTCCTGAAGGAATAACTTCTAGCTTAAATTCTTGTTTATGGACTTCAGGCTGGAGGCGAGGAAAGACTTCCATACCTCTGTCAGTCAAGCGCATAAAATGCAAGCCCGGTCGAAAATCAGAGCCGCGAAACTTGGTAACGCTAATGCTGCGTCCCTCCAAGCTTTGTTGTAGATGGATGACTCCGTCGCTCATAAACTGTAGATCGTCATCTGGTGCGGAGCTGCCATCTTCAGAAGAAAATAGTACCGTTGCGCCTTTCTCTAATAAAAACCGCAAAAACGACAACACTTGTTTGCGGAACTGAAATGTATCGCTAGATAAATAGCGGAATTGAGTCATCGCATCTAAAAACACCCGCTGCGGTTGCAGCGATCGCACCTGGTCTACAATTTGTTGTGTCATCGGTTCTCGTTCGACTTCCGCCGCCGAGAAAATATCGTAAGTCTGGACTTGGCTAAAAAAGTCTGATGTTGGGCTGAGGTCGAGGAAGGTAATTCCTTGGGTATCAAAATCTATACGCTCGGCATTTGTGCGAATTTGCTCTGCGGATTCCCCTAAAGTTATATACAGCGGCTTTTCACCGCTAGCAACGCCTTTACCCAAAAAACTGAGTCCAAGTGTTGTCTTGCCCGCGCCCGATCCTCCTCGCACCAGATAAGCTCGGACTGGAATTAATCCACCGTACAGCACTTCGTCCAAGCCTGAAATGCCCGTGGACATACGCTCACTCATTGCTCAAATCCTTCAAATCAGTACCCACCATTTTCTATGTTTTCTAGTTCGATTTTTTTCAGTTTTAATTTTATCTGTTCGAGAGATTTAGCTCGCCTGCCCAAATTTAATTCTAAGTCGCTGTAGCGCAGGCTGCTATTCATTTCAGTAATTACGGCGCAAATTGCAGTGCGCCTCATAGCGGTTTTCGATTGGGTAAAACACACGATTTGTAGGGGCGCTTTCTCTGTGCGCCCCTACAAATGTCACGCACGCAATCGAGAATTGCTATCAGGCTGTAAAATTGTATAAGAATGGTTATCATTCTAGTTATGTAAGGTAAACAAATTGAGCTATGGTAACTACAGCAGCGAATCATGTAGTCCCCGTTACCGTACTGACGGGCTATCTCGGATCGGGTAAGACAACCCTACTCAATCGCATTCTGACCCACGAACACGGAAAGAAAGTAGCTGTAATTGTCAATGAGTTTGGGGAAGTAGGAATCGATAACCAATTGGTGATTGATGCAGATGAAGAAATCTTTGAGATGAATAATGGTTGCATCTGCTGTACCGTGCGCGGTGACTTAATTCGGATTATTGGTAATTTAATGCGGCGGCGCGATAAATTTGACCATTTGGTAATTGAAACCACTGGGTTAGCCGATCCTGCGCCCGTGATTCAGACATTCTTTGTCGATGAAGATATGCAAACTCAGCTATCTTTAGATGCTGTCGTAACAGTGGTAGATGCCAAGCACATTTGGCAGCACTGGGAAGCAGATGAAGCCCAAGAACAGATTGCTTTTGCCGACGTAATATTGCTCAATAAGATCGATCTAGTATCAGCAGCAGAGTTAGCAGAATTGGAACGGCGAATTCGTGGCATGAATGCGATCGCCAAAATTTACCACACCCGTAACTCTGAATTGGGTATGGATGCACTCTTAGGCGTGCAAGCCTTCGATCTCAAACGCGCCCTAGAGATCGATCCAAACTTTTTAGGAGAAGATGCCCACGAACACGATGAAACTGTAGGTTCCATTGCCATTGTCGAACCAGGGACTCTCGATATGCAAAAGTTGAACGATTGGCTATCTTACTTGTTGCAAACTCAGGGACCCGATATCTTTCGGATGAAAGGGATTCTCAACATTGATGGAGACGACCACCGCTATGTATTTCAAGGGGTACACATGCTATTTGACGGTACGCGCGATCGCCCCTGGAAATCTGACGATGAAAGAAAAAACGAATTAGTATTCATCGGTCGCAATTTAGATGCAGACAAGTTGAAAGCAGAATTTCGGGCTTGTTTAATCTGAGGGAATCGGGAGTTATGCAACGTGCAGCTTTCTCTTGTTCCCCCCTTTTGAAGGGGGCAAGGGGGGATCTTTTCGTAAATGGTGCAGTCCTCCGATCCCCCAACCCCCTTAAAAAGGGGGCTATTAATCAAGTCGCACACGGGGTGAGTAGTGAGTAACCAACAACTACCAACTACCTATTACCATTCTCCTAAATTATGAAATTTCCCGTAACTAACAACCAACTATTTGAACTCCAAGCACGTACAACTCTGGAGGATTACATCACCGCGATCGCTTGGTCAGGCGATGGTCAAATCGTTGCTAGCGATGCGGCGGGAGGGGTGACACGGTGGAATGGGGAAACACTCATTCCTCTACAGACAAATAGTGGTACGTCAGTGGATTGTCTCGCCTTCTCCCACGACGGGCAATTTCTGGCTACAGGAGGACAGGATGGACGAGTAAAGATTTGGCGCTGGCGCGATCGCCAATTAATTGCCACTTTGGAAAATGCTCCTGCTTGGGTGGATAAGTTGGCTTGGAATCCCAGAAGTAACCAACTAGCTTTTAGTTTGGGGCGCTACGTCCAAGTGTGGGATGCAAATACAGAGGAGATTGTTGTTACTCTCAATTTTGAGAATTCTTCTGTATTAGGAATAGACTGGCATCCAGATGGACAGTATTTGGCGATCGCGGGATATCAGGGGGCAAAAGTTTGGGATGCAACAGATTGGGATGACGATCCGTACGTTATAGATATACCATCGGCAAGTCTGGCGATCGCTTGGTCAACTGATGGCAAGTACATCGCCTCTGGTGACATGGATCGGACGATTACAGTTTTAGAGTGGGGTAATCCCCATCCTTGGGTGATGCGGGGCTTTCCTGGTAAGATTCGTCATCTAGCTTGGTCAAATATTAAGACACAGCAAGACTCACCATTATTAGCTTCTGCCAGCGTTGAAGGAATTGTCGTGTGGGAAAAATTAGCGGATGAAAATTTAGGCTGGGATAGTAAGATATTGCAGCGACATACGGATACTGTGCAGGCGATCGCCTTTCAACCTGGTAGTCTACTTTTAGCTTCAGCGGCGGTTGATGGTTGGCTGTGTTTGTGGCAAAAAGCCAAGCGTATCGCGCAGTTAATTGACGATGCAACTGATGGGTTATCTTGTCTGGCTTGGCATCCCCAAGGGCAAAAATTAGCAGCAGGGAGTCAAGCAGGGGAATTGTTGCTGTGGTCAAAAGCTTCGCGAGGAACTGGATTTGGTCGCGGTAAATAGTCGATCGCCTGCCGAATTTCTGAAACTTTTTGCTCGTAGGTGACATCATCTAAAACTGGTGTAGCAGCCTCAAGATCGATCGCTTCATTTAAATCGATCCACGATCTGCAACCGCCATATTCAGCACGATAGGAAATTTGACGCGATCGGGGTAACTTATAAGCCCGCAAAAGTAAGATATACACGGGTTGACGGGGTTTCCATTTGAGGCGATCGCGAATAAATTTTTCGTTCCAAACATGGAACGGTAGCAAAGCATTCACAATTGTCTCGTCTAACACTGGCACAATATCAGTAATCTTTGCCCAACTGCCAATCCGAATTGTATCTGGATGCCAACCAGATGCTACTGGGTTCACTTGCGCAGCATACTCAGGCTTGAGTAATTCAGGCTGTTGGTGTTCGTAAGTGGGGTAAAGTAGAACCTCGTCGCGATCGACTTGAAATTGTCCGCCACTTTCACGGATACCACCTTTACGCAATAGTAAGATCGTTTCGCCCCGTTCGATCGCGTTAACAGCAACCGCCCATTCCTTGAGTGCGTGGATTGTGGTTAGTAACATCGGTGAATCTCTACAATTTACCCTCTCTAATAATTACCACTTCTATTGTGTTGCTGCCATCAATTCAAAGAATAATTTGCTAAACAATAGCTTGACTAGGTTAAGTGACGATAAGTTCCTGAAACAATGGTCTAATTAAGTATTCTCATAACCTGCGATCGCATTCACTAATGCGGTCTTTTTTTTGTTGTGCAACAGCATAGTACTTCTCTCAATTTCCATCCTAGCAATGGTTTGGTCAAGGCAAGTGGCGATCGATAGTACAGCTAAATAAAACTGCTATATAACTTTAAAGCGATTTCTAAAACAAGCGGGAACTAAATCAAACACAGCAACGTTTTTCGAGGATTTTCTGACTCAATTATTGAAGCAAATTGGCTGATTTGAAATCATAATTATCGTCGTCAGCGCCGAAATATCTTTGTTAGTATTGCCAAGACAGTTACAAAGTTATTGACTGTAACACCACAGCAAGTGAGGAAATAAAAATGGGCAGAAACATAACTAAGAAAAGCTTGAATACAAAACTTTTTAGCTTACTTGGAATTGCTGGTGCTAGCGCTTTACTCGGTTTACCAGCGTTTGCTCTACCTAATTCCTCCGATGGAAATACCAGACAGTTTTTAGCTCAGTCTACTTCTAGCCCTAGTAGTGGCAGTGGTTCTTCTACTGGTACAGAAATGTCACCAGGCAGCAGCACGGCTCCAGGTACTACTACTTATCCTGGCAGCACGACTCCAGGCAGCAGCACGACTCCAGGTACTACTACTTATCCTGGCAGCACGACTCCAGGCAGCAGCACGACTCCAGGTACTACTACTTATCCTGGCAGCACGACTCCAGGTACTGGTTCTGATTCCAATGGCACTACAACTCCTTCTAACTCTGGTAGCGGCACGATGACTCCAGGCAGCAGCACCACTCCAAGTAGCGGTAGCATGACTAGCCCTGATAGTTCTAGTGATTCGGAGATGAACCCTAGCAGCAAGCCCAGTGGCTCTAAGAAAACTCCATCTCAAAGTGGTTCTCAGACAACCCCTCGATAAAACATTAGCGGCTAGCACTCAGTCAACAAGTATTTAATTCCGAATTCCGAATTCCGAATTCTACCTAACCGCTAGCCCCATTTGCCAAAATTCTCTGGGCGCGGCGTGCTTCTGCATCCGTGCCTTCTACGATGACTAAATACTCTTGTGGAAAAGAGCGATCGCTTTCTACATTTGGACTTACTGTCAGTCTGTCAGCGCAGTTTAAGGTTGAGATCGCACCACCACAAGCCAATCCAATTCCCGTACCGAATAAAGTTGCAGCTAAAGTTGTTCCTACCGTGCCAACAGCTAACGCTGGAGCAACTCCTGGTACCAGTAAAATACCAATACTTGCTAAACAACCACCGATCGCGCCGACTGTGCTACCGACAATCATGGCACAGGGCGATTTTTCTGTTGGTTCTGTTGCGAGTGCGCCAGCTTGAGTTCTCTGAATTGCCGCTCTTAAATCTGCCAATAATTCTGCATCTTTACTGGCTACAGAAATATGACTAATAGGAAAACCCGCACAATATAATTTGGCAAATGCTTGTTCTGCTTCCTGACGAGTTGTAAATGTACCAACTGTGCATCTATGTTTTACTAAAACCATCTGCTCCTCCTCTAAATCCGCCTTGTTCGATAGTTATTAACTGTTGTTTAGCCACCATCACTCAGTCATACAGGCAACATTATCAGTTGTACCTACTTAGAGTTAGGCTTATTTTTCGTTTTTATATCTTGCTAAAAACAACTTAGATCGAACAAAGTAGTCGAGAGAAGAATTGAAATATAATGATAAGCTTTATCGCTAAGTTCTTCAAAATTTCACTTTTGGAGTGAAGAAATATTAAGGTGTCTGAGCTGCGATTGAAACTAAGTAGAAATATCTAATTCCTCAAATTATTTCATGTATCAAAGTTAAGGACAAAAATGTTTCTTATGCAAAATATCTGCGATCGCGTAGAAAGTCAAAAGTTGTAGAGGCAGTTTTACTAAAAATATTTGCCCTAGTCAAAATTATTCGATCGACCCGCCCGTACAGAAGTCAAAACGATCGATCTTCACTCCTAACTATCCAATGACCTATAAAAAAACTCCATTTATCACGCAGGACTTTGCCCTGAATAAATAGGAGTTGATGTATATAGTTAAAGTTTGTAGTTAAAAAGTTTTTACTTGATGTAAAGCAGACAGATTTGATTCAAATTATGCTTCTTCCTCCTTGCTTTCGCTACTACAGCCAGGAGAAGCCTCATAAAGTGCGTCTAATTGGGCGCGGGCATCTTCAACATCAATAGAGCGCATGACTAACAGTGGTTCTCCGATAGGGTTGCCAGCTGCATCTAGTAATTCAGGGTGAGGTACGGAGCGATTTGAGATATAGGAAAGATTTCCTCTATTTTGCACGGGCGATCGCGGTGAGGCAAACGTGCGATCGCGCTCGAAACTGAACATAATTAAGTTGCGAATTAGATTGCTTACAGCTATCAACGCTAGGATAGTAAAAGCAAGGATGTAAAGTAAGTGTAACATCGAGTTTTTTCTCCAAGCCAGCCAGTCTATACAGTTTTTTGCGAGTTTTTACGAACTTCTACCGCTTTGCTAAAGGTATTAACAGTTATCTCTAGCATCACAGAATTTGCTTCGATATACAATCGTCTACTCAGAATATTTCAGTCAAGCATGTATGCTACAAGGAACACTTTATCTAAATAAAATTATTTAAAATTCTACCTCTGGCTGTGTTGCCTGCTCCGACCGGAAGCGGATTGCCACTTTCCAACATTCTGTCACTAATTGATGCCAGGGTACGAGCGTTGCCATGTCAATGCCCACTTGTCCCCCAGTTGCCTGAAACATGAGCTGTGCCGTACTTACCTCCTGCTGAGCTTGCTTGACTCTTGCCAACAATTCAGATTGCTGCTGCGGTTCTAAAAATGAAACTTTCTCATTTTCCAGAAACGTCTGCGATCGCCCGAACCAATACTTAAAATCTTCAAGTAGCGGTTGGAGTAAGGTTTTTAACAACTCAGGTTCTGGCAAGTTTTGATTAAGCATGAATGAAAAGTAGATTACTAACCTACCACTAATCTTAACTTAGTTCAAGATTCTTTACATTCTGTCATTAGAAGTAACTGGGAGCAGGAAGCAGGGAGCAGGGAGCAGGGAGTAGGGAGCAGGGCGCAGAGAGCAGGGGAGGCTAGGGGAGCAACTACCAATTACCAATTACTAATTACCAACTACCAACTACCAATTACCAATTACCAATTACCACTCCCGACTCCTGACTCCTTACAATAGAAGGCAAACAGTATTGGTTTACAGTCTCGTCAACATAGTTTTGTAAGTAAAATGTCTAGTTCAGAATCCCATTGTCAACCGGAACAGCAGGAACAAGCACCGCAGGAAAAAATTTATCTCCCTCGCACCAGTGAATCAGAGACATTGCAGAAGATTCGCCACACTACCTCTCATGTCATGGCGATGGCGGTGCAAAAGTTATTTCCTAAAGCACAGGTGACTATTGGACCCTGGATTGAGAATGGATTTTACTACGATTTTGACAATCCCGAACCGTTTACAGAAAAAGATCTCAAAGCCATCCAGAAAGAGATGGTGAAGATTATCAATCGTAAATTGCCTGTCATTAGGGAAGAAGTCAGCCGCGAGGAAGCCGAACAGCGGATTCAGGCAATTAAAGAGCCGTATAAACTAGAAATCCTGGCAGACATTAAGCAGGAACCAATTACGATCTACTATTTGGGGGATGAATGGTGGGACTTGTGTGCTGGACCCCATCTTAACAACACGGCAGAGTTGCAACCCAAAGCAATTGAGTTAGAAAGCGTTGCTGGGGCATACTGGCGCGGTGATGAAACCAAGGCGCAGCTACAACGAATTTACGGCACGGCATGGGAATCAGAACAGCAATTAGCTGAGTACAAGCGTCGTAAGGAAGAAGCCCTTAGACGCGACCATCGCCGCTTAGGTAAGGAACTAGGACTATTTATCTTTAGCGATGAGGTGGGACCGGGTTTACCCCTGTGGACTCCCAAAGGGACGCTATTACGCAGTCTTTTAGAAGACTTTCTCAAACAAGAACAGCTCAAACGCGGTTATCTTCCTGTCGTATCGCCTCACATTGCCAGAGTCGATTTATTTAAAACTTCCGGTCACTGGCAGAAATATAAAGAGGATATGTTTCCATTGATGGCAGAGAATGAGGAAGCAGCAGCCCACGAATTGGGTTTCGTTCTCAAGCCGATGAACTGCCCGTTTCACATCCAAATTTACAAGAGCGAATTACGTTCTTATCGCGAATTACCAATGCGGTTGGCAGAGTTTGGGACTGTATACCGTTACGAACAATCGGGCGAATTAGGAGGTTTGACGCGGGTGCGTGGTTTTACGGTAGATGATTCTCACCTATTCGTGACTCCAGAACAACTCGACAGCGAATTTCTCAATGTGGTGGATTTGATTCTGTCGGTATTTAACAAATTGCAACTGAAAAATTTCAAAGCAAGATTGAGTTTCCGCGATCCGGCTTCGGATAAGTACATTGGTTCTGACGAGGCGTGGTCAAAAGCTGAAGGAGCAATTCGCCGCGCTGTAGAAAAGCTAGAAATGAACCACTTTGAAGGAATTGGGGAAGCAGCATTCTACGGTCCCAAACTCGATTTTATTTTCCAAGATGCTTTGGAAAGGGAATGGCAATTAGGTACAGTACAAGTTGATTACAACTTACCCGAACGATTCGATTTGGAATACGTAGCAGAGGATGGCACGCGCCAGCGCCCAGTAATGATTCACCGCGCCCCCTTTGGCTCGTTAGAACGGTTAATTGGGATTTTAATTGAAGAGTATGCGGGAGACTTTCCCTTGTGGCTAGCACCCATTCAAGCTCGATTAATGCCCGTCAGCGATGCTCAATTGATGTTTGCTAAAGAAATCGCAGACAAGATGCGATCGCTCAACATGCGCGTAGAAGTCGATACCAGTGGCGATCGCTTGCCGAAAATGATCCGCAATGCTGAAAAAGCAAAAATTCCCGTCATGGCGGTTGTAGGGGCGAAAGAAGTGGAGTCCGATAGTTTGAGTCTCCGCGTTCGTGCTGCTGGTAAACCATCGGCAGATCTCGGCACGATCTCTGTCCCTGCGGTGTTGGAAAGGATGCAAAAGGCGATCGCTAACTACACTAATTTCTAATCCTCGACATTACGTCCTCGATCCCCCAACCCCCTTAAAAAGGGGGCTTTGTTTCCCCCCTTGAAGGGGATCTTCGAGGATCGATCGCTTTTAACCGAACCGTATTGGGGGCTAGGGAGGATCGAGAGCTGATTCAAGTGCGTAACTCCTTACTCATCGATCTGCCAAGAATCTTTCGTTAACTCTTCATCAATAATGTGCTTGGGACGCACGACAACGACAATTTTTCCCAGTAACTTGACATCTGGTTGAGTTTCAAACCAACCAAAGTCAACTTCCCCCGCTGCATCATAGACAAAATAACTATTGACATCCCATTCTCTAGCGTGACGGTCGGTAATGACTAGAACTGGTTCCGATGTTGTAGCTGATTGATTGGGGAGGCGATCGCTTTGACACAAAATTGCGATCGGATCTTCAGCACTGCGGACTGTTTGCCAACCTGGTAAGGCTACCCAAGCCTGTTCCCCAGCAAACTTGACAATCTGAAACGGCTCTACTGCTTCTACTATGGGTACAGCTTGAACTTCAGCCGATTTTAACGGCATTTCCCCAACAACTGGAATCAATCGCGGTAAATGATCTTCGGAATCTGGACGATAAAAAGGTATAGTTGGAGCCGGACGCTTGGGAACGACAGTAAAATCGACAAGCAACTGTTCGATTTTTTGTCTTGCCGTATCCGAATCGGCAAACCTTAGCCCCTTAGCAATTAATCGCGATCGCTCTTGTAAATCTGATTTTTGTCGTGCCAGTCGCCAACACTGATAAGCAATTGCATCTCCTGGACGATCGGCAAATCCTTCGGGTAAGTTACGCAGGCGAGAAAATTCTTTCATATCCCGCGCCACTTCCTTAGCCATATCCGCATCTAAGTTGTGAGCCAAGATAAATTCTGCTGCGGCGACTCGTTCTGCATTATTGAGCAACCGCAGTTCGTACAAAATATCGCTGCCTTTTTGAGTAAAGCGCGATCGCACTGCCTCAGAAGCATTTGTTTTTTCTAAAGAAGTATAAACCTGCGCGCCTACAATCACCTGATTTTGCTGCACTGGTTCAAATCCCGTCGCTTCAAAGATCTGCTGTGGTGTTTGCCCTGCTTTTTGCAACTGGGCGATCGCTTGACCCCATTCTACCCAACTACCTTGTTTTTGCCGCAGGGATGTCAGCGTGGCTTCGATGTCGAGTTGATTGGAGGGCGATTCAGTCATGATGAGGGGTAAGGGGTAAGGGGTAAGGGGTAAGGGAAAGTATTTATTGTTTTCCTCCCTAGAGTTTGATTGTAAATGCTGGAGTTTTATTAGATCGAGCTGTTCGTAATTTCTGGCGGCGAAACGTACAAGTTACCCATAACAAGTTTTATCCTGTTTAGAAGGATAGCAGCCAGCTTTTACTCCCCCTTGTCCCCCTTGTCCCCCTTGTCCCCCTTGTCCTTCCTACTCCCTGCTCGTGCGCTCCTTACACTTGAAACCATGCCTACAACAGAAATCCAACAGATATTCGATCGCATTGCCCCAGTTTACGATCGCTTAAATGACTTGCTGAGTTTAGGTCAGCACCGCATTTGGAAGCAAATGACAGTTAAGTGGAGCCAAGCAAGCTTGGGGGATACCTGTGTCGATCTATGTTGTGGTAGTGGCGATTTAGCGCTGCGTCTCGCCCGTCAAGTAGGAGCTAACGGACGAGTATACGGGGTAGATTTTTCATCGCAACTGCTGGCGATCGCCCAACAACGCAGCCAAAGCCAGTATCCCCAACCCCCGATTTCTTGGGTAGAAGCAGATGTATTGAATTTACCTTTTGCCAATAATCATTTTGATGCTGCAACGATGGGCTATGGACTGCGTAACGTTATCGATATTCCTTGTTGCTTAAAAGAACTGCATCGAGTCCTCAAACCTGGTGCTAAAGCGGCAATTTTAGACTTTCATCGCCCGGAAAATTCTCAATTTAGGGCTTTTCAACAATGGTACTTAGATAATCTCGTCGTTCCCGCCGCGCGTCACTTCGATCTCACGGAAGAATACGCCTATATCAGCCCCAGTTTAGATCGATTTCCTTCAGGTAAAGCACAAGTTCAACTCTCGCGAGAAGTAGGGTTTGCAACAGCCACTCACTACCCAATTGCCAACGGTATGATGGGGATATTGGTCTTAACTAAGGGATGGGGTTAGGAATTCGGAATTCGACGCGGCTTTAATGACGAGGAAACCTCGTCGTCCGCCTGCTTGACTTCGGAATTCGGAATTAAAACACGCACTACACTCTTTCCCGACTCCTGTACGGGCGGGTTTTGACCGAGAATTCATTGCCTCAGTTACTTATCTATTTGCGCGCACCCGCCCCTACGACTCCCCATTTCCCACTCCCTAACTCTCATCTCCTGCTTGTATGGATTGGTCTCATTTCTGGGTTTATGTTAGTCCGCCGATCGCGGGAGCAATTATTGGCTATTTCACGAACGATTTAGCCATTAAAATGCTGTTTCGTCCCTACCGAGCGCGTTATTTTGCCGGAAGACAATTACCTTTTACCCCTGGTTTAATTCCTCGCAACCAAGAGCGCTTGGCAAAGCGGGTGTCGGACACGATCATGGGTTCTCTGCTGACACCAGAGGAATTGCAGAAGTTGACGCGGCGATTGCTGCAACCGGAGCGAGTGCGAGGAGGGATAGAATGGCTGTTAAGACTGGCGATCGAACAGGTTCGTACTGATAGAGATCAAAGAGCAACCAAAATTCTGGCGGGAATTTTACGCGATTTGGTTGGGGAATCTTTACCGCGTTTGTTTAAGGTGTTGTTGCGACGAGAAGAGTTTTTAGGCACTCAACTCAATCAAATTTTCGACCAGGTATTACTTGAGTTTCAACTCAGCGACGAGCAAGCGGGGAGGTTAGCTGATTGGTTGCTGCAAGTCGTTCTTCCACCAGACGCAATTCGGCAGTTAGTCATCGATCTTTTAACCGATCGCACGATTCAAATTATTGATGAGAGTTTTCGCGAAAAAACGAGTGGTACGTATTGGGTAGTTGCTAACTTATTTGGTTTGCGTAACACTTTGGCGCGCCTGCGAACGTTTTGTTTGGACGAAAGAGAAGTTACGAATGCGCGGATTAAGGAGTTAATTCAAGAGCTTCAAGTCCGCGAGCGCCTTAAAGTTTGGTTGAAAAGTTTATCATTGCAAAATTTACCTGTTTCTACTGTAAAGCAATTACGCAATACAATTCGAGAAACAGCAATCGGCTATTCTCAAATTCACGGACCAGAGTTTATTCAAGGATTTAGCGATTCGATTGATTGGGAAAATACCGCTAGCGTACTGCTCAATCGTTTGCGTAACTCTCCTGCTTTCAGTTCTTCTCTAACCGCGATCGGTCAAGAGTTATCTTTAATTTTGGAGCGTTATTTAGAGCAAGATTTAGAAAATTTGGTGGCACAGGCACTTCCAATTCTATCGATCGACCAGGTAATTATCGATCGCGTCAAATCTACCTCTCCCGCCGAATTAGAAGCTGCGATCGAAGGAATTGTCAAAAATGAGTTACAGGCAATTGTTAACTTAGGTGGTGTTCTCGGTTTTGTCGTGGGACTATTTCAAGCTGGATTGTTATTTTTCCAACAAATTCAGTAGGGTGGGCAATGCCCACCACACTTTGCTAAATCTCCGTTTCACTAATCTCACGCACGACGTAATCGAATGGTTCATCGACAAACGTAGCGTTAGTCATTCCAGCCGTCACTAACTTTTCTTTGACGATATTTTTCATCAGCTGGATACTTCGAGCAGTGGGACCTAAAGGGATTCCTAGAGAGTTGAAAGTATCTCGCAAACCAGCCAGCAATCGTTCGTCTAAGACGCTAGCATCTCCAGCCACGATCGCATAACTACAATATCGCAAGAAGTAGTTCATATCTCGCACGTACATATTGTAGCGACGTGTTGTGTAAGCATTGCCACCCGGACTAACTAGCTCTGGGTATTCTTGGAATAATAAACTAACTGCTGTTTTGACAATCTCAGCTGCATTGGAACCAATAACGCCTGCTACCTGTACCCGTTTCTCACCATCAGCCAGAAACTCTTTCAGAGTCTCAACAACCTCGCGATTTAAAGAACTGCCTGTTAAATCGCAATTCTTGGCTACGCTTGTTAATTTATCTTGCATTAGATTCCTCTCCGAAACGTTTATATTAAAACAACTATTCCGCTGGAAACCTGAAGCTAAAAGAGTGATATATCGTTCTACAAATTGGGTCTTAGGATTGAGTCTACCATAACGATCTGCTCTAACTATTTTGCTCTAACTATAATGAGATTATTGGTATTCATCTGTAGCGTAGTTGCATAGTTGCTCTCTACAAATTTATGCCATCTGCTCAAAATGAGTTGGCAGAGATAGGCTTGAGATAGCACGATCGCAGGAGATTGTTGAGGATGAGATCTCAAGCAGAAAATGGCACTTCAATTCTGGAGCGGACAAAAGATTGGGTAGCTGCAGCTGGCGATACTTTTAGCCATACGATCGCGCGGATAACTACCACAACTCAAGATGCTGCTGGCAGTCTAGCAGATAAGGCGATCGCACCGATTGCCTCCACGCAGGCGATTGTGTTTCAGAGTTGGTTAGAAGCACATCCAACCGTAGAGCGATCGCTACAAGTTCTGAATTGGGCAATAGAGCGCCCCATCATAAGTGTAATTATACTGTTATTTGTCATTGCAATTGTCTGGAGTTTGATTAAATCCATCGGACGCTTATTTGAAAAGTTCTGTTTGTCAGTATTACAAATGCCGCTGAGATTAGGGCATTTTTTAATTCAAATGAGCTGGCGATCGCTACATCTCTTATCAGCTCGATTTATTCTAAAACGTCCTCAGAAACAACTAGAGCGAACGCACGTTTTACCAACATCAGACGTGGCAATAAATTATACCGACCAACACCAGCGACTATTAGAAATCTCTGCTAAGTTAGCCTTGCTGAATCAAGAGCAGAACGATTTGATGCGGGAAGCTCTATCAATTCTTAGCTCAAATCAAATTGCTACAGAAGATATTCCCCAGAATTTTCAGCCCGAAGTCTTTTCAAATATTGATAAAAGCATATTTCAAAGTTATTAAAGTGGGCATTGTCCACCCTACTTTTAACTTTTGACTTTTGACTTCCTTAATATCTTTCCAGTAACAACTTTACTTCTTCTTTCAACGTCCAATCTTTCATGGCTTCCCACTCAGCCAGACGGACGGCAATGTATGCTTGAGCGAGTTCTTTGCCTAAAGCCTCGAGGAGAACTTTATCGGTTTGGAGATGGGCGATCGCCTCACCTAAATTTGTTGGTAAGGCTTCAATTCCCTTCGCTGCTCGTTCCGATTGGGATAGAGATCCTGGGTCAACTGCGATCGCCTCTCCTAGTTCGAGTTGACGACGCACGCCGTCCAATCCAGCGGTGATGACTGCGCCTAGAGCAATGTAGGGATTGGCAGAAGCATCAACAGTTTTGATTTCAATCTGCGTCGGACTGGGACTTGCAGGATCGCTAGGGACTCGGATCGCGGCTTCGCGGTTGTCGTATCCCCAAGTGCGAAAAGCCCCACTCCAGGAGTGAGGGCGAATGCGACGATAGGAGTTGATACTAGGCGTAGTCAGTGCCATCAAGGCGGGTAAATGCTCCAAAATGCCAGCAATAAAAGCACGGGCAATTTTTGAGATTCCAGGTGCGTTTCCAGTGTCGGAAATGAGATTTTTACCATCTTGCCAGAGACTCAGGTGCAGGTGACAACCACTACCTGCTTGTTCGGCAAAGATTTTTGGTAGAAACGAGGCTTTGAGTTTGTGGCGCAATGCTACTGCACGCACGGTTTCCCGAAAAGCAATTTGGTAATCTGCTGCTGACAAAGCGCGGGTGTAACGCACCGAAATTTCATGTTGTCCGCCGCCAGATTCGGGATGGTACTGTTCTACAGGGATATTTTGGGCGAGGAGGGCTTCAGCAATTTCGTTAATAACTGCTAAATTAGCATCCATCGCGAAAGTAGAAGCAAAGACCGTGCGATCGCCTGGTTCTACTCCCAATCCATTCTCAGCGGGATGGAGTAGATAAAACTCATTTTCAAACGCTGCCATCACCTCTATCCCTGCTTCTTGCGCCGCCGCGATCGCTCGTTTCAAAAAGTCTCGCGGACAGTAAGCCCAAGGACTGCCATCTTGCATCATATCGCCGATGGCGCGAGCGTGACCTGTAGAATAAGGCAGTACGCTCAAGGTATTCCAATCTGGGATTAAGCGAATTTCACCTACAGGACTCAACCCCGTTTCCGCCACTACCACGTCGTGCATCACGGGAATTGCTTGCTGTGCCGCACTAATGCCGACTCCATAATCCACTAGCTGAGATAACGCGCCGATGTGTATTGCTTTGCCACGAATGATATTGGCATTGTCGCACCAGAGAATGCGAATAAATTGCACCCTACTTGCCTGTAAGGTTTTATAAATCGTGTCTTGCATCATGGCGCTTCCTGCATTGCCGTGGAAATTCATTTTTGAGGTTCCATATACTGTTGCTTTGAATACCTTTGCTCTAACTCCAGTAGTGCTTGCTTGCAGGTAATTCCCCAGCGATCGCCTCCTAAACTACCTGTAGTAACTACCCGAATCACAGGTAAAAATGAGGGCAATTGGGTTAGTCGCACAGGCACGGACAACGGCGCGGATGGCAGTTGGCTACCCGATACTGCGGGTAATATCGCTGTATGTTACGGTCGGATCGATGGGAATGGTTTGTAGCGCCTGCCAAACTTGCAGTTGAAATGCAGTAGCTTTGACATCATAAGGCAAATTGAGTAAGAGCGAACGACCGCTGAGATAATTTGTTAAAGATTCTACCTTTGACGTATTCGTGCATCGGCTAGTTGTAATAGATGGCGTTAAATCTCAACCAAGAGAAACTTCTGGAATATCTACTAGATCGGGCAACCAATTTTGACTGCTAGCTGCTGAATCGTCGCGATCGCGATCGCGCTGGCAACGAGTGGCAAATTGACAATATTCGCAGTTTTTATTTCCTTCTGGAATTTGTGGAAATGGTTCGCCTAGTTCGTAGCATTTTAACCAATAGGTAAATCTATGTAATAACTGCTGTAATTCTTTAGCTGTTTTTTCGTGTTTGGCTTGACTGTAGGTAAATTTAATTTGTTGTAACGATTTTGGCGGCGCTACTTCTAGAGAAGATGGGACATACCAATAAGTCATCGAAATCTGTTCTGGCAGGTAATCGCTGGTTTCGGCTAAGACATATAAATATAGCCTTGTCTGCCAATTCTTTTCGAGCTGAGCTTTTTTTGGTAATTTGGGGTTTGTCTTCCAGTCGAAAATTTGGGCTTGGCGATCGTCTGCGATTAATAAGTCGTAAATAACCGATAATAAATAATCTTGCACTTGCAGCGTACGGTAATGTTCGCTTTCGCGAAAAATCTGCCGATTTGCATCTAGATTTAAAATTTCTGGTGCAGCAGTCGCAAAGGCATTCATCCAGTGTTGTAACTGTATGTCTTCCTGCACTAAAGATTCAATTGGCAAGCCCAATTCTCGCTGTTGCATCAGCAGGTGAAACCGACTTCCCCAAGCTTGTCTTTCTTGTTGTTCCGATGTCGTAGGCGAACCGAATAGATCTAAATAGGTATGTTGAAATTGACGCGGGCAACGTTCTAGCAAGTTGAGTTGTCCTTGAGATAGACGCATCATAGTGCGATCGCTGGCGATTTGATTCAAATTACTCTCCGTGTTCCCGATAATCTTCTGACGATTCAGGGTTGAGTTCCCAGCGTTCGAGATCGCGTTGCTGCAAATTTTTCCAGGTTTCTACTGGCTGTCCGTCTATTGAAGTAATCCCCATTGAATGCAACAGATTCTCAGTCACGCTTTGATCGGGGGTGGGATTGTCTCCCCCAACTGCTTCTTCGCCGACAACCTCGGCTTGATACCAATCATCGTCAAGATCGCCGCCCGTCACGTCTTCAGCATAGATTGATGGATTTTTCAATCGCTTGAGGATAGTACCGATTTCCGCGTCGCGATCGCTCAATTCCTCAAAAACTATGTCGATGTTGTCCGTACCAATGAGATCTGCTAATAACAACTCTTCATTTTCAACTGATGGCTTTGATGAAGGGTTGACTGCATCAGAAGGATTTGTACCTGCCATAAGACTCGCTCCTTGCAGCCTAGATAAGAGATGGTTCCCTGTCTCTTGATACTTACAATTTTAACCCTAACTATGTCAGCTCTCAGTAATTTGTAATACTTAGCGTTATGTCTGTCATTTGTCATTTGTCATTTGTCGTTTGTCATTTGTCATTAAACTAACAGGCGATCGCCTCAACCTAACTCAACTTGCTTGATAAAATCAAGCGCGATCGATGCAAGTTTTTCGGGATGCCAAAGCATCCATTCGTGATAACCTTCTTTCACAATAGTTAATGTGGCATTTGGAATATGATTTGCCATCTCCCGCGCTGTAGCTAATGGTGTAGTTAGATCTTTCTCCGACCATAATATTAAGCAAGGGGCTTTAATACTAGGTAATAAATGTGTCGAGTCTTGATACAATGAAATGAGTAAGGCATAAATAATATTTCCAGTATTAAATAAGAGATTATGAGTAAAGACTTTAGGAATATCAAAAAATTGTAACTTTAGTTTGGGGATAGAAATTTGAGCGGTCATCTCAATTGCTCTACGCGGTACAATTTCTGGAATAGATACAGATGGAATTCCCGTGCTATCTAATAAAACCAGACTTTTTACCCGATCTGGAATGAGAGTAGCTAAAGTAATTGCGATTCCTCCACCTAACGAGTGTCCCACCAGATGCACTTGTGGAAGATTTAGTGCTTCTAAGAATGAAACTATGAATTTTGCATAGCTGTGGTAATCAGAAATTAGATTATGGTAGGAGGAACGAGCAAAACTAGGTAAATCGGGAGCGATGACAGCGTGTTGCTCTGCGATGAGTTCTAAAACTTCTTGGTAAGGCTCGGATGAGATTCCCCAGCCATGTAAAAATAGAATGGGAGTTGAAGAATGCCGAACGCTTTGCTGATAAAAAATGCTGCAATCTTGCACTTGGATGCGAGAGTCAACAAAATGATTTAAAATTTGAGCATTCATACTTCAACTTGTCCTCTTGTTTCTTTGTCTTCCTTACTTTCTTTTTCTCCTTGCCATCGGTTGAGAATATCTTTAACCAAAACTTCTTTTAACCAAATTTGAGTCACGATTAATAATGGAATAGCAAGAAATAAGCCTAAAAAGCCGAACAAACTTGCAAAGACAACGACAGCAAGAATAGTAAACACGGGTAACAAAGAGACTTCCCGTTGCATAATTATTGGTACGAGTACTAAACTTTCAAACTGCTGAATCGCTAAATATAAAACAATAACCGCCCCAGCTTTCCAAGGAGCATCTAAAAGCGCCAGCAAAACCGGAGGAATGACGCTTAAAGTCGGTCCCACATTAGGAATAAATTCTAATAAGCCTGCTATTAAAGCATTAACTAAAGGTAATGGAACTCCCAAAAGAGATAATCCAATAAAAGAGACGATTCCAATCCCTACCATTGCTAAGAGAGTGCCTTTAATCCAACCAACTAAAGAGTCTTCGCATTCTGAAAGAATTTCGTCCACTCGACGACGATAGAAAGCAGGAAAAGCAAGGATAAACGTGCGGCGATAGGGGACGGGATTGAGTAGCAGCATAATCGTGAGAACAAAAAATAGCAGGAAATTCACCACCGCTGCCAAAGAGTTATTCAACACGGTGACAAAGTTACCTAATATTCTCCCTACAAAAGACTGGAGTTGTTGAGTCAGATTGCTTAAGGGTGGGGCGGCTTCTAAAACTCGCCCAGGGATTAAGCTGCGTACCCAGTTGTACCAGCCAAGCACCCGATCCGATATTTCTGGCAGGAGCTTGACTAACTGTTGCAATTGCTCTACAAGACGCGGCACGACGATCGCGAAAATACCAGCCACGATCGCGAGTAAGGCAATAACCGTAATTGCTATGGCAATCCCGCGCTGGATGCGATAGCGCTGAAGCAACCGCACAACTCGGTTGAGAACCGTTGCCAAGACAACGGCAGCGAATATGAGTAAAACAACTTGTCGCAGTTGCCACAGAACGTAGAGAGAGATAATCAGGGCGAGAAAACCAATCCATTGCCCGATCCGCACAGTACCGCCTCCATTTTCTGGCTATTGCCAGCAATTTTGCTGTTACTGTATGCCCTTGCCGCGATCGGTGTCTTCCTCCTTAGGGGGAAGGGAGCAGTTATCAGTAACCAGTGACTAGTGACCAGTTCAGTTTATTCTGACTCCTGACTCCTGACTCCTGGCTCCTCACAAATGACAATTATTAACTTACTCAGAAAGTTTTCTGCCTCAATTCATTTAATATGTTATGGATATTTAGTGAGTCGGTTCGCGTGCCTCTGCTGACCTGATAATACATGACATCTGATTCTGCCCATCCAGAACTAGTTCCAACTATTACTCCGCCTTCCCCAGAGGCGATCGCTAGTTTACAAGTTCGCCTCAAAAGTGAGGAAGGACGGCTGGTGTTAACGCTACCAGCAGAAGGAGAATCCTCAGCGCTCAACTGGTCGGATCTTTGGATACAGTTAAAACAACGGTTGCAAGGAGGCGATCGCTTCTGGCAACCAAATACGACTGTCGATCTCATGGCAGCGGATCGGTTGCTGGATGGCAGACAACTGAAGGCGATCGCTGATGCCTTGTGGGAAGTCCAATTGCAACTGCGACGAGTCTGTACGACGCGCCGTCAAACTGCTGTAGCCGCTGCTACCGCTGGTTATTGCGTCGAGCAACAAGCCCCACCAGTATCGGCAATCAATCAACTCCCGGCAGCATCGCCCGCGCCTTTAGCAGAACCGCTGTACTTGCAAATGACCGTGCGATCGGGGACGGAAATTCGCCACCCTGGTACGGTCGTGATTTTGGGCGATCTTAACCCAGGTGGAAACGTCATTGCCGATGGAGACATTTTAGTTTGGGGGCGATTGCGGGGAGTTGCCCACGCAGGAGCCAGCGGTAATTCTAAATGCCTAATTGTTGCCCTGCAAATGGAACCCACGCAGTTACGAATTGCCGATTCTGTAGCTAGAGCGCCAACAACGATACCAGATCGGTTTTATCCTGAAGTTGCCTACGTTACACCCGAAGGCATCCGCATCACAAAAGCCGCTGATTTTTCTAAGTCCCAGTTTATATCTAAGCCATGACTCGCATCATCGTCACAACATCTGGAAAAGGAGGGGTGGGTAAGACTACCTTCACAGCCAACATTGGCATGGCACTAGCCCGCATGGGGCGCACGGTTGTCCTAGTCGATGCGGATTTCGGGCTGCGTAATTTAGACCTACTGCTAGGTCTAGAAAACAGGATAGTCTACACTGCCGTTGAAGTTGTCACTGGGGAATGTCGTTTAGAACAAGCCCTGGTTAAAGATAAACGCGAACCAAAACTAGTCCTGCTACCAGCCGCCCAAAATCGCACCAAAGAGGCAGTGACCCCAGAACAGATGAAACAACTGGTGGGGACTTTAACCAAAAACTATGAATATATTGTTATAGACAGCCCAGCCGGAATTGAAACGGGCTTTAAAAATGCGATCGTGGCAGCGCAAGAAGCAATCATTGTCACTACACCAGAAATTGCCGCAGTCCGCGATGCCGATCGCGTAGTCGGTCTATTGGAGGCTAACGGAGTCAAGCAGATTCAGTTAATTGTCAACCGCTTGCGCCCCGCAATGGTGCAAATGAATGATATGATGTCAGTGCAGGACGTGCAGGAACTTTTGGGCATTCCCCTATTAGGCGTAGTCCCAGAAGACGAGCGCGTGATCGTTTCAACGAATAGAGGCGAACCCCTGGTTTTAGCTGAAGACCCTACCCTAGCTGGTAAGGCATTTGATAATATTGCCCGCCGATTAGAAGGCGAAAAAATCGAATTTCTCGATCTCCATCCCGTGCATGAGGGTTTTCTTTCTCGTCTGCGCAAATTGTTGTGGACGAAACTAATTTAAGCCCCGATTTAACAACCTGCAACCTGCATCCAGATGCCATGTTTAGCGATCTTTTAGATAAAATTTTTTCTAATAATCCAAACGACAACAACAGTCGTTCTCAAGTCAAGCAACGGCTGCAATTAGTAATTTCCCACGATCGCAGTGATTTGAGTCCGCAAACAATCGAAAAAATGCGGCGGGAAATATTAGAGGTGGTTGGTCGGTACGTCGAACTGGATGTAGAAGGGATGGAGTTTTCTTTAGAAAACAACCAAAGAGCTACGGCTCTAATTGCTAATTTACCAATTCGACGAGTGAAAACAGACGAATGAAACGTGGTAGTTGGTAGTTGATAGTTGGTAATTGGTAGTTGACGATTGATAGTTCTTGCTCCTCTGCCCCTCTACCCCTCTGCTCCCTGCTCCCTGCTCCCTGATAATTGATAACTGATAACTGATCGGTGGTACTCTGGAAGATGGCAAGTTTATGTCTGTCTGTAAAGATGGCAAACTCGCATCCGTCTGAATGACGGCAAGTTTGTAGATAAACTGTCCGACCGGATCTAAAACATAGCTGAAATCGAACTTAGGCGAGAGAATGGTCACCACCGCAGAAAAAACAGGTATTGGATACATTACACAAATCATTGGTCCTGTTGTAGACGTAAAATTCCCAGAAGGCAAACTGCCAGCGATCTACAACGCTCTAACTATCAAAAGCACCAATGAAGCTGGACAAGAAGTTTCTGTCACCTGTGAAGTGCAGCAACTTATGGGCGATCAACAGGTGCGTACAGTTTCTATGAGTTCCACCGATGGTCTAGTTCGCGGGATGGAAGCGGTTGATACAGGCGCTCCCATTTCCGTACCAGTAGGTAAGGCTACCTTGGGTCGAATTTTCAACGTCTTGGGCGAACCCGTAGATAACAGAGGACCTGTTAACACAGAAGAAAAATTCCCCATCCACCGCGAAGCGCCCAAACTCGTAGATTTGGAAACCAAACCTTCCGTGTTTGAAACGGGGATCAAAGTGGTTGACCTACTCACACCCTATCGACGTGGTGGCAAGATCGGTCTGTTCGGTGGTGCTGGTGTCGGCAAAACCGTAATCATGATGGAGTTGATCAACAACATTGCGGCTCAACACGGTGGTGTTTCGGTATTTGGTGGCGTGGGCGAACGCACCCGCGAAGGAAACGACCTTTACAACGAAATGATCGAATCTGGGGTAATCAACAAAGATGACCTCAACGAGTCGAAAATTGCTCTGGTGTACGGTCAGATGAACGAACCACCAGGAGCCAGAATGCGGGTCGGACTATCAGCGTTGACAATGGCTGAGTATTTCCGCGATGTCAACAAGCAAGACGTATTGCTGTTTATCGACAACATCTTCCGTTTCGTCCAAGCAGGTTCGGAAGTATCCGCACTACTAGGACGGATGCCTTCAGCGGTAGGATACCAACCCACTCTGGGTACGGACGTAGGC
The DNA here is from genome assembly GCF_014696895.1 of Chroococcidiopsis sp. [FACHB-1243]. NCBI lineage: Bacteria > Bacillati > Cyanobacteriota > Cyanophyceae > Chroococcidiopsidales > Chroococcidiopsidaceae > Chroococcidiopsis > Chroococcidiopsis sp. [FACHB-1243]. The sequence continues at coordinate 171,020 of NZ_JACJQX010000003.1, read as the reverse complement.
GAACTGCAAGAGCGGATCACCTCGACTACAGAAGGTTCTATTACCTCCATTCAAGCCGTTTACGTTCCAGCGGACGACTTTACCGACCCCGCACCAGCAACTACCTTCGCCCACCTAGACGGTACTACATTGTTGTCTCGCGGCTTGGCAGCTAAGGGCATTTACCCTGCTGTAGATCCACTGGGTTCTACTTCCACCATGTTGCAACCCAATATCGTCGGTGACGATCACTACGGTACAGCTCGCGCCGTTCAAGCCATCCTCCAGCGTTACAAAGAACTGCAAGACATCATCGCCATTCTGGGCTTAGATGAATTGTCGGAAGAAGACAGACTGATAGTAGCACGGGCGCGGAAGATCGAGCGCTTCCTCTCCCAGCCGTTCTTTGTAGCTGAAGTTTTCACTGGTTCTCCGGGTAAGTACGTGAAGCTAGAAGAAACAATTAAAGGCTTCAAGTCAATTCTGTCTGGAGAATTAGACAGCCTTCCAGAACAGGCTTTCTACATGGTGGGCAGCATTGAAGAAGCAGTTGCCAAAGCAGAAAAAATGAAAGGTTAGTGGCTAGTGGCTAGTGGCTGGTGGCTAGAAAAAGACTAACCACTAACCACTGCTCGCTACTCCTGTACGGGCGCACAGCTGTGCGCCCCTACTCACTATTTACTACTCACTACTCACTTTTCTATGACATTGACAGTTCGTGTAATTTCCCCAGACAAGACTGTTTGGGATGCTCCAGCTGAAGAAGTGATTTTACCTAGTACCACTGGACAACTAGGTATTCTCAGCGGACATGCTCCTTTATTAACTGCCCTCGATACTGCCGTGATGCGCGTCCGTCCTGACAAAGGGCAAAGTTGGGTGGCGATCGCCCTCATGGGTGGATTTGCCGAAGTCGAGAGCGATGAGGTGACAATTCTTGTCAACGGTGCAGAACGTGGCGACAAAATCGAGATGGAAGCCGCCCGCGCTGCATACAACGAAGCCCAAACTAAGCTCAACCAAGTTCAAGGTGCTTCTCGTCAAGAGCAGATCCAAGCAAATCAAGCGTTTAAACGCGCTCGGGCTAGGTTTCAAGCCGCAGGTGGTATGGTTACAGTTTAGCCAATACTCTTTTGGCAATTTTCTTGCAATCGTGAAAAACTCTTTCAGTATGAACGCTGAAAGAGTTTTTGTTTTTTGAGCGATCGCGTGGACTGCTTCAAGATTATTCTGCCTGAGCTGTGGGAAAAGCACCAGGACGTACAGCCAAGTTGAGATTTCGTCCCTGACGACGCAATTCTAGGCGTATATCCTTGCCAATGGCACTATTTTCTACTGCCTGTCGGATCGCGTCAGCTTCCGCGATCGATTGACCGTCAAGTTTGTGAATGACATCTGATAGCGGTTTTCAATTGGGTAAAATATAGCTTCGTAGGGGCGCATAGCCGTGCGCCGCTATCCCGATCGCGCACGCAATCGAGAATTGCTATGAAACTAGATTTTTATGACTAAAGATATGGGTGTGGAGTTGTTTTGGTAGATAGAGTCATACAGCTACTTCAAGAACACATCACCCGTTTTTTCAATTCTCATCGCCACTCTATCCGCCTTGAAGTCAGTCGATTCATCAAAAGCAATTTCTAGCAGTCCAGGTTGGGACGATACTTGCGGTTGAACCTGAAGCAGTCCTTTATCCTCGCGTCGGAAGGTTACAGCTACAGGTATAGGCAAAGCTTGTAGGGTGATATTTTCTCGCCCCACAAGCGTGCGTTGGTCGGTATGTCCGACGATCTGATAGGAAATCGCTGCGTTAGTATGGTTTGTCAGTTTAATATTGACTTTCCCATCCACGGGGACAACCGTAGCACTTGCTGGTTGGCTTTCTGGCAGAGGCGGTGTAATCGGCTGAGAAAGAGGTTTAGTAATACTATCCCGCCTGCGGTTGTAAGGCGGTTCGTTAAAAATACTGGGTTTGTTAGTTGGGGTTGTGGGTGCGGCTGCTGCTATCGGTATTATCCATAGGCTTATCCATATGCCACTAAAAATCGTTCCGATCCAAACTCTGTAGTTTCGTAGGTATTGAGTCATATTTCTCTGTTGAAAGCGATCGCAGTTTTTGGCAAATCAAAATTGCCTGTACTTTCAACTTATGAGGAAAAATTAAGAAAATCATGAGAATCGCAGTTGCGATCGCGAAACCAGAACTTTTCGGTTAGTGCTGCAAAGATATTGAAGTGCAAAAGTGTCCTTGAAGTGCGCAAAGTGCCGGGGGTTGCGGGGATCGAGATTTGAATCTTCCGGTCTGCAATGCCTAATGCTAACTCTTAGCATTGAAAAATCTTATAGTTTAAGTTTTGGTTCTCATTGTTTTCTTAATCTCGGTTTGTATTCTAAAAATAGAGGCGGACAACACAAGTGCGATCGCCAAGTTTGCCTAGCTCGAACGATTGATTAACTAAGATTTTAATAAAAGTAGAGTTAAATTGTGATGTTAAGCAAAGTTAGACCTGAGACAACTTCATTTGAGTCAATTGCATATACAGCCGAAGAAACTTCTATCGATTGGATGCAGATTGACTGTTATCCATACGCTACACGGGGAGTTTTGTATGGTCTGCTTTTCGCTATTTTTTTCTGGGGAAGCATAATCGGTATGTTGATGCTAGTCTTCTAAACCGAGCGCTTCAACTTGTTGCATCTGCCGTGTATTCATCTGTCAGCATTAATTGCCAGCAAGAATCTCCTTCCAACTTCAAGACATACTTATGGTACTGCAACAAACTGGCACGGTGTCCGACGCTAACCGTTGTAGTTTTCATCGCTTTGAGTTGTTGGTAAAGGCGTTTTTCGTTCCCCAGATCTAACGCACTTGTCGCTTCATCCAAGATCGCGTAGGTAGGCTGAGCCAGCAACAGCCGCGCAAAAGCAAGTCGCTGTTGCTCTCCTAGAGACAACACGTTTGCCCAATCTAGTTGGGCTTCAAATCCTCCCACTCTCTCAGGTAAATCTGTCAGGTTGACTTGCTCTAATACTTGACGCAACTGCTGCTCGTCGATATGGAGATCGGTGTGAGGATAGAGCAGCTGGCTGCGCAGGGAACCCAGCACCATGTAGGGGCGTTGGGGCAGAAACAGCATTTCTTTGAGCGGCGGACGGGTGAGATGACCCGTACCCGCATTCCATAACCCCGCGATCGCCCGTAAAATCGAACTTTTTCCACTACCGCTATGTCCGACTAAAACTATTCCTTCTCCTGACTCCAAGCTGAGGGACAAATCTTCAACTAAAGTTCTTTGATAGTTGGGAGTCAGTAGGGTGATGCGCTGTAGGGATAGTGAGGCGGCTTCTGTCACGTCGATTGTGGTCAGTCCAGGTTGCGGTTGAGAGGAAGTTTCTAAGCTATCGGTGAGGTCGCTGAGACGATCGACTCCGGCTGCAAAAGCTGTCAAGCTTTCAAACTGATCTACGACAATAGATAAAGCATTGAAAATTTGTCGAAATGCGATCGCGGCTTGGGTAAACGTACCAAATTCTGTATTTCCAGCAAAGTAGATCGGTGCAACTACTAGATAAGGCAATGCGGCAACAAAATAGTTGTAGCTGGTAGTAAAAAAACCAAGATTTCGCTGCCAACTAATTAGCAAGTCAAAGTTACGGATTGCTATGAGAAAACGCTGTTGCAGACCTATAGATTCTTCGGCTTCACCTTGATAGAATGCGATCGATTCTGCGTTGTCGCGAACGTGGATCAAACCATAGCGAAAATCAGCTTCTTTTTTAAGCTGTTCGAAATTAATTTTAATTAATCTTCGCCCAATCCAAACAGTAATAATTGTTCCAATAATTGCATAAGCTAAAAGTGCAAATGATAGAGATACAGAAATGGATAACAAAACCCCAGTAAAAGAAATTAAAGTAATAACTGACGTTAGAATTAACAATAGAAATGTTAGACTAGTGCGAGTGAATGCTCTAATGTCTTCGGAAATTCGCTGGTCGGGGTTATCAATTTCTTCATTAAAATTGAGCAGATAATAAGCACGATTTTGGAGATATTTGTTGAGAATACGCTTGGTCAACCACTCACGCCAGTATAGCCCTAGCTTATCTCGAAGATAAGCAAATATAACGACAATTGGCGTACCAATTACTAATAGACCAACATAGACTGCAATAAATCGCCAAAAAGTTGAAGTCTCTCTAGTTTGAGGAAAAGTTGCTAAGGCTGTATCGATATTTCTAAAAATAAAACTAATGCTGACATTAATTGCATTAACAGCAAATGACAAGACAAGTAATAAAATTAGCAATCCTCTGGCTTTCCACTTCTGTTCGGAAAACCAGTAGGGTTTGGCGATCGCCCAAAATTTTGCCCACAATTGACGGTTCAATCGATTCTCTCTGTTTGTTGTCATTCTCGTCATCAAATAAAGGTTAAATGAATCAAATAAGATAACCTCAAACTATCGAGATAAATTAAGAAATTGATGAGAAACACATTTTCAGTTGTTAGTTATCATTTGTCGCTTGCAGGCAAATTTACCGTGAAAGTCGTTTCTTGTCCAGGGTTACTTTCAACAACGATCGCGCCACCGTGCAAGCGGACGATCTCAGAAGCGATCGCTAACCCTAACCCAGCGCCATTTTTACTACCATGTGCAGACTCGGCGCGGTAAAATCGCTCAAATAAATGTGGCAAATGTTCGGGAGGAATACTCGCTCCCGTGTTGCTTACAGCCACTTCTACCATTTTCTCCTCGCTGTCTCGCTCTTTGACCCACAGACGTATAATTCCTCCTGCTGGGGTGTATTTAACAGCATTATCTAGCAAATTGAGAAATAGGTTGGTCAAACAATCAGGATCGCCTTGAACTTGTAATTCAGCAGGTAGATGATTCGCGATCGCAATCTGCTGCTGTTCTGCTAGTGGTTGTATTTGCTCTACAATGACTTCTAGCAAACTGCTTAAATCTACCGACAGCAAATTAAACGGAAACTGTCCGCGATCGATCCTGGCAAGTAAGAGTAAGCCATTGCTCAAGCGAATTAAGCGGTCTACCTCTTGTTCTAAGTCTTGTAGTGTTTTATCGTATTCAGCAACGGTACGCAGGCGAGTACGAGTTACACCGATGCGTCCTTTGATTACAGCTAATGGCGTGCGCAACTCATGGGCTGCATTAGCAGTAAATTGCTGTTCTCGCTCGAATGCCGCTTGCAAGCGATCTAACATTTGGTCAAATGTAGTTGCTAGTTGTCCGACTTCATCTGCTGCACCCCAGTAGTTGACGCGCCGATTTAGATCGTCTGTAGCTGCGATCGCCTGCGCAGTTCGATTAATTCGTTTAATCGGACGCAAGGCTCGATTCGAGAGAAATAGCCCCCCACAAGCAGCTAAGAGCAGTACCACAGGCAAACTGAATAAAACCTCCATTGGGAGTTCTTCGGAAATCTCTTCTAATGGCTCCAGCGACTGCGCTACTTGCAACCATCCCACTATTTGACCGTTGCGGCGTACTGGCTGGTCGATCGCCCGCCATTCTACTCCGTCCCGCGATCGGGTAATGTGTCCTTTCTCGGTCGGGACTTCTACTGGCAATTCTCGGTATCGACCAAAACCATCTACAACTTTGCCATCTAATGTAATCAAGCGCACCGCAAATCCCACTTGACGCAACCGCCGCGATATACTTCTTTGGATTGGCGTATTTTGAAACCTTAAGGAACTACCTTCATTAGCCAAATCGACTAGGAACTGAGAAGCAGCAATCTGAAGGGCAGTATCTACCTTATCTATGAGCTTGCGCTCTAACCGAAAATATAAGTATCCCGTGAAACCGCCTAGAGTGAGTCCCAACAGTAGGACATACCAGACAGTTAACTTCACCCGCAAGGGAATGCGATCGATCCACTTGAGACTAACCATCATCGGCACTCAGGCGATAGCCAACACCGCGCACCGTATGCAGTAAGGGGCGATCGAAACCGTTGTCTATCTTGCGCCGCAGATAGCCAATGTAAACATCGACTACGTTGGAGTCTCCATAGAAATCAAAATTCCAAATCCGCTCAGTAATTTGGCTACGAGTTAGCACTTGGCGAGGATGGCGCATCAAATATTCTAGTAAGCTAAACTCGCGGGGGCTAAGCTCGATCGACCTTCCAGCGCGGCGGACTTCCCGATTCGCCACGTCCATCTCTAGATCGGCGACTTGCAGTATTGTATCTAGTTGTAGGGGTGGGCGGCGGAGTAAGGCACGCAATCGCGCTAGCAGTTCTGGAAAAGCAAAAGGCTTGAATAAGTAGTCATCTGCTCCTGCATCCAGCCCTTTAACTCTATCTTCCACAGTATCGCGAGCAGTCAAAAGCAGCACGGGAGTTTTGATGCGCGATCGCATTTGGCGCAATACTTGTAAACCGTCCAATTGTGGCAGCATGATATCTAGCACGATAACGTCATACTCGGCTGCGAGGGCATAATCTAGTCCCGCTTGACCGTCGCTGGCTACATCTACAGCATAACCAGCTTCGTTTAATCCCTGCCGAATGAATTGAGCAATACCAGGTTCATCTTCTATCACTAGGACGCGCATGAGCCAAACAATTTTGGATTTTGGATTTACGATTTTGGATTTACCTCTGATACGCTTTTACGCGATCGGTTGTTGCGATCCGACTCAAAACCAAAAAAAGTCATATCTATGATATTTCATCGCAATTCTCAATTGCCTGCGTGATACAAGTAGGGGCGCACAGCTGTGCGCCCCTACAGATGTATATTTTACCCAATTAAAAACTGCTATTAGGTTATGTCTACGATCAAGCGCTACCTGTAAAAGTAACTTCAGGAAATTTTGACTGAGCTTCGCCTAGAGGTCGCCGCCTGCCTTCCTCTTGCCAGTAGTTGATCACTTCCGTGGATTTATTGAGTAACTCCACGCGCTCTTGCTCGGTGATCCAGCTTTTTGATTCTAATTCCTTTTTCAATTCCTCCCAAGCATCATTGCGAGGCCAGAAAAAGTATTTAGTTAAGGGACTTGTGCCTTTGCCCACAACCTGATCGACTGCTAAAGCAACGTTTTCTTCTAACCACAAAACTTTTAAGATAAACTTTGTCAATCCAACCTCCGCTCGTTCCGATTCGGCAAAACTACAAATACGTGCAATCTATTACTATACCTTAGTATCTATAAAAAATAAACTGCTGAAGAAGTCAGAAGAAGTATGAAATTTAGGAGATAATAAATTGAATTCACAAATTCGAGCGATCGCAGTTTTTGATATTGATGGTGTTGTGCGCGATGTGAGCGCTTCCTATCGGCGGGCGATCGCGGATACTGTAGAGTATTTTACGGCAGGTGCTTATCGTCCCACCCAGACTGATATTGACCGCTTGAAGTCGGAAGGAATTTGGAATAACGATTGGGAAGCATCCCAGGAGTTGGTTTATCGCCACTTTGAGACACGGGGAAAGGGGCGATCGCAGCTCGATCTAGACTATCCTACTCTAGTCGCCTATTTTCAATCTCTGTATCAAGGTACTGACCCGCAAAACTGGACGGGTTATATCTGCAATGAAACGCTGCTAGTGCAACCTACGTATCTCGAACAATTGAGTGCGGCTGGTATTCCTTGGGGTTTTTTCAGTGGTGCGACTCGCGACGAGGCGAAATATGTCTTAGAACGTCTTGGTATAGTATCTCCAGCCTTAATTGCAATGGAAGATGCACCAGGTAAACCCGATCCGACAGGATTGCTAGCTGTCGTGCGTCAGTTAGAAGTCCAACATCAGCTACCAGCAACAACCCCAGTTTTGTATGCAGGAGACACAGTAGCGGATATGTATACCGTCATCAAAGCCGCAGCACTGCAACCTCAACGTCAATGGATTGGAGTGGGTATTTTACCGCCTCACGTCCAAGCTACAAGCGATCGCTGCCACAATTATACGGAAACTCTCAAATCTGCGGGTGCGACGATCGTTTTTGGCAATGTTGAGGAACTCATACCAGCACAAATTCAGGCATTGCTACCAGTTTGAGTAATGATTTAGTGCAAGAAGGCAGGAGGCAGAAAGCAGAAGCTAGAAGAAAATCATGCTGACAGGCGTAATAAGACGATCGCATTATTCAATTGTAAAGATTCTTTTGCTATATTGCACTAGTCTGTATTACCTTTGCGCGCGCAGTCTTTGGATATCTTTGAAAAGTGCCGATTTAAATTCGTATCCCAGCAGTTGCCTCAGTTTAGGTGTTGCACGGTCTATAACTTCCTGTTGCAAGCCATGCAACGGATCTTCTAGCGGACGCACGAACTTAGGTGCGTAATTGCCAAGAATTGATACTCTGGGCTTTTGAGTGGAGTTAACAGAGGTATCGTGCCAGCAAAGACCGTGAGACAAAACCAGCGAACCAGCCTTTCCGGTTATTTTTTCAGCCGTTTTAGAAAAATGCTCAAAGTTAGGTAATTTCCCCAACTTCTGACTACCAGGGGCAAAAACTGGCGCACCGTTTTCCGTTGTAAAGTCTTCAACCATCCAAATTGCTTGTACTTCTAACGCCGGATAAGTAGGGAAAGGTGGTTGCATCGCCCAATAGGGATAATCTACATGGATACCCATGCTTGTTGCGCCAGGATGAAGGATATGAGCAGAAAAACCACCAAGTGTCATGTCTGTACCCACAATAGCTTCGACGATTTCAATTGCTATTGGGTGTTGTACCATTAACTCAAAGATGTCACCCTTGTAGACTAAACCATATACTCGTTCTCGCTGCCCTTCACTTAATATCTGCCCCCGTTCTCTCTCTTCTTCTGCTAGCTTAAGGACAGTTGAACGAGCTAAATCTGCTTGTGCTTTACTCAGAAGATCGGGAATCACAACATAACCTTTCCCGTTAATAATTTCGTCTACCAAACTTGCAACTGCCATATCAAATTTCTCCCGATCGCACTGTAATTTGGTTAAATGGGAAATTTTACGTTTTAACTAACATTAGCAAGGACAGGTTGACCTGTAGATATAGCTTGTTCGATAATGTCAGCAGCGCGAGTCACGCCACCAGATCTTTGAATCGCCTGTTGCAGTTTTATTGCATTTTGTTTGTAAGAATTTTCTGTCAGGACTTTTTGGACTACTGCTCTTAAATTAGGCACGCTCAAGCGAGACAATGGGACAAATTCTCCTACTCCAGTCCAAGCTATACGCGCTGCTACACCTGATTGGTCGTTTGTCACTGAAATTGCTACTAGTGGTACGCTATTACTTAAAGATTCTAAAGTTGTATTTAACCCTGCATGAGTAATCGTCAAACTCGCTTTTTTCAACAAATCTAACTGAGGTGCATATTTAACAATTAAAGGATTTCCAGGTAAGTTATGTAACGACTCTGGTTCGGCAGAACCTCCCAGTGAAATTACTAATTGAGCGTCCAATCCATGACAAGCTTCTGCTATGTAGCGTAATACATACTGCAACCGATTTTGTAGGGTTCCCATCGAAGCATAAATCAAAGGTTGTCCAGTTAACTTTTCAAACGGAAAATCAACAGGTTTTCTGCCACTAGAACTGTGATAAGGTCAGGTAAAGTGAAACCAAGGTGGTAGATTACTACGGGGATATTCTAACTGAGCAGGTTGCTGGCTAATAATTGCTAGTTTTGAGTATAGTTCGTCAGATTTAGAGTAAGGCGGTAACTGCCACTGCTGGCGGTACCGCTTACTACTTGCCGAATCGGCTGCGTGACGCGGCTCATCACAACATAACCTGCACGATTGCGCAAACGCGCCCATCCTGTGGGATTATATCTCCAGGTGCTGAAACATGGGGGAATGCTGTCTTCGTAGTTCAGTACTAAAGCACTACACACGTTCACATAGGGAAGATCGAGAAATTGCGCTAAAGTCCCTCCTGGCGATGCGGTTACTTGGTCAATTATTAATGCTTCTACACCAGCTTTTTTAATGACTCCTGGGGCATCTCGTAGTAGCCAATTCGCTGATTGCTTCAGTACATTTCCAGTCTGGCGCAGTGCTGTCAATCCATACTTTAGGTTGACCGTCAAGTATTCCAATCCAACTTACCTCATGACCCCGCGATTGCAGTTCGCAGCCCAAAGGTAGCACTGTATTGAGATGTCCGTTTCTGCGGGGCAGAGCATGCCAAAATGAGTCATAAGCTACTGCGTAGATTAAGTTGTATAGCTTTGGCTGAGTTATTGAGCAATGCGATCGCATCACCAACAACTCCCTTTGTATTTAACTCCAACCCACAACAGTCTTATTACTTCAATTGTGACAATTTTTTAACAGCCGCCGATTCACTGAGGCTAATTCATGCCTCAAATAGCAAGAGACGCGAAATTTCGCGTCTCTGCAATGTTAATTTGTTTTGATTGGCAGCTATACAGTCGAGAAAATGCCCCGAGCTAATGCTACAAGCATTGTCCTCTCCTGCTATCTCGCACTAACTTACTGTCCGTCTCCACCAGTAATTTTATTAATGGTATTAGCCGTACCTTCAACTGCATCAGCTACACCCTGGACTGCCTTAGATACAACACTACCCTCTTGCATCTGTTGAGCTTGAGGTGATTTCATCGTACCGTGAAGTTTTGGATCGGGTTGAGGAAGATTTGGTTCTGGTCCTATGGGCTGCGGATTTGCTACATACTCAAACTGACCTTTACCGTCGATTGAAGCACCTTTTGCCCAACGACCTTGGGCGCTTTCTTCTCCCTCAGAGTGATTCCAGAACTGATAAGCGTTCTCTTTCTTCCCATATTCATACGCGATCTTGGGAACAACTGTTTCCTCAAATCCTTCGCTCTTGAGATCTTCAATTGCGGCTAACCACTGGTTTTGATGCATGGTGTCGCGGGCAATATTGAAACTGAGCATGTCTCTTACACCTGGGTCGTCTGTCATGTCGTACAACCGTACAGCCTGTAAAAGACCCTGAGATTCGGCGTGAAGATTAGAGCGGAAGTCTGCCAACAAGTTGCCACTAGCAACAATAAAGCGTCCGTTCCAAGGAAAACCTACACTATCCGCTGGCATTGCCCCCCCACCCGAAACAGTGGCGTGTTGAGGATTCATTGCTGCTGCCATAATCACATCTCGCGGACGAACGCCACCCATGACCGCACCAACGACTGGATCTTTTGCTCCATCTTCTTGCATATTGACTGGTGCTTTATCCAACAAATGAGCAACCATCGTTGCTAGCATTTCAACGTGACCGATTTCCTCAGTTCCAATATCCAACAGCATATCGCGGTACTTAGCGGGTCCTCGGCAGTTCCAGCCTTGGAATAGGTACTGCATCATCACCGTCATTTCGCCAAAAGAACCGCCAATTAGTTCTTGAAGCTTTTTTGCATAGGCAGCATCGGGTTTTGCTGGTGGAGTGAAGTACTGTAGCTGCTTCTTGTGATAAAACATGAAAATCTCCTGAAAACATTTTACTAATCGGCGCGATCGGTTGTAGTGCGATCTATATTTTGACTGGCGAAATTTTGTTGTATTACCCTATCTAGGAAACTACTGACTCACTTTTTTTTCCTCAACCTACAGACAGAATGACAAAATTCAACTGAAAGAGATAGGTATTATTATTTAGGTTTAGTTGCTCAATTCTTTTCTGAAAATTAGAAATTTTTTATCGAACAAAGTTTCCTTGCAGGGTGGATACTATCCCCTCTACATCTCAATTTCACATATTAAGTAAGACTGCTATGCTTTAAAGATAGTGTTAAATTTCATCTGCCGATACAGCAATCTGGCGATCGAATAGAATTTACGGTGGCGAACTCAAGAAAATAAACTAAAATTACTGTAAAATACGCTCTATTAAATAATACAGCCGCTAATATTTGATAGCGGCTGAAAGCTTTATTCCTCACTAACAAATCTTATTCATCTCTTCCGTGAACCTGTGACGGAGGACTAGTAGCTTCGACAGCAGTAAAAGGTTCCAAAATTTTATAAGTATGAGATGCACCTTTAGGTACAACCCAAGAATCTCCTGGTTCTAGTAACACCATTTGACCTTCAAGATGTAACTCTGCCTTACCGTTAATTACATAGCCAACGGTTTCATAGTCTCTTGTCGTGGGAGATTTAGCTTCTGTTGGTTGTTCGTTTTCCCACAAACGCATCGAAAGAGACTTACCGGAAGCTAAATACTTCTGTCCCTGCTTACCATGAGGGGAACTACTAGAATCTACCTTTTTAACACTGGTATCGCTCATATTTTCGTCTCCCATAGAATTTGCGATTGCACTGCCTGTTCTTTTCCATCCCATCTCGATTTCTGCTTTAGCGCATCATCCTTAATTGGTAATTAGCAATTCACAATTCGCAATAACCTCTGTAAGGGCGGGTTTTGCAGGTAGATTTCTGGTCATAGGCATGGATTGTTTGCTAAACCCACCCCTACGACAACTGTTAACTATTAACTGATATCGTGCGACCTGTGCGTGCTGCTTCGTAAATTGCTAACATCAATCTCACATCCTGTAAGCCTTCTTCACCAGGAGTTTTCGGTTGCCGATCTTGCATGACCGATTCAGAAAGATGATCCATCTCTAGGGCAAATTGATTTTGTTCCTGAATCTGGCGTTCTTCTTGTACCTTCTCCCGTTTTACAGTTAATTGATGCCGATAGTAATCTGTAGCAGGGTCGAGTTCAAGCGTACCATTGCTACCAAATACCTGAAAGCGTTTGGTGTCAGAGTAGCCATAACTAGAAGTACAGTTGGCTAGTACGCCACTGGGGAAACGCAAAATAAAGTTAACGTTCTCCTCCACTTCCTTGAAGCGAGGGTCGTTGGGAGTGCTGTAGGTCATAGCACAGACTTCTGTAGGTTCTTCGCCTGTAATGTAACGCGCAGCCTGTAAGCTGTAGATCCCAATATCAAATAGCGAACCACCACCAGCCAGTTTCTTATTCATCCGCCAGACATCCGCTGGGTCTTTGGGGTCGAGATTGCGCCCGTGGTCGGCGACGATCGCCTTGAGTTGACCGAGTTGTTTTTTCTGCGCGATCGCGATCGCCTCTAAGTTGAAAGGTTCGTATTGGGCGCGGTAAGCTATCATCAATTTGCGGTTTGCTTGATTACAAGCAGCAATCATCGCCTGACACTCTTCTACCGTATTTGCCATCGGCTTTTCACATAAAATATGCTTTCCTGCTTGTGCGCCACGGATAGTATATTCAGCGTGTAAGCCGTTGGGTAGAACTATATAGATAATGTCTACTTCTGGATTATTCCGAATGGAATCGTAATTTTCGTAATTGTAAATATTTTTAGGATTGACATTATATTGCCGCGCATAATTTTCAGCTTTAGCGCGATCGCCACTCACCAGCGCCACTAATTTTGACTGCTTGCACTGAGAAAATGAAGGAATAATTTGTTGCGTAGCAAATTTACCCAACCCGACAACAGCCCAACCGAGTTTCTTTTCGTCGGGTATTGGTGGTTCTTTAGCTGGTTTATAAGCGGGCTGGGCGATCGCAGGTGAATTTCGCGTTACCACCCCCGCCACTCCTACACCCAAAATTCCCATCCCAGAACCAATTATTTGCCTGCGAGTGAGGAGATTTTTGACTGCATTCAACATATATTTTTTGCCCTGTAATTGTTAGTAGTGGCGCACAGCTGTGCGCCCCTACAGATTGTTATCGCAACAGCACTGGTTTCGCATTAATGCGGGTACGAAACAGACTGTATGGTTTTTCGCGCAAATCTTTCTTCTGATGGAACTGGGGCTGACGGTGAAGTTGATTGGCAATGAAATAGAGGTAGCCGTCATTGGCGACAGACAGCGTATCAGCCCATAAAACGCGAGGATCGTGAACTACAGTTTCATACATCCCATCAGGCGATCGCTGCAAAATTGCATTATGCTCGTAGTTGGTCAGATAAACTCGATTTTGGGCATCCGACTCTAAGCCATCAGATGCACCGCCTTTATCGCCCAAATCTTTTACAGTCACTGCTACTTCTTTGTCGCTTAATTTCTCATCGACTAAAGCATCAACGCTGACACTATATAGCCTTCTTCCAGCTAAAGTACAGTAAAATAACTGTCTCCCATCGGCACTAATTGCGATTCCATCCGCACCAATTGTAATTGGGCTAGGTGGCTTGTCTGGCGGACGGTTCATCAACGGTTGTCCCTCCACCACTGGTAGAAAATTCGGTTCTGCTTTCGTAGAAGGATGGTCGTTCAGCCGCCGCCAACTTTTACCAGAATCTAAATCGACAACAATAATGGCATTAGCACCGTTACCGGAAGAATCGGTAATAAAAGCCATCCCTGCTTTACCGCGCCGTAAATCGAAGCGGATATCGTTCAAATAGGTAGTCGGTAGCGCTACATCTTGGGGAAACAAGATAGTCTTAAAAATTCGATTTTGTTTCAGATTTATCCCGATTAATTTCGGTCCCCCATAAGCAGTAGGTGCAAACTGAATGCTGCCAGTATCCAAGATCCACAAACGGTCTAAAGGATCGACAACTACACTTTGAACAGAAACGAGTGACTTCGATTGGTCTTTTTGAGGGCGATTGAATTTGGCGTTGGGATAAGCTACGGCTTTACCCCTAACTATTTCCGCTACCGTATAATCTACTTTGTCTCCCCAGCGAGGGAAGTTAACAAAAATTCTTCCCCTTTGAGATACTGTTACTCCGGTCGGCATAGCACCGTTAAACGATGCTACCGATTCAATCTTGCCCACAGTCTTTTCCTGCGGTAAGGCATAAGCCGGAGGAACAAAAGCAAGAAACAATAAACTCGATAAAAGCAGACAGAAGAATTTTTGTCGCAAGCTGTGCCAAAACATAGTTTTTTCTTTGGTAGTTACTGGTTGGTAATTGGCAAGTCGCAACTACCAATTACCAATTACCTATTACCTATTACCAATTTCAAGGCTTCAACACAACTTTGATACAATTATCTTTTTTATGCTTGAAGATATCGTAAGCGTGGGGTGCTTGTTCTAAGGGAAGAGTATGAGTGATGATGAACGTCGGATCTATATCACCGTTTTGAATGTGTTCTAGTAGTGGTTTTAAATAGCGATGAACGTGGGTTTGTCCCATCTTGAATGTCAAACCTTTGTTCATTGCCGCACCCATTGGGATTTTATCGAGGAAACCACCATACGCCCCAGCAATAGAGACATGACCTGCTTTCCCGCAAGCAACGATCGCGTTACGTAAGGCTGTAGGTCTGTCTGTTTCCAACCGCACGGCTTGTTTTGCTTTATCGAACAAGTTCATAAAATCAGTACCGTGCGCCTCTAATCCTACGGCATCAATTACCGCATCGGGACCGCGCCCGCCAGTCATTTCTTTTAAAGCTTCCCCAACATCCACTTCTTCGTAGTTAAGTACGTCGGCTTTGCCCTGTTCCTTAGCCATTTGCAAGCGTTCGGGGATGCGATCGATCGCGATAACTTTTTCCGCACCCAGCAGATACGCACTCTTAATCGCGAACTGTCCTACCGGACCACAACCCCAGACAGCCACGATATTACCAGGCTTAATATGACAATTCTCTGCTGCCATGTAGCCAGTGGGAAAGATATCGGTTAAGAATAATACTTGCTCGTCTGTCAGCCCATCGGGAATTTTGAACAATCCGACATCAGCAAATGGGACTCGCGCGTACTCCGCTTGTCCGCCAGCATAACCACCGAAGATATGAGAGTAGCCAAATAAACCAGCTGGCGAATGTCCCATCAGCTTCTCTGCCATCCAACCGTTGGGGTTAGAATTATCGCACAACGACCACAGATCGCGATTGCAGAAAAAGCAGTTACCGCAAGAAATTGTAAACGGAACGACGACGCGATCGCCTACTTTTACATTCTTAACCGCACTCCCAACCTCAACCACTTCTCCCATAAATTCGTGACCGAGTATATCCCCTTTCTCCATAGTGGGGATAAAGCCATTATAAAGATGCAAATCAGAACCGCAGATTGCTGTTGACGTAATTTTGACAATTGCATCGCGGGGATTTGCAATTTTAGGATCGGGGACTGTATCTACCTTGACATTCTTTTCCCCGTGCCAGCAAACTGCTTTCATAATTAATTAGTGAGTAGGAAGTAGTTTTTTATTTGTCATTTGTCATTAGTCGTAAGTCAATTGGTAATACGTTTCTTACTTACAACTTACGACTTACGGCTTAATTCATATTTTGCTAATAAGAACCTTGCTCTTTTCCAGTGACGGGCTTAACTGTTTTTTCCACGTTTTTCTGAGCAGAATTCAAAACTTCTTTCGTACCCGGATCGAGTGGCTCATCTAAATTAAGCTTTTCTCGAACATTTTCAGCAGTTTCTTTGAGGCTTTCCTTAGCCTTGTCAAGCGGATTTCCTCGATTCATTTCAGTTCCAGGCTGGTTTGCTTGATATGCTCTAGCTTCAGGTGTTACTGTTTCAGCTCTAGCAGACAAATTACTGTTGTAGCCAAATTGCAGTATAGAAACAGTCAGCCCTACCAAAAAAACAATTGTTACCTGACGGAAAAGGGAAATTAATTTCTTCATTGTCATCCTCTACTTTTACTTTTCAAGTGTTAATTACAATTGCCGATTACCGATTACCAATTAACCATCTACGGTCTCAGTACAACTTTGATACAGTTATCTTTCTTTTGTTGAAAAATGTCGTAGCCGTGGGCAGCTTGTTCTAGCGGTAATTGATGCGTGACCACGCGGGAGGGATCGAATTTCTCTTCCAGAATCATCTTGAGCAACAAATGCATATATTTTTGTCCGTGCATTTGTCCCATTCTGAAAGTTAAAGCTTTATTGAAAGCTGCACCAAAAGGCATCTTATCTACAAAGCCACCGTAAACACCCATAATTGAAAGAGTTCCACCTTTACGACAAGATAGAATCATTTGTCGCAAAACATGCGGACGGTCGGTTTCTAGCTTTAATTTCTGCTTAGTCTGGTCGTAAAAGTCTTCAAAGCCAACTCCGTGCGCTTCCAAGCCTACAGCATCAATACAAGCGTCGGGACCCATACCCCCCGTCATTTCTCTCAAAGCTTCGCCTGCATCTACTTCTTCGTAGTTAATTACTTCTGCTTTAGCGAAATTTTTGGCTAATTCCAAGCGTTCGGGGAAGCGATCGATCGCAATCACTTTTTCTGCACCCATCATGTAGGCGCTAATCATGGCAAATTGCCCGACTGCACCGCAGCCCCACACTGCTACTGTATCCCCAGGTTGAATGTCGCATAACTCAGCTCCCATGTAACCTGTAGGGATCGCATCAGAGATAAATAGTAACTTTTCGTCTGGTATGTCCTTAGGGACTTTGACCACATCTACATCGGCAAATGGCACGCGCACGTACTCTGCTTGCGCCCCAGCATATCCACCGAAAGCATGGGAGTATCCGTAAATCGCTGAGGTGATGTTGCCAAACAACTTCTCTTCAACCCAACCGTTAGGGTTAGAGTTATCGCACAGCGACCACATATCGTGCTGGCAATAATAGCAACCACCACAACCGATTGTAGAAGGAACGACAACGCGATCGCCGATTTTTAAGTTGTTAATTCCTCTACCAACTTCGACCACTTCCCCCATAAATTCGTGACCGATAATGTCACCTGGTTGCACGGTGGGAATGTAGCCGCCGTAAATGTGCAAGTCAGAACCGCAAATTGCAGTAGAGGTAATCTTTAAAATCACATCGCGAGGATTGAGAATTTTCGGATCGGGTACGGATTCAACCCGCACATCATTTGCGCCGTGCCAGCAAACTGCTTTCATACTCACTTTTAGTTGTTGGTTGTTGGTTGATAGCTGATGGTTGATGGTTGACTATCAACCGCCTTTTGGTTGTCCTTCAGTGGTAGCAATTTCACCTGCTTCCATCAGCATTTTGAAGCGGCGCAGGTCGTCACCAATTTGTTGTTCCGGTTCCTCACCAAAGAGTTTGGCGATCGCCGATGCTACAACTCCGCCTGGTGGCGCGTATTCAATAACTACTTTTACTTCTGTACCGCGATTTCCTGGTGCTGGCTTAAATCTGACAAAACCAGAATTTTCTACATCTGCCCCTTCTACCGAAGTCCAGGAAATAAATTCGTTTTCGCGGTCTTCAATAATTTCTGCATCCCATTCAACACTTGCACCTAAAGGTGCATTTGCTACCCAATGCGATCGCTTATTATCTTGCACCGTAACAGATTTAAGGTGCTTCATGAATGTCGGCAAATATTCAAAATTATGCCAGTAACGATACAGCTCATCAGCAGGCTTATTTATCGTTACCGTCTTTTCTACCTTAATTGCTTGGTTTAAACCCAATGCTTGTTGCATATCGCCCTTTTCCGTTGCTGCTTTATATGCCAATCCACCACCTGCGATCGCCAACAAAGCACCCCGTAGCGATCGCTGTTGTAACCCCATCAGTACCATTGCACCACCACCAATCAGCGATGCCCAGCGCCCGATTTCGTTACTATCTCCCTGTCCTTGCTGATTCTCTACCGTCGAAGCCACCTTCTCTGTCTCCCTTTTCTGAATAGATATCCCCTCTTAAAAGTGGAGATTGCAGGGATCTCTTAGCCCCCCTTTTTAAGGGGGGGTGGGGAGATCTTCCTACATAGTTACCGCCGCCCCAGTCGTCGGCTTCCCAGGCTGTGTCGTTCCTACATGCGAGCGATAGAGTTCTGCCATATGGCGTTCGTACAGCGCTCCATCTTGCTCGATCTGCTTAAATAAGGCTGTTGATACGGGATCTGTAAATTGAACAAACAGATTGTGCGCATCTACCACACCTGTCTGAATATCTCCCAAAGCCCGTCGCATTAAATCGCGATCGTCGCTACCTTGTAACGCAGTCTTGACTTTGGCATACTTATCAGCCACATTTGCCGTCAGTGATGGTTTCTCGCCTAAAGCTGACAGTCGTGCTTCAAGCCGCTCGATGTGTTGCTGCTTATTAGCAACAATCTCTAGCAACAATGCCTTAAATTGAGGGTCAGATGCTTTCTCTATATACTGCCCAAACGCCTCTTGAGCGTACTTTTCACCAGCTAAAGCAGTATTTAGCCCTTTGACAATTTCTCCTTTAGTAGAACCACCCCAAGCATCAGCTAGTTTCCACCATTCTGCATTGACATCTTGCACATCTGGTAAAGCAGCTTCTTTGCCACCGTAACCTAGACGGCTGAGGATAGCTGTGGTGAAGATTGCCAAGTCTCCGGGCTGACGGGAGGTGATTAAATTACCATCAATTACCAGTGGCTGATCAACATAATTTGCACCCGCATTGATCATGTCCTTGCGCACGGCAATAAATCCTGTGGCTTGCTTGCCTTTCAGCAAATCGCCTTCAATTAAAACTTGGGGTCCATGACAGACAGCAGCAACTAATTTTCCTTGCTGCGTTGCTTCTTGGACAAAGCGCACGGTGTTGGGGTTGACACGCATTTTATCGGGAGCCATCCCACCAGGAATAACCACGGCATCAAACTCTGATGCCATTGCTTCAGTTGTCGTGCCGTCAGCCGATTGCGAGACCTTACCTTGCTTACCTTTATATGTTTCGTTTGTTCGAGAACCGAGAACTACAGTTTCGATTCCCGCCATTTTCAAGGCTTGATAAGGAATTTTGAATTCCGCGTCTTCCACACCATTCTCAATCAGAATGGCAACTCTTTTTTTACCGAGATTACCGTTAGCTTGTGTCATAAATATCCCTCCTACTTTGTAAGTTTTCTTGAGAGCCGAAAATAGCGATCGCTACGAAGCAGCAGACGCTCCTAAATTCGATCCTGTGGCGAATAAGTCGATATAGTCGTCCGAAAAGTTAGCTTTGAAATCGGTAAATTCTCCAGGTGTCACTGCATTCTGCAACACTGCAAATACAGCCCGAACGTGGTTAGCTGCGACTGTTGGTTCTACTTGCTCTTTTGCACTGACGCGCTGTAGAAATTCTTCCATTGAGAAAGGCTGACCGTCTTCACCCTCTCTTCCACGCAAATATTCACAGAATTGTTGCGGTAATTGCGAAGCTAAATCTTTGGCTTCATTACCGACAATCCTTTCTCTAATAGTTTCTAAAGTTGCTTGTGTCGCCCGTTGTGCATCTTCACGGGAATCCATCTGTGCCACTGTCTGAACGTGTTTGATGAACTCGTCATACTTCACTCTGTATGTCCTCAAACTTAGTAAAACTTCTTTGCTCCAGTACCAAGCCTATGCAGCCGTACCCCAAATCCTCTTCCTCCAAAGGGTATGGATTCTATTTATCCACAGGGATATAACTCTAGGAATAGGTGTAAACTGCTGGGAAGCGATATCTTGAAGTTAGTTATCAGTGACTGGTGACTAGTGACTAGTGGCTAGACCGAAACTAAGCATCTGGTTCCACCAGCCACCAGCTACTAACCACTCACTAAGTTATGAGCGATCGCAAAAATAGAGAACAAGAACTACCGGAAGAAATTACTGAATCTTTTGGTACTGGCGTTCACGATGACCCAAGGACGAACGCTGGTAGAGAAACAGGAGAATACACCAATACTAGTCCAGAATTGACTGGCGGAGATGTCGATGCATCGTGGCAAACATCAGCAGAAGAAGGGGATGAAGCTGTTGGTGGTACTGTCGCTACTCCCGACCAAGACGTAACTGAAGAGATTGAAGCAGCTGTTGGTCTAGAAATGGACGATCGCAGTTTTTTACGCACTCAAGACATTTTAGAAGACCGAGACGATCGCCGTTGGGAATTAGATCCCAAATCTTCTGACGACTACCAAGAACGCCGCGATTGAAGCGAATGCTCGCTACGATGAATGGTACAGGCGATCGTCCGCAGGTTTTGGACTTTCTAGTAGGGTGGGCATTGCCCACCCTACTAGAAAGTCCTGTTGTCTAAATCATTAGCATTGAACCTAAAATCCTTCGCTGTAGCGTTCCTCTGCCCAAGGTTCGCCTCGACGGTGATAACCGTTCCGTTCCCAGAAGCCTAATTCATCTTGTTCTAAAAACTCCAGACCATTGATCCACTTGGCGCTTTTCCAAGCATAAAGGTGAGGTACGACTAACCGCATTGGTCCACCGTGTTCGGCAGGAAGAGGTTCGTCAAAAACAGTATGGGCAAAAAAGTTTTCTTCCCGTAGAAAGTCTTCTAAAGGAATATTTGTCGTGTAGCCGCCATAGCAATGTTCCATCACATAAGCAGCTTTAGGATCTATTTCAATCAGCTTCATGAAATCTATCACTTTCACGCCAGTCCATTTGACATCCAATTTAGACCAGCGAGTGACGCAATGAAAATCCGCAGTAAAGTCATGCTGCGGTAGCGCCATAAAATCTTGCCAAGTCAGAGTCTTCGGTTGTGCCAGACCCCAAACCTTAAATTGCCATTGTTCTCGATTAACCCGAGGAGTATCGCCATAGGTTAGTACGGGAAACCCCTTGGTTAAGTATTGACCAGGAGGGACGCGATCGTTTTGTTCTGCTCCTGGTTTCTGAAAAAATTTTCCTACCATGCGGTGTAGACGTATAGGTTATTGTTGCATTCAAAGGTTAAACAACCTTTACTTAGATCTTTAGCGCAACTCACCGATCTCTTACAACACTTCTAGGCAGATCCACGAGCGATAGATGCCTAAGCGCACCACAACCTATGATTCCGTATCTTCTTCCTCTTCTTCAGGATTGGGATAGACAAACTTAGAGCGTCCGCTGAGAATAGACTTACCTAAAGACAGGGCTTTTTGTGCTTCTATTGCAGCTTTTCCTCTCCAAGTGGCTCGGCGCTTATCTCTTTTAGACTTAGACGTTTTCTTCTTTGGAACAGCCATGACGACACAGACTTAATTTTTCACAACCTTTCCATTGTAAGCCAAATATTTATTGAGTGGGAATGAGTAATTGGTAGTTGGTAGTTGCTCCCTTTACCCCTCTGCTCCCAGCTCCCAGCTCGTCCCTGCTCTCTGCTCCCTGATAACTGACAACTGACCTCAAGGTTGTGTTGTCGGCGTAGTGGTTCCAAAAGGTGAAGTTGTGGGAGTAGAACTCGTTCCTGGTACGGGTGAGGTTGATGGAGTCAGGGGTTGACTTGGTGTGAGTCCCGAAGGAGTAGCAGGCGATGCTGGAGTTATGCCCGTGTCAGAAGATGAAGCAGGAGTTGTTGTAGACGGACTGGTTGATGTATCTGGTGATGAAGCAGGAAATGTGGTTTGTTGGTTTGTCGGCGTGTTTGATGAATTGGGGGTTATGGAATTGGGAGTTGTGTCTGGCAACGATTGAGGGACTAAGCCCGTACCTGGTTGTGTTTGACCGTCAGGTGTATTGGTTGAGTTTGTCGTACCTGGCTGACTAAAGGGAGTGGTGTTAGCAGGCTGTTCCGATGTAGGTGGAATCAAGCGCCCTGGCTGGGAAAACGTTCCTTGTCCACTACCTCTTGTGTTGTTAGAATTCGAGTTAGCTGGCGTTCTCGATGAGGAGGGAGTCGGATTCGGAAACGATCTTCGAGGCGCGCTATTGGCATCGTTTGTTGCTACGTCATTGTCGTCAAATCGAAGTAGCGATCGCGCTTGGTCGAAATATTTAATTCCTTGCCGGGGATCGGGGTCAATTCCTTCAGTGCGATTTGCTGTCAGCGAGAGTATAGGTGCAATTTGCCCGCGATCGCGGATAACTACCGTAACGGTGATATCTGTAGCTTGTCGATTGATTGCTAAATTCTGTGTTGCTGCTGTTCTAGCCGCTGTTATAGCCCGACTGCGTAATGCTTCGTAGGTTTCGTCGGGGCGACGGTCGAGTGTCACGTCAGCATTGACTGTTTGGGTGCGGGCAATTTGTGGTACTTGATACTCTATTACCAGCCAGAAACTGCTTGCTAGCCCCAGGGAACTGAATGAAACAACAGCAATTTTAGTCGCTTTGGCTGCTAGATCTAACCATTGGTGAAAGAAGTATCTCCCCATAGTCGCTTAACACTTCTAATTTGGTAGTTATATTGAATATTGAGCGCCGATAGCCGCGATCTCCTTCTTTGTAGGTTGTTGCAGCTCAGCCTCAGTATAACTCCATGTCAAGCGATCGTCACATCAGTCGTGGTGCGTGAATTTCATGGCGACTTGCGAAAGAGCGATTTGTGACTTGATAGTTGCTCCCTGCTCGCTTTCTTCACTGATAACTGTTAACAGTAAGGGGTTACGTCTTCACCACATTCGTCGGCTAGGTAGCATAAGGCGCGGAAACGCAAGCCTACAACTTCTTCGTATAGCGGGTTGAGCTTGCACATTGGTGGAATGTGGAACAGCTTGCGACCGAATAGAACGACATCCCGTTCAAACGGACACTGGGAAGGAATAAGTTGACATAAACGATGTGCTAACTGAGGATTGCGAACTTCGACGCTATCCAGCCAGCGGCGCAGAGGTAACAACAAGTCTAATTTGCGCTGTTTGGGTTGCTGTAACGGACTAGCTGCAATGGGTATTTCTGGAGATTGTTGAGTTTGGTCGATCCAGATCCAACTGGCTAGGGCAATGTCTTGGGATGTATATGGGGAAGCATTCATGATTCACTCCTCGTACTGTATGAAGCAACTTGAGCTTGCTATAGAACACATACAATGTCTCAACGATCTTTACCGGAATAATGTTTCCTAAATCAATTAAAAATTTCTAGATGATTTTCTCTCAATTTCAGGAACCTATTTATCACTACCCCACGTTAACTAACGATTTGGCAGAACTGGTAGGTTACTAGAGAGATTTTTCTGAAATTTGACCTATATAAAACTTTAGTGAAGTTTAGCGAATTTGACTGGAAGTGCATGTAGAACAAACATTCAAGCGATGCACGAATCACATCTACATCAATTTCGTATTCAAAAATACAAATTTATTATTTGTAGTTTCAAACACAATTTTTGTTCTACCTCTCTAATAGGAATCGCTTTGATTCTGCCTAAAATTCCTACGTGATGTATGAGCAACAATACGGAAGTTTTTAAAATAATAAAGAAATAATTAAAAGCAGCTTCCGTATGTTTACTGATGTTTGACGATTTGTCAAGCTAATTTCGTTAGATTTTCTTTATAGTTGATGGAGAGTTGATAGTTGATAGTTGATGGTTGTTAGTCACTCTATAAGTGATGTCACATGTCATAGCAATTCTCGATTGTGTGGATGACATGGGTAGGGGCGCACAGCTGTGCGCCCCTACCAGACGTATATTGCATCCAATTGAAAAGCGCTATCAGACTTCTACACCAATCGCTGACAACATAAAATCCCCCGTCATCGCCTTTTGAAGGCGCATCGGAGGGATTTTACGTATTGAGCCATTTAGATAGAAACCCTATCTGTCACTGACAACCGGTTACTGGTTGCTGGTCGCTATTCACGAGGCGACTGGTGCAGCAGCAGTGCGTCGCCGTCTTCTACCGTCAGCTGCCTTGACAGGTTCTTCAGGGATAGGCATGAGTAGGGTGACAGTGGGTTGACATTGTAACTCGCGCCGAATTGCCCGTTGTAAGTCTTTTTCTAGCTGTACTTGCAATCCCGCCCAATCAATATCAACTTCTTGTCCGTCAAAGGATCGAGCGAAATCCGTCCAGCGAGCGCTTAATATTTGCTCGATCTGTTCTTGTACCCACTTTTGCAGCAAATCGCGGTTAATCGTGGTGACTACGCCCCGTAGGTGAATGTCTGGCTTGGTCATTAACTTCCCATTCCAATCGATCGCGACGGCGATGGTAACGATGCCATCTGCTGCCATTTGCTGGCGTTCTTGCAAGACTTTACCGCTGACAATACCAGAACCAGAGGTATCTACCAGTTCGATCCCCGCTGGCACTTTCCCAACTACCTTAATTTCCTCTGTTGATAGTCCTACTACGTCACCATTTTGGATGATGACCATATTCTCAGCCGGAATCCCTATGCTTTGTGCTGTTTGAGAGTGCTTCACTAGCATCCGATGTTCGCCATGCACGGGCAAGAAAAACTTGGGACGAGTTAAGGCAATCATCAGTTTTTGGTCTTCTTGGCAACCATGTCCAGAAACGTGAATGCCCTGTTCCCGACCGTAGATGACTTTAGCACCTTGCATCATCAAGCGATCGATCGTGTTGACTACGGCGATCGTATTACCTGGGATCGGGTTCGCTGAAAATACTACCGTATCTCCCTCGCGGATTTTGAGATGGGGATGTGCGCCGCGAGAAATTCTTGTCATGGCTGACATCGGTTCGCCTTGAGAACCAGTGGTGAGAATCAAAACATTTTCATCGGGAAGTTGGCGAATGGCGTGTAGCGGCTGCAACAGGTTATCTGGACATTTGATGTAGCCTAAATTTCGAGCGTGAGCAATGACGTTTAACATCGATCGCCCGACGACTGAGACGACACGATTGTGTTTTTGTGCTAATTCCAGAATCATGTTGATCCGGTGTACGGAGGAAGCAAAGGTAGTGACGAGGACTCTGCCCTTAGCTTGCATGAAAATACGATCTAAGTTAGGGTATACCGATCGTTCTGAAGGGGTATGCCCTGGGACTTCGGAATTAGTAGAATCACTGATTAGGCACAATACGCCTTTTTCTCCATGTTCTGCCAGTCGTTGGATGTCGTAATGTTCGCCATCAACTGGAGTATGGTCGAATTTAAAATCCCCCGTGTGGATAATTACGCCGAGGGGGGTGTGAATGGCGACGGTGAAGCTATCAGCGATTGAGTGGGTGTTGCGGATAAATTCAACAATAAAAGAGGAACCAATACGGACGAGTTCGCGGGGACGTACCGATCTTAACTCCGTGCGATCGCGGACTCCTGCTTCTTCTAGTTTCCCCTCTAGCATTGCCATCGCCAAGCGGGGACCGTAAATTACCGGAATATCAAATTGCTTTAAATGAAAGGCGATGCCACCAATATGATCTTCATGACCGTGGGTGACGATCATGCCCTTAATCTTATGCCGATTTTCACGTAGGTAGCTGACATCTGGCAAAACGATGTTTACCCCATGCATTTCGTCGGTGGGAAATGCCAACCCTGCATCAAGGAGGAAAATTTCATCGTTGTATTCAAAAACGCAAGTGTTTTTGCCAATTTCGTGTAAACCGCCAAGGGGAATAATTTTGACGGCGGCTGTCGTTCCGTTGTTACTCATTGGTATCCTTCATTTACAGTTGTTTTTTTAGATTCACGTTTGTTGTTTGAGTTAGATAAAACAAAGTCAGGTGGTTTTGCGATAGATAAGAGTTGTCAATAGGGGCAATTATTTTCAATCCGAGCGATCGCGATAACGACTTGGAAGTATCTTGCACGAATTATTCAGTTGTCTGAAAGCTCTATACCTATATCAGGTTTAACTCTGCTAGTACTGGCTTGAGTTTCTGTGCTAATCCATTTTGGTCGTCTTCTAACGGTAGACGAGTTGAACCTACATCCCAGCCTTGAAGTCTGAGGGCTGCTTTTACGGGAATGGGATTTGTTGACAGGAACAGACTTTTGAATAGAGGGAGTAGTTGGAGGTGAATTTGAGTTGCCGTTTGAACTTGTCCTGTGGCAAAGGCTTGAATCATTTGTTGTAGCTGCTTGCCAACTAAATGACTTGCCACGCTAATGACACCATAACCACCGATTGCCAGTAAAGGTAATGCGAGGGAATCGTCACCAGAGTAGATTTTAAATTCTGGCGGTGTCATGCGACTAATTTCACTAGCTTGGTCGAGGCTACCCGTCGCTTCTTTAATTCCGACAATGTTATCTATTGCTGACAACCGCGCCACTGTTTGCGGCAAGAGATTTTGACCCGTGCGACCGGGAATGTTATATAACACCACTGGCAGATCGGGACATGCTTGTGCGATCGCCTGAAAATGGCTAAATAACCCTGCTTGTGGAGGCTTATTATAGTATGGGACTACTTGTAAAGAACCATGTACTCCTATTTTAGCTGCTTTTTGGGTAGCCGCGATCGCTTCTTGAGTAGAATTAGAACCCGTTCCCGCAATGACTAGCGCCTTACCTGCAACAGCTTTAATCACGACTTGGAATAGCTGGTACTCCTCGTCCCAACTCAAAGTGGGAGACTCTCCTGTCGTACCACAAACAACCAAAGCGTCACTTCCTTGTGCCACCAAATGCGCTGCTAGTTGTTCTGCTACTGCATAATTTACGCTACCGTCTGCTTGAAATGGCGTGACCATTGCGGTCACTACTCTGCCAAAATCTACCACGCTTGACTCCTAATTTTTAGCTGTCGGCATTCTTTGCCAAAGCGCTCAGCTGTAAGAACTGTAAAAAATCTGCTTGCACTCAATCTGCCTACACTGCTGCTACTTCGGAGGGCTGAAGTAAGTTTTTGGCTACCAATAATTCTGCAATTTGCACGGCATTTAATGCCGCACCTTTACGGATTTGGTCGCCACACAGCCATAGTTCTAAGCCTCGGGGATGGGAAATGTCTTGGCGAATGCGACCTACGAGTACTTCATCGCGACCGGAGGCATCAATGGGCATGGGAAAATAGTTAGCAGCGAAGTCTTCGACTACACGTACGCCAGGAGCTTGTGACAAAATTTCCTTTGCTTCGGCAACGCTTAAAGACTGCTCGAATTCTAGATTAATCGCTTCTGAATGCGCTCTGAGTACGGGAACCCGCACGCAGGTTGCCGTAATTTGCAACTGAGGTTCGGCAAAAATCTTGCGGGTTTCGTTCACCATTTTCATTTCTTCCTCACAGTACCCTTGGTCGTTTAACGGGGTGTTGTGAGGGAAGAGATTAAACGCCAGAGGGTAGGGGAAGATCTCAGTTATGGGGGTGTTGCCTGCTAAAATCGCTTGAGCTTGAGCTTTGACTTCTTCCATTGCCCTAGCACCAGCACCGCTCGCTGATTGATAGGTCGCGGCAACGATCCGTTTTACTGGACTGACTTGATGGAGGGGATAAACAGCAACGTTCATCAAAATGGTGGTGCAGTTGGGATTGGCAATAATCCCTTTGTGGGTAGCTGCTGCTTGGGGATTCACTTCTGGAACGACGAGGGGAACGTCTGGGTGCATCCGAAAGGCGCTGGAGTTGTCGATAAAAACAGCCCCTGCTGCTACGGCTTTGGTAGCATATGCCTTAGAAGTGGAACCACCAGCTGAAGCTAGGACAATATCTATGTTGTCGAAGGAGCGATCGCTTACTGGCTCTACCGGAATATTTTCTCCTGCAAATGTCACGATCGTACCAGCACTACGAGGCGATGCGAGTAGCCGCAATTGGGCGACAGGAAAGTGGCGTTCTTCTAGTAAACTTAGTAATTCTGTCCCAACAGCTCCCGTTGCCCCCAAGATGGCAACTGAATAGGATTTGCTCAAAATTTCTGCCTCCTAATATTGCAATAAACTGAAACGAGTTTTTTTAAAAGTTTGGGGTTATACTTTAAAGTTTTAAAAAATTCAAATTCGCCTTGACGATCGCGACCATTAGCGTTCGGGATTCAATGATGATGAACTTAATAATTGTGTTGTTAGAACGAAAAAGATAAAAACTCTATCTATAGATTTAAGGATTCACTATTCTGCCTCTTATCTGCCGTTTTCTATCTCCCTACTTAAGTAATTTTAACAATTCAGTTGACCTTCAGCTTTCGCCGATCGCTGGTGGCTTGGGGCGGATGGTCGCAAAAAGTTCCAATGATTTTAACAATTATCATCACATATAAGCTGGCATATTATCAGAAAATTGAGGAGAATGCATTCAGTTCATAACAGGTGTTCCAGCAGTATAGTCTATAGATGACTAGTTACGTCGAGCAACTAGACCTCAAAGCAGTTATTTGTCCGAGCAAGTCGAGAGCCAAGCAAACAGAAAAGCTAAAACGCTTTAGAAGTCGTCCTCACTCAAGGCAAGCAATGTCGGTCACAGCCGCTAATTTATGGCATTAGACGCTCGGGGTAGGACTAGTGCTAGTGTGGTACTTCAGCAGGTAAAAACAATCAGTTACATATCCTCTATCAAAATGAAAGTCACCCAGGAAAAGCTTCCCGCCAGTCAAATTGGTCTAGAAATAGAAATTCCCGCCGACAAGTCTCAACAGAGTTACGAGCAGGTAATTCAAAACTTCACCCGCGCCGCCAACATTCCTGGGTTCCGTAAAGGTAAAGTGCCGCGCCAAATCTTATTGCAACGGCTAGGGACAACGCGGATCAAGGCAGCAGCATTAGAAGAGTTAATTCAAAGTGGGATTACGGAAGCCATTAAGCAAGCAGAAATAGAAGCGATCGGTCAACCTCAGTTGCGTTCCTCTTTTGAGGATTTGATTGGTGCGTTCGAGCCAGGAAAGCCCCTGACATTCTCCGCTGCGGTGGATGTACTGCCGGAAATTGAGCTGAAGCAGTACAGTGGCTTACAAGTTAAGGCAGAGGAAGTCAAATATGACCCAGAAAGGGTAGAAAAAGTTTTAGAAGAAAATCGTCAGGAACGAGCTACCTTAATTCCTGTAGAAGGGCGGGCGGCGCAAATGGGAGATGTAGTCATTATAGACTTCAAGGGCTATCTCGTACCGGAAGCAGAAGGCGAAGAACCACAGGAGATCGAAGGAGCCTCAGCCACGGATTTTGAAACAGAGCTATCACCAGGAAGATTTATTGAAGGCTTTGTAGATGGCATCGTCGGTATGAGTCTAGGGGAAACAAAGGAAATATCGGCGCAGTTTCCCGAAGGATATCCTCAGCAAGAAATAGCAGGCAAGCCAGCAAAGTTTACGGTAACGGTGAAAGAGTTAAAAGAGAAAGAGTTGCCGGAGCTGAATGACGATTTTGCTCAAGAAATTAGTGAATTTGAGACTTTAGCAGAACTGCGCTCGACGCTAGAAACTCGTTTTCGCGAAGAAGCAGAAAAGAAAACTAAGACAAATAAGCAACAGGCATTGTTGGACGATCTGATCGAGCATCTAGAAGCCGATTTACCGGAGACGATGATCGAGCAAGAAGTCGATTCGGTGTTGACGCAAACGGCGATGCAGCTCCAAAAACAAGGAATTGATGTCAAGAAACTGTTTACTAAAGATACAGTGCCGCAGCTAAGACAGCGATCGCGTCCAGAAGCGATCGATCGATTGGAGCGATCGCTAGCTTTACAGGAAGTCGCGAAAAAAGAATCAATTGAAGTCGAGCCAGCTGCCGTGGAAGCACGGGTCAAAGAGCTAATGGCTGAATACTCCGGTCAAGATATCGATCGAGACAGGCTCAAAGAAGTCGTTCAAGAAGAACTGCTAACGGACAAGATTTTTGCTTGGTTAGAAGAACATTCCGCGATCGAACTCGTACCAGAAGGCTCTTTACAGGACGATGAAGAGGATGAAATGGATGATGATGCGGAAATTATAGAAGAATCGACCCAGCCAGAAGCGTCAGAAGCGACTATAACAGTAGAAGCAACTGAAGTAGAACGATCCGAGAATCGGGAGTCGGGTGAGTGACTGGTGGCTGGTGACTAGTGGCTAGCATTGCCTCCTTGTCCCCAAATCTCCCTTGTCTCTCTTTCTTCCTTTAGACCCTAACTCCTAACCCCTAGTTCATGAGGCATAATAGTCAACAGATAGCAAAGCCACTGGTGAAAAGTGCGATCGCCTTCAGCGCCAGTTAAATGCACTGCATCTGGCTCTACTTCTGGAACAATTATCTATGCTTGTATCTCAGTCCTCATACTATCCACTCATTAGCAGCCACAAACATCTAGAGCTAAACTCTATGATGGTTCCTAGCAACATCGTGCCAATGGTGGTAGAGCAATCAGGCATGGGAGAACGTGCCTTTGATATTTACTCTAGATTGCTCAGAGAGCGGATTGTTTTTTTGGGCACTCCAGTCGATGATGCTGTTGCTGATTCGATCGTGGCTCAGTTGTTATTCTTAGAAGCTGAAGACCCAGAAAAAGACATCCATCTTTACATTAATTCTCCAGGCGGCTCTGTCACGGCTGGTATGGCGATTTATGACACAATGCAGCAGATTCGCTCTGATGTTGCTACTATTTGTTTCGGATTAGCAGCTAGTATGGGAGCGTTTTTGCTCGCAGCCGGAGCAGCCGGAAAACGGATGTCTCTACCCAGCGCGCGAATCATGATCCATCAACCCCTCGGTGGCGCTCAAGGACAAGCAGTTGACATTGAAATCCAAGCCAAAGAGATCCTCTACCACAAGCGGCGATTAAATGAAATCCTCGCCTACCACACAGGTAAACCATTGGAGAGAATCGAAGCCGATACGGAACGCGACTTTTTCATGTCGGCAGCAGAGGCAAAAGATTACGGGTTGATCGACCAAACGATCTCTAAGCAAAATCTCCCCAAAGCGGGCGAAGCAGTCACATCAGTGAAGTAAGAGGCTTCTTATGTCTAAGTACGACTCCCATTTAAAGTGTTCATTTTGCGGCAAATCGCAAGAGCAGGTACGGAAATTGATTGCCGGACCGGGAGTCTATATCTGCGATGAATGTGTAGATTTGTGCAATGAAATTTTGGATGAGGAGTTATTAGACTCAACTACTGCTGCACCCCAACAGCCTCGTCCAGAACCACCACCAAAGCGGCGCAGTCGAACTGGGGGGATCTCGCTCAACCAAATTCCCAAACCCCGCGAGATTAAAGCACATCTCGACGAACACGTTATCGGTCAAGATGAGGCGAAAAAAGTTTTATCGGTAGCAGTTTACAACCACTACAAGCGCCTGAGCTTAGTACAGTCGAAAAATAGTAGCGGTAAAGCTGGTGCAGAAGATATCGTAGAGTTACAAAAATCTAATATTTTGTTAATTGGTCCGACTGGTTGCGGCAAAACTCTACTGGCGCAAACTTTAGCGCAGATTCTTGACGTACCCTTTGCGGTTGCCGATGCCACGACGCTTACAGAGGCGGGTTACGTTGGCGAGGATGTAGAAAACATCTTGCTCAGATTATTGCAAGTTGCCGATTTAGATGTAGAAGAAGCTCAAAGAGGCATTATCTACATTGATGAGATTGATAAAATTGCCCGCAAGAGTGAAAACCCCTCAATTACCAGGGACGTTTCGGGAGAGGGCGTACAACAAGCGCTGCTAAAAATGCTGGAAGGCACGGTGGCGAACGTTCCACCCCAAGGGGGACGAAAACACCCATATCAAGACTGCATCCAAATCGATACTAGCAACATTCTATTTATCTGCGGTGGGGCTTTTGTCGGTCTAGAAAAAGTGGTGGAGCAGAGAATTGGTAAAAAGTCAATAGGGTTCATTCAGCCAGGGGAAGGGCTATCGCGAGAAAAGCGGACGGCAGATATTCTCGTCCACTTAGAGCCAGACGATCTGGTAAAATTTGGCATGATTCCCGAATTTATCGGGCGCGTGCCAATGGTAGCTGTGGTCGAACCATTGGATGAAGAAGCGTTAGTGGCAATTCTGACTCAGCCGAAGAGCGCGTTAGTCAAGCAGTATCAAAAACTGCTGAAGATGGATAACGTTCAACTAGAGTTCAAACCTGAAGCCCTGCGGGCGATCGCCCAAGAAGCCTATCGTCGCAAGACAGGGGCGCGGGCGCTGCGAGGAATTGTAGAAGAACTCATGTTGGAGTTGATGTACGAGTTGCCATCGCGCAAAGATCTAACTCGTTGTGCGGTGACGCGGGAAATGGTAGAGAAACGCTCTACCGCCGAACTGCTGCTGCATCCGTCTTCCTTGCCCAAACCGGAATCGGCTTGATGGTCGTTGGTCATACCCTACGGGAAGGGCTATTCTTCGAGAAGCCACCCTTCGGGTGTCTACGCCCTACGTCATTTGTCATTTGCCCCAAGCCACTAACAAATGATAAATGACAAATGACAAAGGACAAACAATAGATGGCTTATATTTCAGTTCGTGGCGTTGAGCATTACTACGAGTGGATTCGGAAACCGGAAGCCAAACAAGATAAGCCTGTAATGGTATTTCTGCATGGCTGGGCTGGTTCAGCTCGTTATTGGCGTAGTACGGCACAAGCACTGTCAGAACAGTTTGATTGCTTGTTATATGACATGCGGGGATTTGGGCGATCGCGCGGGAAACCTGCCCTATCTGCTGCTAACGTTGATGTAGCTGAGGCAGAGTCACCGCAAG
Organism: Chroococcidiopsis sp. [FACHB-1243]; assembly: GCF_014696895.1. Lineage (NCBI taxonomy): Bacteria > Bacillati > Cyanobacteriota > Cyanophyceae > Chroococcidiopsidales > Chroococcidiopsidaceae > Chroococcidiopsis > Chroococcidiopsis sp. [FACHB-1243]. Next base: position 137,909 of record NZ_JACJQX010000003.1, on the reverse strand, counting down.
CACAAGCTGAGGCGATCGCTGAGTTAAGTTACGAGCTAGAAGAGTACGCCGAAGATCTTGCAGGATTGCTAGATCGAATGGAATTACATCGGGTATACCTTAACGCTCATTCGATGGGAGCGTCGGTAGCAACATTTTTTCTCAATCGCTATCCAGCACGGGTAGAAAAAGCGATTCTTACTTGTAGCGGGATCTTTGAATATGACGAGAAGGCTTTTGCTGCCTTTCATAAGTTTGGCGGTTATGTTGTCAAGTTTCGTCCCCAGTGGTTGAAGAAAATACCATTTGTCGATCGCATGTTTATGGCGCGGTTTCTGCATCGTTCGATTCCTGCTGCCGAACGCCAAGCTTTTCTAGAAGATTTTTTGGTAGCGGATTACGAAGCAGCTTTGGGAACGATTTTTACTTCCGTCAGCAAGACAGCAGCAGAAGTGATGCCGCAGGAGTTTACCCGTCTGAAAGTGCCGACGTTATTAATTTCTGGGGAGTATGACAAAATTATTCCGGCGGCGATGGGGAAGCAGGCAGCCGCATTGAGCGATCGCGTGGAGTTTGTGATGATTCCCAATACGGCTCACTTTCCGATGCTGGAAGATCCTCAGAGTTACCTTCAGCGAGTACGGGAGTTTTTGGTGCTTCCGGTGTTTGGGGTGAAGGCAATTTAATTTTAATGTCACGCAAAGACGCAAAGGCGCAAAGGGAATACAAGCTAATTTGTAGGAGGCGAGGAAAACGCTTCTTACTAGTTGAGCTTTACAGTTGAATTGGTTCGCCGTAAGTTTCACTGAAGCAAACGCGATCGCTTTTGAAGCGTCCGCCGTATTGTTTGAAAGGTTCGGCGGCGTAGCCGAGAGCGACTAAACAGCAAACATCGACATGGGGTGGAATATGAAAGGCTTCCTTGACTTGTGCTGTAGAAAAGCCTTCCATCGGGCAACTATCAACACCAAAACTTTTAGCAACTAACATCAGATGGGCGACAGCTAGCATGGTGTGGCGGTTCGTCCAAGCTTCCATCGACTCGAAACTGGGGTGATTTTCAAAGAAAGACGGAATTTGCGATCGCATATAGTTAGCCAAGTCATCGTTCATCGCCCCTGCTTCAGAACCCAAGGCGATGACAGCTTCAATATTTTCCATTTCAGCACTGGCGCGATCGCCACAACAAATTAATACAACTGGAGCTTCCCCTACTTGGCACTGGTTAGAGGCACAGGCTTTGAGTTTGTCGCGATTTTGTTGTTCTTGCACGATGATGAACCGCCAAGGCTGGAGATTAAAGCCGGAGGGAGCGCGTAATCCTATCTGAAAAATTGCTTCTAGAATTGCTTCGGGAATTGGATTGGAACGAAACGCTCTAGCCGCACGGCGCTGCTCGATCGCTTCTTTCAAACCAGTGGAAGGATGAATGTCTACAGTCATTTTGTTTACTAAATGCTGAGTATTAATCTAATGTTTTAAGTATAAATGATTTAAGTTTAAACAGTTATCAGTTGTCAGCGACCTATTACCCATTACCAGCAACCAACAACCATTAACTCTTCTAATCGATCCCCAATTCTCGTTTGAGAGAATCAATTGAGTCAGTGGCAATATAATTTTCGCAACAAACGAGTTGGGGCGGACGAATAATGTTTTCTCTCGCAGCTTGAACGGCGGCTCTAACAGCAGCATAACTGGCGCGATCGCTAATAATTAAGTGGGCGCTTTTGACAATGCCATTAAGCTTATAACTATCTCCTGTTTGGGCTGTTCGTACTAGTAGTTCGCTTCCCCGCAGGCTATAAATAATTACTTCAGCAGCTCTTAACAAACCAGAGCTGAGGCTGACGATTCCTACACAGTTACCCTTTGGTAATTTTTTCAAAGTGTGAATTTCTTGACTGTAATCGTAGACATCTACAGGGATGACGCGCACTCCTTTGGGTGAAGCGATCGCTTCTGCAACGCCGATAAAATAGCGACTCGTCACCACCGTACCCGAAGGTGTTTGCTCTAGAATTGCTGCTAATTCCTCAATCGGAACTAGCTGAACACTTACACCTAATGCTTTTTGCAATTCATCCATCATCAGCTTACCTGCACCGATATCATCACTTGGAACCGTCACCAAGACTTGAGCGCTACTACGCAATCGCCAATCAATTTCAGCGATAAATACTTCCCGTGCTTCGTTGAGCGAACAGCCTAACTTGAGTAATTCCTCTAAACTGCGTCGGACAATCTTTTCTGCTGCGGGATACTTTTCTATCACGGGGGAAGACGAGCGGGGGCTGCTATTATGAGCTTGAGCGCGGACGTAGATGCCCGAACCTGCCAAACTTTCGACTAAACCATCTTCCTCCAGTTGACGATAAACTTTACTAATAGTGTTGCGATGCAAACCAGTCTGGATTGCTAAAGCTCTCGTACTGGGTAAACGCTGTCCAGGTGGAAACTGTCTAGAGGCGATCGCATAAAGAATTTGATTGTAAAGTTGAGTAGAAGCAGGAATATCGCTATCTGGCTGAATGTGGAATTGAACCATTTTTTTAGGGAGTCGGGAGTCGGGAGTCGAGAATCAGGGGAAGAAGGCTGAGGGAGCAAGTCAAAATTCAAAATTCACGCATTAATTCCGAATTCCGCATTTTGCCCACGTACTAGGCACCACTCACCACATACCACTCCCTGTTAACTGAATTTATACCATCATGACAGATAAAGAAATTCAGACAAATCACGTCAAAATTTCGGTTGACGGTTTGGATATTGATACATACCTAGCAGCACCAACAATAGATGGGACGTATCCTGGAATTGTGGTGTTACAAGAAGTATTTGGCGTTAATTCCCACATCCGGGATATTACGGAAAGAATTGCCAAGCTAGGATATGTGGCGATCGCTCCCGCGTTATTTCAACGCCTCGCACCAGGTTTTGAAACTGGCTATACTCCAGAAGAATTGGAAGTGGGTAGAAAATATGCTTGGGAGCAAACCAAAGCGTCAGAACTGTTAAGCGATATCCAAGCTGCGATCGACTACTTGAAAGCTTTACCTCAAGTCAAACCAAACGCAATTGGTTGCATCGGCTTTTGTTTTGGGGGTCACGTTGCTTATCTAGCTGGCACTTTACCAGATATTAAAGCGACTGCGGCTTTTTATGGTGCTGGCATTCCTAACCGTACTCCTGGTGGTGGTTCTCCTACCCTATCTCGTACATCCGAGATTTCCGGCACAATTTATGCTTTTTTTGGCTTGGAGGATGGGAGCATCCCTACCGAGCATATAAACCAAATTGAAGCCGAGCTGACGAAATACCACATATCTCATAAAATCTTTCGCTATCATGGAGCAGGTCACGGCTTCTTCTGCGATCGCCGCGCAAGCTATAATCCAGAAGCTACAGCTGATGCCTGGGAGCAAGTGAAACAACTGTTTGAAACTTTGTGAGGAGTCAGAAGTCAGGAGTCAGGAGTCAGAAGAATACAAATCTTAATTACTCCCTTGTCTCCCTTGTCCCCCTTGTCTCCCTTGTCCTCCCACTCTCGACTCCCTTTTTGTATTCCTATGAAATCTGATTCGACCCCATCTGTATCTAGCTCATCGTTCTCGATGGAGGATTTTGCTAAAGCACTGGAACAACATGACTATCAGTTCCAGAAAGGGCAAACAGTACGCGGTAAAGTTTTTCAATACGACAGCAACGGCGCTTATGTCGATATTGGTGGTAAGTCCGCTGCTTTTCTTCCAGCAGATCAAGCTTCCCTACAACAAGTTACGGATTTGTCTACCATACTACCTTTGCAAGAGGAACTAGAGTTTCTGATTATCCGCGATCAAGATGCAGATGGACAGGTCACTTTGTCGCGCCGTCAGTTAGAAATTCAGCACATTTGGGAGCGCATCGAGCAGATGCAAGAGAATCGCCAGACAGTACAGGTACGAGTGACAGGAGCAAATAAGGGTGGCGTGACAGTAGACGTGCTGGGTTTGAGAGGTTTTATTCCGCGATCGCATTTAGTTGAAAAAGAAAACATGGAATCGCTCAAGGGTCAAACCCTGACAGCTAGTTTTCTGGAAGTCGATTACGACAATAAAAAACTCGTTCTTTCCAATCGCTTAGCGACTCGCGCCAGTAGCTTCAGCCAATTGGAGATCGGTCAACTCGCTACGGGTAAAATTTCCAGCATTCAGCCTTTTGGTGTGTTTGTCGATCTCAATGGAGTCAGTGGTTTACTCCACATCAAGCAAGTCAGCCAAAACTATACCGCTTCTCTACCCGCCCTGTTTAAAATTGGGCAGGAAATTAAAGCAGTAATTATCGATTTGGATGAGGGTAGAGGCAGAATTTCCCTTTCCACAAAAGTTTTAGAAAACTATCCAGGGGAAATTCAAGAGAAAATGGACGAAGTGATGACAAATGCCGAAGCAAGGGCGAATAAGGCGAGGAAATTAGTTAACGAAGAATAACATAAATGTAGAGACGTTACATGTAACATCTCTACATTTACAAATTATGAATAAACTCCTGCCATTTGCCGCCCAATTAAAGCATCTCCAGATTGAACATCAAACCAGTGCAGGTGTTGCGGTGGTAGGGTAAGAGCAATTTCTTCCTCTTCATTCCAACGACGGTCTGTGGGTAGCAACGCCCGCACAATCTGCGTTGGGGCGCTGTGACTTTCGACCCGTGTACTGACCAAAAAGTTCATTCCCAAGTTTTCTACAACATTGACTCGTCCTCGGACAAAGCTAGTGTCACCAGGTCGAGCAATGCCAACGTTTTCAGGACGGATACCCAAAATAATTTCTGGTGGTACGGTGGGCAAGTCAGGTAGGGGAATTTGGAAATCTCCCAGCATTGCCGATCTACCTTTACAGGGTAGGGTAAGCAAATTCATTTGCGGACTGCCAACAAATCCTGCTACAAATCGATTTGCCGGATGATTGTAAATCCGATCGGGCGAGTCGAGTTGCTGTAAGTACCCATCATTGAGCAAAGCCACCTTAGTAGAAAGCGTCATTGCTTCAGTTTGGTCGTGGGTGACGTAGACTACAGGGGCTTTTTGGGCGGCGAATATGCGCTTGAGATCGGCGCGGACTCGTTCCCGCAATAACGCATCAAGGTTACTTAGGGGTTCGTCTAACAAGAATACCTGAGCTTGACGTACCAGCGCCCGACCGACAGCGACCCGTTGTCTTTGTCCGCCAGATAGCTGTCCTGGTTTGCGGTTCATTAACTCATCCAGTCCCAATAGTCTGCTAACTTCCGCTACCCGTTGTTCAATGTCGGCGCGAGAAACTTTTTTCAGCTTCAGTCCAGAAGCGAGGTTTTCGCTCACTGTCATGTGCGGGTAGAGAGCATAGCTTTGAAACACCATCGCCATATTGCGATCGCCTGGTCGTTTGGAAGTGATATCTTCTCCACCCAAAAAGATGCGTCCGCGAGTTGGGGCATCTAACCCTGCAATCATCCGCAACACTGTAGACTTACCACAGCCACTAGGACCGAGTAACGTCAAAAATTCTCCATCATCCACAGTCAAACTCACATCTTTAACTGGGACAACTTTAGGAGCATAAGTTTTATTTAAATTTCTGAGTTCGAGTTTAGCCATTGTTAAAAGTGAATAATGAGTAGTGGCGAGTGTTTAATTTTGACTTTTGACTTTTGACTTTTGACTTTTCAATCACCCCTTAACAGCGCCAGCAGTCAGACCTTGAACGATCTTGCGCTGGAAGAAGAGTACGAGGAGAATTAAAGGTAGAGTGCCTAAAATGGTTGCAGCAGCGATGGGTCCGTAGGGAATTTCAAATACCGAAGCCCCACTCAATTGAGCGGTTGCTACGGGTATGGTTTTCATGGATTCTCGCGAAATAAATGTTAGGGCAAAAATGAACTCATTCCAAGCAGCAATAAAAGTCAGAATTCCTGTCGTCACTAAAGCCGGAAGAGTCATGGGTAATAGAATCTTCCATAGTAATTGAAATGTGTTGTATCCATCTACTCGCGCTGAATCTTCCAAATCTTTAGGTAGTTGTTGGAAAAAACTGCGCATTACCAAAATTGTTAGAGGTAAATTAATCGCCGTGTAGGGAATTATTAGCGCTAAAAAGTTGTTGGCTAAATTGGTGACTTGAACGATTTCCAAGAGTCCTAGAAATAGTAATACCGTGGGAAATAAGGTAACAATTAGGACGATCGCGAGAATAACTTCCTTACCCACTAATCGCAACCGTGCCAAAACATAAGCTGCTGGTGCGCCAAAAGCTAGACACAGTAGGGTAGAGGTAATAGAAACAAAGGCACTATTTAAAATGTAAAGTCCAAATGGACGACGGGTAAATAGAGATGCATAATGCTCGAAGGTGAAGCGAGTGGGAAAGTAAACTGTTGGAACGGCTGAGATGTCTTCGTTAACTTTTACGGAAGTTAATACCTGCCACAGCACGGGGGCGAGAAAGAATATGACAACTAAAGCTACTGCAATTGGTAGCCAAATGGCTCGCCAATTTATCCCTGCTTTGGCTTGCGATCGCGATTGTGCAATTGCCATAATTAACGTACTCCTGCGGCATTAGCCCGCGCTCTGGTTAAGAGTAAGGATGCGATCGCAACAGCAATGACTAAAATCAAAAATGTCACGACAATCAACGCCGAACCGTAGCCGAAATCTAAATAACGCATCACTGTACTGTAGATATATATTGAAACCGTTTCCGTTGCCCCACCAGGACCACCGCCAGTCATAACTTGAATTAAGTCGAAGATAGCGAAAGCTTGAGCAAAACGGAACAACAAAGAAACAATTATTTGCGGCATTAACAAGGGGACGGTAATCTTCCAAAAACTCTGCCACGGAGTCGCACCATCTAAAGAATGCGCTTCGTACAAGTCGCCGGGAATTGACTGCAACCCCGCCAACAACAGCAATGCAATAAATGGTGTTGTCTTCCACACGTCAGCTAAAATCACCGCAATCATTGCTAGCGTCGGATTTCCTAGCCAACTAATCCCCGTTTCAATTAATCCCAAGCGGCGTAATATATCGTTAACTACACCATATTGATCGTTAAAAATCCACGCCCACGCAACCCCCATGACTGCTGTTGGTAAAGCCCAAGGAATTAGGGTAATTGTCCGCACAATTCCCCGTCCTTTAAAGGCTTGGTTGAGTACCAAAGCGACACCAATACCTAAAATTAATTCTGACAACACGGAAGCGGTTGTAAACACGGTGGTGTTCCACAAGCTTTGCCAAAATCGCCCGTCGCTAACCATCCGCCCGTAATTACTCAAACCGGAAAACACCAGTTCTAACTCAGTTCCCAGGTTTTGAGTAAAGACGCTCAGCCAAAACGCTCGTAAAATTGGATAGGCATACACTACCAACATGACAATTAGTGCTGGTAAGAGTAAGATCCATCCAGTTTTCTGTTCTCTTTTTTGTACGACATCGAGTTTCATATTTGATTTGATAATTGATAGTTGGTAATTGATAATTGGGAGTTGGTAATTAGTGATTCATTTCAATTTCCCATTACCCATTACCCATTTCTTAAGCTTGATTTCGACCTAATAAAGTGCGGGTTTCGTTAGCAGCCGCTTCCATTGCTTGTTCGGGACTCATACGGTTGGAAAGGGCAGCACTGAGGTAACGTTGCAAAATATCAGAAGCTTGCGCGTATTGGGGAATTGCCGGACGCAGAACTGCTTTTTCGGCAATTTGTAGCAACTCTGGAAAGTAAGGATATTTTGCCACAACATCTGGGTCGGTAAATAATTCCTTCCGGCTGGGTACGTATCCCGCCCCTAAGATAAATGTCTTTTGCGCTTCCCGACTCATAAAGTATTGCAGGGCTTTCCAAGCCTCTTCTTTATGAGTCGAGTTACTCGAAATACCAAAACCCCAGCCTCCTAAACAAGCACCGCTTGTTTCTCCAGGGGCGTGAACCATTGGTTTCATAGCCACTCGATTTCTGAGTTGAGAACCTTTCTCATTTACTAAAGGTAAGACATAGGGCCAGTTTCTTAAAAAGGCAACTTGACCGCTTTGAAATAGGCGGCGAGTGTCCTCTTCAATGTATGTTGTTACCCCTGGTGGAGAAATACCCTTTTCAATCGTACTGCGGAGAAACTGGACTGCTTGAATTGCCTCTGGTTTGTCTAGCCCAACTTCCTGCGTATCTGAATTTACCCAAAATCCGCCATGACCTTCAAGAACTTCAACGAACATTGCTGATAGTCCTTCATATTGCCGTCCTTGCCAGACATAACCCCAATCGACTTTATCTTGTTTTTGTAAAGTTTGGGATGCTTGAATTAAATCTTGGAAGGTTTCTGGCGGTTTTAATCCTGCTGCTTTGAGTAAATCTTCGCGGTAGTAAAGTATGCCAACATCTGCACGGATTGGGATGCGATATAAGCCATCCCTGTATCTTCCTGCTTCGATATCTTGGGCTGTAAATGCTTTTAATTCCTCTTGATTTACCCGATTTTGTAAGTCCATCAACCATCCAGCCGCCGCAAATTTTGGTGTCCAAATGATATCTAAAAGTACTAAGTCGTAAGGAGATTCACCTAAGAGAAAAGCTGAAGAGTAAAGATCTTCAATTAAATTAGCCGCATTTGGTCCTTCAATGACGTTGATGCGAATCCCTGGATTTTCTTTCTCAAAGTCTTGAAACATTCCTGCTCGTAGATCTTTAACATCGGGTGCAAGAATTAAGGTATTCAAGACAACTGGTTGCTGTGCGATCGCTATCCATGCTGTCAGGATAATACTAAGGGACAGCACGAAGAGCAGCATCCATCGATACCACTTTTTCAGCTTTTGATGGAGAGTATGCAGTTTGTTGTTTGACTGACGAGCCATTGTGATGTTAAGAGTTCGATCGATGTGAATTGAAATGTTATTGAATTGAAAATTGATCGTTTAGTTAATTAAAATCGCGATCGGCGATCGCGCACCGTTTTAGACTGAGTATATTCAAGCACTCAATCTAGTAGAAATTTTGCTATTGGTGTTGAAGTAAATCAACAACTATGTTGTACTAAACCAACATGAAACGATTTTACCAGTTTATTCTTGCTTAGATTGAGTATGACTTCAATCCCGTTCTAACTCGCAATTTTCTAGTTAAAATTACTTATGGTATTAGCGGCAATTATCCCGCAACTTATAAAATAATCTAATTGTAATTAAGACTACAACTCTCTCAAGATATAGGGAGGCGATCGCAATAAACTGTCTCAGGGCGTATGCTTCTTACTCGAATCAAGTGATAGTCTTGCCGCTGATGAGTATTTCTTTTCATTTCAACCCTATTTAGAGTTAAATTCTGTAAAGTACATATAAATTTAGCTGATAAACGCTCGTTAGGCGATCGCTTCTAGTAAAACTGCTTGCTTTAAATATTAACTTTTATATATATTTTTACATTCAAAATAATTTAAGAAATATTGCTAATAAGTTTATATAGCGTGTCTATAATATGAAAAAAAATAAATTGTTTGACGGCGATCGCTGCTAAAACTCAAACATTAATTTTTGTATATATTAATTCTCTTGGATAAATTAAAAACTATTAAATTTATCTTGACTAAAAATACTTATTAATCTAGCTATGATGTAACTAAAATTGCCAAGCTAAGAATGAATCTCAAGATAGAAGTAAAAAAACTCTTAATCTCCGAAAATAAACAAAATTAGATTTTCAAATTGGTCATTGGTCAACTGATAGCTAGTCAAAAGTTACAAGTCAAAAGTCAAAATTAACTGGTCACTGGTCACTGGTCACTGATAACTGAATTATGTCTCCTGGTGCATTAATTTTTGTGGCGATGCTAGGTGTCGCCCTCCTTTTAGTTCTCGTCATTGGCGTGCGCTTGCAAGCATTTGTTGCCCTGTTATTGACGAGTCTGTTTGTTGCCATAGCAGCGGGTATACCGTTAGATAAAATAGCCGAAACGATCCAGCAGGGGATGGGCAGTACCCTGGGCTTTATCGCGATCGTGGTAGGCTTAGGGACGATGTTTGGTGAAATGCTGCGGGTATCTGGCGGCGCGGAAGTGCTAGCAGCTACGTTAGTGAAAAAATTTGGTCAAGATAAAGCTCAATGGGCTTTGAGTTTAACAGGTTTAATCGTAGCGATTCCCGTTTTTTTTGATGTCGGGCTAATTATTCTCATCCCCTTAGTGTACGGTTTAGCGAAACGCACGGGGAAGTCATTGTTATATTATGCTATACCTCTGACAGCTGGATTGGCGATCGGTCATAGTTACATTCCCCCCACTCCTGGTCCAGTTGCAGTCGCCTCGTTAATTAATGCAGACTTAGGTTGGGTAATTTTATTTGGGGCGATCGCGGGGATTCCTGCTACGATTTTCGGTGGTGTATTTTTCGGTAAATATATAGCAGGGAAAATTCACGCTACAGTTCCAGAATACATGGAAATTGAAGCACCAAAGCACGAACTCGGCAAAGAACCACCTCGCTTTGGTACGGTAGTTTCTATTATTGCCATTCCCTTAGTCTTAATTCTGCTCAATACTGTTTCTACAGTCATTTTGCCAGAAGGAAACTTTTTGCGAAACTTCCTTACCTTTTTAGGACACCCATTTACAGCTTTAATGATTGCTGCCCTACTTTCCTTTTATATTTTAGGAATTAAACGCGGATATTCCCTCGATGAAGTGCAACAAATTGCTACTAAATCGCTAGAACCAGTAGGATTAATTATTTTAGTCACGGGTGCTGGGGGTGTATTCGGTAGAGTTTTAGTCGCCAGTGGTGTTGGGGATGTTTTAGCTAGGGCAATGTCAGCCTCAAATTTACCAATAATTCTGCTAGCATTTCTCATTGCAACTGCCGTGCGAGTCTCCCAAGGTTCAGCTACAGTATCGATGGTGACAGCAGCAGGAATCATGGCTCCAGCAATTGAAGCGGGGAAATATTCGCCGCCTATGGTAGGCTTGATAACAATTGCGATCGCCTCTGGTGCAACCGTACTTTCCCACGTTAATGATTCTGGTTTTTGGTTAGTCAGTCGTTATTTAGGATTATCAGAAAAAGAAACTTTGCGGGCGTGGACGGTAATGGAAACAATCGTTGGTTGCGTGGGATTTTTGGTTGTGTTTATTATTAGTTTCTTCGTGTAGAAAAACTTAAAAAATTGTATATTGTTTGCTAGGATTTTATGAATTAGAAGCTAAAAAATCAATATTCTCGTAAAAAGCTGCAATTTGAATTTGAAACTCAAAAACTCTAAAAGATAGCGTCACATTAGGATCGTTATATTCTGAGAGCAGCCATTGATTAACAGCAGTTTTGACATAATGTTCTACATGAATCCTGTATTGGTCAATTAGTAAATATTCTTGAAAATTATTAATAGTACGGTAAGCTACAAACTTTTCACCACGGTCGTAATCTTGCGTAGATTTAGATAAGACTTCGGCAATAAAACATGGATTGACTAATGTATCTGAACGTCCCTCTTTAAATTGGAGAGGCTTTTCATTTACCATAACATCAGGGTATGTGTATAAGTTGCGATCGCCAATCCAAAGCCGTTGAGCGGTATGAAATGTTTCGTAAGGCTTACGTCTCATAGCGACGCTCAAAGCGATGTAAAGATTTCCACTGATGCGGTTGTGTGCGGGTGTACCTCCTGCCATTGGGGTAATTGCTCCATTACGGTATTCGTTGCGGGTTTCGGACGCAACTTCGAGTTCGAGATACTCTTCTACCGTGTAAATTTGTCGTTCGAGTGCTTGTGTCATGACGTAATTTCATCCCGCTCTAGAAAAACAAAATAAAATTTGCCAAGGAGTAGCGATCGCTTACCTATAATAGCAGCATCAGTTAGAAGGTGATATTTGCTTAATGAAAGTGACAACTCTTTCTACTTCTTGAAACCCTGCTTTTGTATGAAACTCATAACTTGTCGTGTTGTCCAATAAAGCATCTGAAGCAAGCTCCATACATCCACGTTCAATTGCCCACTGTTGAGCAAATTGAATTAATTTTGTCCCTATACCTTGTTTGCGATATTCATCTTCTACATAAATTCCTTCTACATAAGCAACAGGACTCTGAGTCGCACCTGGTACATAGTCGTAGCGCAGCGAAAGATTCATAAATCCAATTGCTTTGTCGTTATCATCTTTGACTAAAAATCCTGCTTCCCGAGGAGAGTGGAAAATATTTGTCAGACTTCTTTGCATTTCTTCAACTGATTCATCTGACCAAAGTTTTAACGCTAAATCCAGCCACTCATTGAAATTTTCTTGATTAACTTCAACAATTTTCACCTGTTGCGTTTTACCTCTTAAATATTTTTTGTTTATGCTGATGTAATGGTCTTACAAATGTCAGCTACAACCCAAACGGCGATCGCAACTTAGAAGAAACTGTTATTTAAGTTAAAGCAATCGCACTTTCTCTCACACAAAAACCTAAAATTGATTTTATAAATAATTTTTCTCTGTCCCCCTTGTCCCCCTTGTCCCCCTTGTCTCCCTTGTCCCCCTTATCCCTTCCCATCATGACTTACTTCCTCGGCGTAGACATCGGCACAACCAGCACCAAAGCGATCGCATTTTCCCATGATGGTGCTATTAAAGCTAAGGGCAGTCAGGGATATGAAATTATCGTCCCGCATCCAACTTGGGCAGAACAAGATCCAGAAGCGCTGTTTAATGCAGTCATTACATCCGTGCGTCAAGCAATGGATACTGGTATCTCTAAACAGGAAATCGCCGCAGTTGGTTTTAGTACGGCAACTCATAGCTTGTTACCAGTAGATGGGAACAATAAACCCTTATCAAATATCATTATTTGGGCGGATAATCGCAGTGTCGATCAAACAGAAAGATTGAACCAAGATAAGATTACTCATAACTTATATCTGCGAACGGGAAGTCCGATTCATCCCGTCTCTGTCGTTACTAAACTCATGTGGCTGCGGGAAAAAGCGCCAGAGATTTTCCATAAAGCAGCAAAATTTATTTCAATTAAAGAGTATATTTTCTTCAGACTTTTTCAACGTTATGTAGTAGATTATTCTATTGCTTCTGCAACAGGGTTATTTAACTTACAACACCTAAATTGGGATGCAGAAGCTTTAACAATAGCAGGAATAAAACCAGAACAATTAAGCGAATTAGTCCCTACCACCCACATCTTACGCGAGATGCAAACTGAGTATGCAGAAGCAATGGGACTAGATCCGCATACACCTGTCGTCATTGGTGCAAACGACGGCGTATTGGCAAACTTAGGCGTAGGCGCGATCGCCCCGGGTGAATTTGCCATTACCATTGGTACGAGTGGCGCAGTAAGGACTGTAGCCCCCGCACCGATTACCGATCCGCAGATGCGAACTTTTTGTTATGCCCTCACCGAGAAACATTGGGTTATCGGGGGACCGACCAATAATGGTGGAATTGTTTTACGATGGTTGCGCGATCGCTTTTGTCATCCAGAAGTAGAAGAGGCGAAACGATTAGGTATCGATCCGTATGACGTGATGATTCAAGCGGCGATGGAAATACCCGCAGGCGCAGAAGGATTGATCTGTTTACCATATTTATCGGGAGAACGCGCCCCTTACTGGAACCCTAAAGCTCGGGGTGTCTTCTTCGGATTGAATTTCAACCACACGCGATCGCATACAATTAGGGCAGCGATGGAAGGAATTATCTTTGCCGTCTACAGCATCAACGTGGCAATTCAAGAGATCGCTGGAACTACAGGAGAAATTCGCGCCTCTGGCGGTTTTGCCCGTTCTCATGCATGGTTGCAAATGATGGCAGATGCATTTGGTATGGTGGTAGCAATACCAGAAGTTTACGAAGCCAGTGGATACGGAGCAGCAGTATTAGCAATGTACGCCGTAGGTGCGATCGCCGATTTATCTGAGGTGCAACCGACAATTAAAATTCGCGATCGCATTTCGCCTAATCTCGACTTGACACGCACCTATCATCAGTTATTCTCTCGCTATCAACGTTTATATCGGCAGCTAGAGGCAGAGTTTTGACAGTTAGCAGGGGAGCAGAGGTGCAGGGGAGCAGAGGTGCAGGGGAGCAGAGGTGCAGGGGAGCAGAGGTGCAGGGGAGCAGAGGTGCAATAACAACCAACAACCAACAACCGTCTTCACGGAGTGTAGCGCCACGTTTACCGTTTAACGTCTACTGTTAACCAACAACAAATGACTAGCCAAAAAGCAATCTACTTTTAGATAGATGTCTTAAGGAGGAGAATTGCTTCAAAGTATCGAAAGATAGGATGTGAAAATGTATTAGTAATAGGCTCAGTAATTGAGTATATTCTATTACTGGTAGTCAAACTTCTTTCTACCTTTTGTCCTCTGCTCTCTGCCTTTCTCGATCGCCCGTAAAGTACTGCATCTATAGATAAGATCTATGACACAGCACCGCACAGTTCTAATTGTTGATTGTTGTGCGCCAGAGCGAGAAATTTATCGAGAGTATCTTTTAGCAGAGCAAGAAGTTGAGTATAAAATTCTAGAGGCGGAATCGGGACAAAGTGGTTTATGGCTGTGTCAATCGCGATCGATTGATGGAATTTTATTAGAATATCAACTGCCAGATTTAGATGGTTTGGTATTTATAACTAGGCTGAGACAGCAAGCAGGTGAAGATTGCCCTCCCGTAGTCATGGTGACAGGTTATGGGAGTGAGGCGATCGCAGTCAAAGCACTGAAAAATGGTGCAGTCGATTATCTCGTGAAAGGGCAAGCCACAGCTGATGAATTGCGGCAAGCGGTAGGTAGTGCGATCGCCAATACTCAACTACGACAAAAACTGCAAGCTAGCGAACAACGGTTTCAAACATCTGTAGAAAATTTACTCGATTGTTTTGGCATTTATTCAAGTATTCGTGATGAATCTGGATGCATCGTAGACTTTCAAGTTGAATACGTCAATGCAGCGGCTTGCGAACAGAATTGCATGACGCAAGAACAGCAAATTGGGAGAAGACTTTGCGAGTTACTTCCCGCTCACAAGGACAGTGGTTTGTTTGAGGAATATTGCCAAGTCGTAGAAACAGGCAAGCCGCTGATTAAAGAAGCTCTAGATTATACAGATGTTTATGGCGATCGCTGCTTAAACCGAGCTTACGACATTCGGATTAGTAAATTAAATGATGGGTTTGTTGCGGCTTGGCGAGATGTCACCGCACGCAAACAGGCAGAAATCGAGCGAGAACAAATATTAGCTCAAGAAAAACAAGTGCGGGAGGCGGCAGAAAGAAATAAACAGCAATACCGTTTGTTAGCGGCAAAACTGCGAGAGAGCGATCGCCGTTTTCGCGCCATCTTCAATTCCACATTTCAGATGATTGGATCGCTCTCCCCTGAAGGAATTTTACTCGAAGTGAATCAAACTGCTCTAGATTTTGCAGGAGTGGCAAAAGAAGAAGTTATCGATCGCCCGTTTTGGGAAACCAAATGGTGGACGATTTCACCCGAAATTCAAGCACGGTTACGAGAAGCGATCGAGCAAGCGGCGGCGGGGGAATTTGTTCGATATGAAGTGGATGTATTGAGTGCAGGTGACAGGTTAGCAACGATTGATTTTTCCCTCAAACCAGTGTTTGATGAAACCGGACAAGTCGTGTTGCTTATTCCTGAAGGGCGAGATATTAGCGACAAAAAACAAGCTGAAGCAACCCTACGAGATGTTTACGCTCAATTAGAGCAACGCGCAGCCGCATTAACACAGAGCAATCAGAATTTGCAGGTAGCGTTAGAGGAACTCCAAATTTCTCAAGAGGAACTTAACCAACAAAACGAAGAACTGATCCAGGCTCGTAATTTAAGCGAAATACAAACCCAACGGTATCAAGATTTATTCAACTTTGCCCCAGATGGATATTTAGTTACCAATTGCCAAGGCATAATTCAAGAAGCAAACAGAGCGATAACGAGCTTGCTAGCAATCGACCAACAACAGTTAATTGGCAAACCTTTAAGTGTCTTTGTCGAGCCGCAAGAAAGACAAGTTTTTCGGAGTCAGTTAAATCAACTTACAGTAAAAGTGCATCGTTCTGCATCCGAGCAGCTAATTCAAACTTGGGAATTGAACCTAAAAGCATTCAGAGGCAAGCCTTTTCCTGCTGAAGTTTCGCTAGCGGCGATCGCCAATAGTCAAAAGAATTTAGTCGGTTGGCGTTGGTTGATTCGAGATATCACACAACGCAAACAAGCCGAAGCAGCTTTGCGTCAAAGCGAAGCACTCTTCCGAGGTATGTTTGAATCCGATTTTATCGGAATTCTCTTTTGGAACACCGCAGGACATATTACCGATGCTAACGATACTTTTTGTCGCATGACTGGCTATTCACGACAAGAGATGCAAGCTGGACAAATCAGATACAACGAGATAACACCGCCTGAATACCATACATCTGACGCTCAACAGTTTGAGATTTTACAAACAACAGGTAAATATACCCCATTTGAGAAAGAATACATTTGTAAAGATGGTAGTCGCATTCCAATTTTACTTGGCTGGGCTTTTCTGCCGGGATATCGCGATCGCGGTGTTGCCTTTGTCTTAGATATCAGCGAGAAAAAGCGATGGGAACGAGAACGGGAAGCACTTTTAGCCAAAGAACAGCTAGCCCGCCAGGAAGCAGAACGAGCCGATCGCAGCAAAGATGAATTTTTGGCAATGGTTTCCCATGAATTGCGATCGCCCCTCAATTCCATTCTCGGCTGGGCAAAACTGCTGCGTACCCGCAAATACGATCCTCAAGTAGCTGCCCGTGCTTTAGAAACGATCGAGCGCAACGCTCAAGCACAATCTCAACTGCTCGAAGACTTGCTAGATGTCTCGCGCATGATTCGGGGAAACCTCCGCCTCACCCTTGCTCCTGTTAATCTCTTGAATGTCGTCGAATCAACCGTAACGAGCTTGAAACTAGCAGCCCAAGCAAAAAACATCAATCTAGAATTGCGAATTCCGAATTCTCCCTTCATGGTTTCTGGCGATCTTCATCGCCTCCAGCAAATTGTCACCAACCTACTGACGAACGCAATTAAATTCACCCCCAAAGGCGGACGAGTTGAGATTTCGCTCAAACGATTTGAGCAGGGAGCAGAGAGCAGGGAGCAGGGGAGTAGAGGAGCTGAGGGGCAGAGGAGCAGAGGAGCGACAACCAACCACCAATTACCAACAACCAACAACCAACAACTAACAACCAACTACCAACTACCAATTACCAATTATCCAAAATTTGCTCAAATCCAAGTCACCGATACAGGTCAAGGTATCAGCCCTGAATTTCTACCTTATATTTTCGAGCGCTTTCGGCAAGCTGATGATGTGACAACGCGCTCGAAAGATGGCTTGGGATTGGGATTGGCGATCGCCCGTCATTTAGTTGAATTGCACGGGGGAACGATCGCGGCTGCAAGTTTAGGAGAAGGGCAGGGGGCGACTTTTACTGTCACGATACCTTTACTGGAAACTAGACAGGAGCATGGGGAAGACAAGAAGGACAAGGAAGACAAGGGAGATTTGCCCTTCCAGGGTATCAGAATACTTGTGGTTGATGATGATGCAGATGCGCGGGAATTTTTGCATTTTGCTTTGACCCTAGAGGAGGCGGAAGTCAAGGTAGCGAGATCGGCTAAAGAAGCACTAGAAGTCTTGAACCAATTTCAACCAAATGTAATTATCAGCGATATTGGAATGCCAGAAGAGGATGGCTACTCTCTGCTACGTCAGGTGCGATCGCAAACAGCAGCCAGAGGAGGCGAACCAATTCCCGCGATCGCTCTGACTGCTTTTGCTAGAGAGTCAGACCGTCAAAGCGCGATCGCGGCTGGTTTTCAGCGTCATCTCGCTAAACCTGTGGTCGTAGCAGAGTTAGTCGCCGCGATCGCCGATCTCATTCAAAGTTGATGATTCTCAGTCAAAATAATATTGAAGTTGATTAAATTTAGTTCATTTCCTCTGAGTTGATTTCCCCACAAACGCTTTTTGTTTCGGCGATCGCAAAACTCACAAACTGAAAAATAATAGCAAGTCGGTAATATTTTTTAACAACCATTTTTAATTATTAATTACTTTAATCCAAGAAAAAGTAGTATTTTTAACTATTTCTAGAGATGGATGTTCGCCTTTTTTCTACTAGTTAAATTGAGGAAATGGTAGATCTTTTAAAGATAACCAACATTTTATTTCGAGCGGGAGAAGATCGAACGAAAGAAAGCTGGCAGAAACATCGGAGTTTGATCTGCTAGTCAAAACAATAGCTGTAAAAGCTCTTCCATAGATAGATTTAACCGTAGATATTTGCGGTTGAATTTCCTATGGAAGAATCAGTCTCAACCAGACATAAACAGGACTTACGCAGTCGATCCCCCAACCCCCTTAGAAAGGGGGCTTTGAGTCCCCCTTTCTAAGGGGGGAACCAGGGGAGATCGAGATCTTAGCTTTCAAGTGCGTAACTCCTGATAAAATCAATTTTTCTCAAGTTCTAGCTGTTTTAGCTGCCTATAACAGTTACGAGCAGTTTTTGAAATGCTTGCTCGTTCCATTGTTATGCCTGAATTCCAAATGACAAATAAAAAACTTTTGAGTGTGGTGAAAAATGCAAAGATTTACAAAACATATCTTCTTGTTGATACTTAGCATCCTAATTGCTCCGTTTGCAGGTATCAATTTATTAGCAGCGCAAACAAATATATCAACGTCAGATCGGGCGATCGCCTCCGATCTTAATTCGACTGAAGAAACTAAAGTACAAAGTCTAGCAGAAAACTCGCTAGCCCAAGTTACATCTGTCTCGCAATTATCAGACGTGCAACCTACTGATTGGGCGTTTCAGGCATTGCAATCTTTAGTAGAAAGATACGGAGTCATTGCGGGTTATCCCGATGGCACTTTTCGCGGTAATCGGGCAATGACTCGCTATGAATTTGCAGCTGGATTAAATGCAGCTTTAGATAGAATTAACGAATTAATTGCCACAGGTAACGCCGACACTGTTAGTAAAGACGATTTAGCAACAATACAAAGATTACAGCAAGAATTTGCTCCCGAACTTGCAACTCTTCGCGGTCGGGTTGACACGTTAGAAGCAACGACGGCAGAACTAGAAGCCAACCAGTTTTCGACGACAACTAAGTTGGAAGGAGAAGTGATCTTTGCCCTCATTAGTCTGATTGAGGGCGACAATGCTGCTGGCGAACCAGTAGACACTAACCCAACTGCGAGTTACAGGGTGCGTTTGAATTTTCAAACCAGCTTTACGGGTCAAGATCAATTAACAACTCGTTTTCAAATTGGTAACGTCGTTCCTCTAGGCACTACAAATAGCGGTGAAACACTGACAAACGAAGGGCGGATCGAATTTGATGGCGATACAGGCGGACAAGCTCAGATAGGGTTACTGCGCTATCGCTTTCCGGTGGGCGATCGCACCAACATTTACTTAGCGGCAGCGGGTAATGGTTTTGTCGATGTCGATGCTTCCTACCAGTTGACTCCCTTCTTAGATGGCAATGCCGTATCATTGTTCGGTTTACGCAACCCAATCTATAACTACAGTGCTGGTACTGGTTTGGCAGTCAGACACTTTTTCAACGACCAAATTGAACTCAATTTAGGTTATTTGGTTCCTACCAATAACGCTAGTAACCCCTTCCCACAGAACGGTCTGTTCGATGGTACGTATGCTGGATTAGCGCAGATCATCTTCAATCTCAGCGACAACTCTAGGTTCGGTCTGTCTTATATCAACTCCTACTCCCCCGCTGGAGGCGACGATCCTGATGTAGAGCCAAATACCGAATTAACGCCTTTTGGTACGAGTACTGGTAGCAACCTATCGAATAGCAGCTTTGGTAGACCCGTCAGCGTCAATGCCTATGGTTTTTCGGGTACGTTTAGGCTTAGCCCGGGTCTAGCCATTAGCGGTTGGGTGGGACATGCCAACCATCGTTATATCGGTAGGGGAGATGGGAGTATGTGGACTTGGGCAGCTAGCTTGAACTTTCCTGACTTAGGCAAAGAAGGTAGCGTAGGCGGTATTATAGTCGGCATGGAACCGAGACTAACAGAACTTGATAGCAATCTCGGTAGCCCCGATCGCGATACCTCTCTGCATCTGGAGGCGTTTTACAAGTATGCACTCACAGATAACATCCAAGTGACTCCGGCAATTATTTGGTTAACTGCACCAGACCACAATGCCGATAATGACGACATCATCATCGGTGCAATTAGAACTGTGTTTCGGTTCTAGGACTAAATCTGGGTAGGATTGCGTCCTACCCCCTTACATGATTCGTCCACCCAATTTGGCAAATTTGTGACGGGCAATCGTGGCGGAACTCGATCCTCTGGTTTGTAACTTGAGCTTACAGGTGATTGTACTGGCACTTGAGTCGGTTGCGCTCTGCCATTGCCATGCCCGTTACCATTGTCGTTACCATTTTGATATGGTGCTGCCTGCATAGGCGAAACAACACCGTTACTAGCTGAGCTTATCTGTAGCTTTGTCGATGTTTTTGAAGCTTTCAACTCCTCGTCTGGATTAAAGTTTAGCCCTAAAGCCGCTACAATTCGATCGGGGTCGCTATTTAACTGGGCGACGAAAGGCAGCACCTCAATTAGTTTTGGCTCTAAGTTGGTTACGACTGCCAAAATGAAACTAGAACAAGGGCGACGCTTGCCATCAAACGTTCCCCAAATCCGAATTTTAGTCAACCAAGGTCGATTCTGCTGATAGTAAATCAGCCATTTAACCTTAAGAGCGTGGCGTAGTTGCTGAATGTTCACGACCTACCTCAATCGCAGTTCAAACAACAAAACAGCATGGCTAAGTCTTGCACCTAAGTCAAGATGCGATCGCTAACCTTTCTTATTGTTTCATTTAACTTCCGAATTCTACCCTCTCAAAAAAAAGACCAGCTTCCCATAGCTAGTCCAGTCAATTTATATTACGTTGTCGGCTACGATATCGAGGAATACCAAAACTGTGCGTTCCCATCGCTACAGCGGGCAAAAGCTTTTCCTCCCAACTGATATTGTAACGAGAAACACAGACTTTTTTAACAAAATTCACAAATTCTTGACTTAACTGAGCCAGAAGGTAGATGTTGCAAGGCAATAATTTGAAGTAATTGCTAAGTTCGATCGCCATGCCCTGAGTGGAGAGGAGTAAATTTTTACTTCTGCGAGCGGCATCAGACTTCAACATCCGTGCGTGTAACTAGTTCGATTGTTGCAGATATTGCTCTGCTTGCAAGGGTTGCCCCCAAATTACCTGCTCTTGTTTGTAAATCGCAATTCCAGGCTTTGCCCCCTTCGGCTTGTAGACGTATTTTGGCTCTGTATATACAACTGGGACGCGATCGCTTTGACGGGCGCGGCTGTAGTAGGCAGCAAAGTCAGCTGCAAACTGTAAGTCTGCTTCCTCTGGTGCAGCCCCAGGTGTAACCCGCATCAAAACGTGACTGCCAGGAATTTCTTGAGCATGAAACCACAGATCGTAATCTCCGGCAACGCGAAAAGTCAATTGGTCGTTTTGGCGGTTGTTGCGTCCGACGAGCAGTTCAAAGCCACTGGGAGTAGAATAGCGATGAAAATTAACGCTGGAATCTTCATTTGCATTTCGCCGTCCGTAATCTGGTGCTTTGAGATATTTCTGTTGGATTAACTCCTCGCGAATTTCTTTTAAAGCTTCCAAGTCTTCTGTAGATTGATACCGATCGACTTGAGCAACTGCGGCTTCGACTTGCTCTAGATAATCGCGTTCCTGTTCTACCTCGGCTAGTAGCGGTTCTACTGCACCTCTTGCTCGTTTGAGTTTACCCGCTTGCTTGTATAAACCTTGGGCATTCTGAATCGCATTTTTTTCGGGATTGAGG
Source organism: Chroococcidiopsis sp. [FACHB-1243] (assembly GCF_014696895.1). Classification (NCBI taxonomy): domain Bacteria; kingdom Bacillati; phylum Cyanobacteriota; class Cyanophyceae; order Chroococcidiopsidales; family Chroococcidiopsidaceae; genus Chroococcidiopsis; species Chroococcidiopsis sp. [FACHB-1243]. Next base: position 116,013 of record NZ_JACJQX010000003.1, on the reverse strand, counting down.
GCGATCGCTATTGGCTCTCCCGTTTCAAAGTCTGCTAGCGTAATTGACTTCATCCCTGGCAGCCATTCTTGGAGGTGAGCCATCAACAAGTCTGCTTGTTGGCGATAGCTATCGGCGCGATCGGATTGCTGCAAACGTGCTTTAAAGCTATCGATCTTTTGCTGTAATTTTGCCAATAGGCTCTGAATTTTTTGACTTAACTGATATTGGAGTTGGCTGAATTCTTGTCTATTGAGTTGATTTGTATAATATTGGTTAAGTAACTCTTGAACGCTTGCTACAGGCTGAATGGCATTCCATTTTAAAACCGTGTATCCCGTTGCCGTCCAACCAGGAAAAAATTGGGCTGTTGCTAATGTTTGCAGCCACGCTTGCCAGTAATGAAATAGCTGCTGCCAATCTTCTGCTGTCAAGCTATCTGTAGATTGCTCTGGATCTAAATCAGCTGCTTGGGCGATCGCCTCTATTAAAGTAGGACTGATACCGCGATAGCTTTTGAGCAAACAGCGTTTTAAAGCCGACGGTACGAGGCTTACCCGTTCTTGCCAGCGCGAAAACGGCTCATCTAAAGCTGGAGCTGTTCCCGTCAGTGCAGGTGGTAGTTCGTAACTTTGCCCAGTCTGAATTGGACGCACGCTCGATTTCTGGGGACTGACTTGATGTGCAGCTGTAGTAATCTCGTTTGCTACATTTGTCAGGACGACATTACTATATTTGCCTATAATTTCCACGTATACGTGCCAAAGTACGGGTTCCCCTGGACGACGGGCAAACTGTAAATCGACAACTCGTTCCCAAGGTACGACGGGACTACAAGAAATGAGAGCTAAACCATTAAGTTGGTGCAGTAATTGTTGGCTAAAAGTAAAAGTATCTGGTTGTCGTGGTGGTGGAGTACCGATGCAAATGTGGGCTGCTTGGGGATGCCAAGATATTTCTAGCCATCCACGCCGATCGAGTGTCCGTAGCGCTAGCAAAATCGTGTAGCGATCGCGTTGATAAACCTGTTCCAAACGAGCTGGAATCCAATCTTTACTCAACTCGCTACAAGCAGCAGTAAGTGTCGTGAAGTCAACTGGTTGCAATTGAGGGATCTAGGGGTAAGGGATGAACAGAAGTCAAAAATTGTAGGGGCGGGTTCACCAGAAATCCTGGTCAGAGTCAAAGACTATTGGTAAACTCGCCCGTACAGGTGTCAGAAGTCAGATTACCGATAACTGATAACTGATAACTAATAACTAATTTTTCTTTTCTCTGTCTTTTGAAGGATATCTAAAGATAGATATTGGATAAAAATGCGCTCGAACTAAATAAAAAGCCTGGTTTTTGGGTGATTTTAGCCTTGTAACTCCAAATTTTTATAGATACCATGAAAAGTAGATATTTATTTGCCTCTCGCGCCGCATTTTTTGCGTCAATTTATCATGGACATTCAGTTAATCAACATCGGTTTTGGCAACATTGTATCTGCTAACCGAGTCGTTGCCATTGTCAGTCCAGAATCCGCACCTATCAAGCGTATCATTACTGACGCACGGGATCGAGGACAGCTAATCGATGCGACCTACGGTCGGCGGACGCGGGCTGTGATCGTAACTGATTCCAGCCATGTGATTCTCTCAGCAATCCAACCGGAAACAGTGGCGAATCGATTTGTGATCGGTCGCGACCATCATGGAGACAATTGAGCTGGAGAAGCAGTAGTATGTGAAATAAACCATTTCGTTTTTTTCACTACAAAATTGGGAACGCGGATGACGACAGGTTTGCCTACTCAAATTTCTCCTACCGTAATTCCAGGCTCGAAGGCTGGTCGGTTGATCGTACTCACAGGTCCTAGTGGCGTAGGCAAAGGTACGCTCATGCAATTGCTTTTGCAGCGTCACCCCCAGCTTTACCTGTCAATTTCAGTCACGACGCGCAGCCCTCGCCCTGGTGAAATTCACAGCAAACATTATTACTTCGTGAGCCGTGAAGAATTTCGACAAATGGTCGATCGCGGTGAATTACTAGAATGGGCTGAATTTGCAGGTAATTGCTACGGCACTCCTCGTCAACCAGTGGCAGAAAAGATCGGCGAGGGAAAAACTGCCATCTTAGAAATTGAATTAGAAGGAGCAAGACAAATCCGCGCTTCTTTTCCTGAAGTGCTACGCATCTTTATCTTACCACCTTCAATGGAAGAACTAGAGCAACGCTTGCGCAGTCGCGGTCAAGATTCAGAAGAGGCGATCGCTCGTCGTCTGCGCCGCGCTCAAGCCGAAATTAATGCTGCTGGTGAATTCGATTACAAAGTCATCAACGATAATCGAGAAGCGGCACTGCAAGAAATAGAAGCTATTTTATTTCCCGATTCTAGGAAATATTAACAAATTAAATTAGTAATGGGTAATAGGTAATTGACAAACAGCAACTACCTATTACCCATTACCAAACTACGTTATGAAAATAGCCCACCAAAAACGTTCTTGATGATAGCTATATTTGTCAGCACGAAGTAGGCAAACACCGCGCCACCAACGCCTCCAATCAAGAAGCCACTAATATAGTTGTTCCAGCTTTCTGGTGATTTGAAAGTAGAAGGAACTTGACCACCAGTGGTAGTCGTAGCAACAGGCTGAGGTGGATTGCTAGCAGAATACAAAGCCATAGTAGCAGTCATGATTGCCACCATACCTAAAGTACCGATCAATCCAGCAATGTTGGCAACATCTGTATCGCGTAACGGACCTAGCTTAGTAAAGGGTCCGAGTACCCAATAGCCATGTGCCATCCCAACTTCCAAACCCCGCCGCATGTCGGTAATACCTGGGCGATAGGCGGGTAAGTTATTAATAAACCACTTCACCAAGCCGGAAGAATTTACTGGTGTTTCTAAGTTACTATTCTGAGGATCGCGCCCACCAGGAAAGACAACTTCTTGATTTCTAGGATCGCCGGGTCTATTTTTAGATGCATCTATTGCTTGCGCCATATTCTCCGTATGATATCAATAAGGTCGTGGCATCATTTTAGGTGAATAATTGTAGCCAAATATCAATTTAGACAGAGAAGTTAAAAAAAATTAATTTAGCGATCGCCGCCATATAGCAAGCAGCAAACACGCGAGTTCTCACTCTGTTTGTGTTGTGCAAAAATACTTCTTTTTGCGTTGTGCAAAACTATTTTTTCTAGGTAAAACCTACCAATCGCGCGTCGCTTAGGCTGGAATTATAATTTCAGTACTCAATATTAAAATCTATAATATTGGGCTATCTCTAGATCTTATTACGTGTAGCGCTACATGCTTAAATTTCAGACTCTAGCTAGATGTGAGGAACTAATTAGTCTTAGCTTACGGCATTGGGTGAAAAAGTAAGTCAGGAAAAAAGTAGTTAAAAATTGCCCAAGTCGTGAAAGCCACCGAGACAGCAACCACAGCCAGCACCGGAGCTAAGGAAAGATACCTCTGAAGATAGTGTTTTTGTTCGTTCTCGTTCTGTTTTTGCATGAATTTTGGTCTCCCGACCAGTCAATGATTTTTCAAGTATGAAACGCGCTATGCACTAAATTGATAGTAATTTGCGAGTTTCAAACCGCCATCATTCGCTTGGTCGATTGACCGTCAGGCTGTTAAGAACCAGAGGGTAGAGAACAGAACGAAAAAAGAGTAGCAACGATCGCAATTCTCTCCGCTCTATCCCCTCACCTCTAGCTCAAGCACCCCTACTTATGGCATAGGGTGGAAGAGAAGATCGGGGAAGAAGTAGTTAAACACGATCAACCACACAGCTGTTTCAGCCAGCCATGCAAATAGCAAAACTGGTGCTAGAGAAAGATATTGCAGAAAATATTTTTGTTGCATTTGTAGCTCTCCCAAGTATTTCAAACAAAGTAACGTTCAATTAGCGCGGAGAAATGGGGATTTCTTCGTCTTTAGCGGTGAGTTCGCCTGAGAGCAACTCTTTCACGGCGGCTAGGGGCCAAGCAAACGCTGACACCATGCTCTGAAATGCCAAAGGAACGTCAAGAACGACCTCTTTAATTTCAGTTGCACCAGCATACTTTTTCTGAATAGCTTGCAGATAGGCACGTCCCGCCCACCCAATCTGACCGGCAATGTAGAGAAACATAATGCTAGGAATTAAAAAATCGCCAGCACGACTGAGATTACCATCAACAATCAAGTGAGGTAAACCTTCAGGACCGCACATGGCTTGAGCGTAGCGCTCAAACCGCTTTTCGCCGGATTGCGGATCGGCAGTCGTATCGCGGGCTGCTTTTGCCCGTTGAACAAATGCAGGAGAGTCGCTGCAACGTACTAAACTAGCTTGCTGTGCTTGAGCTGGTGGAGCCAATGTAAACCACAGTCCACCGATAACTAAAATCAGCGCAAACAATCGACGCATGGAATTATTTCCTTTTGTTACAAAACAAAAAGTTTATTTTACAAAATGAATCAGTTTGTACAGTATGTTTGCACGCACTTGGAAGCAATCATACTCTCGCGTGCGATCCTAGTAAAGTTAGAGCAAATCAAAGTTTAAGCTACTTAATATAGGGAGTAGGGAGCAGGGGGAAAGAGAGCTGAGGGAGCTTATGATGCTGAGGGAGCTGAGGGAGAGAAGAGAGCTGAGCGAGCAATTCACAATTCGCAATTCGCGCCTTTTCGCAATTAATTCTCCACACCCCACACCCCACACCCCACACCCCACACCCCACACCCCACACCCCACACCCCACACCCCACACCCTCCGACAATGTCTACAGTTTTAGCGATAGAAACAAGTTGTGATGAAACTGCGGTGGCGATTGTTAAGAATCATCAAGTTTGTAGCAGTATTGTTAACTCCCAGATCCTAGTACACAGTCAGTATGGGGGAGTTGTACCAGAGGTTGCTTCGCGCCAGCATTTAGAAATTATCAATCAGGCGATCGCCCTAGCTTTAGAGCAAGCTGAAATGAACTGGCAAGATCTGGATGGGATTGCAGCGACTTGTGCGCCTGGGTTGGTTGGTGCTTTGATGGTGGGCATCACAGCAGCGAAAACTTTAGCATTAATCCATCAAAAGCCCTTTTTGGGCGTACATCACTTAGAAGGGCATATTTACGCTAACTACTTGAGCGAACCGAGTTTGCAACCGCCATTTTTGTGCTTGTTAGTTTCTGGCGGACACACTAGCTCGATCTACGTTAAAGATTGCGGCGTGTACGAGACATTAGGTGAAACCCGCGATGATGCGGCTGGAGAAGCCTTTGATAAAGTTGCACGGCTCTTGCAATTGGGATATCCTGGCGGTCCCATCATTGACAAATTGGCACAGACAGGTAATGCTCAAGCTTTTTCCTTGCCAGAGGGAAATATTTCTCGATCGCAGGGTGGTTATCATCCCTATGATTCGAGTTTTAGCGGCTTGAAAACAGCAGTACTGCGATTGGTACGGCAACTAGAGCAGAATGGTGCTGTACCAGTGGCAGATGTAGCGGCAAGTTTTCAGGAAACAGTAGCGCGATCGCTAACTAAACGGGCGATCGCTTGCGCTCGTGACTATGGCTTAGAAACTATCGCTGTAGGTGGCGGAGTTGCAGCCAACAGCAGCCTCAGAAAATACCTGCAAGTAGCAGCAGCCAGTCATAATCTGCGCGTGTTATTTCCGCCTTTAAAGCTCTGTACTGATAACGCTGCCATGATTGGTTGTGCTGCTGCCGACCATCTTAACCGAGGGCATACCTCACCTTTAACTTTGGGCGTGCAGTCGCGTTTATCTCTGAAAGATGTGATGCAGCTTTATCAGGGAGCAGGAAGCAGGGAGTAGGGAGCAGAGGAGAAGAGAACTGAGGGAGTAATTACTAATTACCCATCACCAATTACCCGTTGTTATTCCCTACATTCTCTGTATTTATACGCTAATTCTTTACTATTTTTGTAATTTGAATAAAGTTTTCATAAATATACCTGGAGAAGGTTAGACATCATCAGTAAATTCCAGTATGGTTTTATACATGGGAAATTTATTAGTAATATTTATATGTCTCTAGATGTGCAAGAAATTAAGAGTGCAATTAGAATTCACGACTATATTTCACAATTAGAAAAACTAACAAAATTAACTCTGAAAAACTCAGATATCATGCTGGGTGCGCCGAAAACTAAACTTGTTTTTGACTTACCAACTCACAATAAACCTTGCTACGAGTATGTCGAGCAACTGTATCAAGAAATTGGCGATCGCGATTTGCTGATGCAAGCTTTAAGAACGGGCTGGTATTATATCAGTTCCAACGGTACAACAATTCCCGTATCGAAAGAGAAGTATTTTCAGCAATTGAACTCCTCTCAAGCATTTCGCGTTGCCAAACAAAGAGGCTATCAAGTTCCAGAGAAATTTTTAACTACCAAACAGTTTTGCTACGGGCAGTATGAAGCTTATTCTGCTATGCATGAAATTATGCATGGTAAGGCATTAGGAATTTGGTCTAACAAAGCTAATTTCTCTAATTTTATGTATAATTATGCCAAGTTTTATAAAGCAATTAAACTAATTTCTCCTCAATTTATCGTACCGAGTTCTAGTTATCAATCTTCTATCCCATATATTTTAGACCAACTGTGGGTAGCGAGTCATAACAGCAACCAAGTTAGATTATTAGGCTTAGAAGTTGCTGGCGAACAACATTTTCTGAATGGAGGACACAGCAAAACTTTAGGGAATGAAAAGTATCTAGAAAAACTAGGCTTTGAGATGTATCATGTCGCCAGTTGGTGGTGTCGAGTAGATCCATATCGCGTTATTTGTGAATTTTTAAAAGAGTCGGGAATTTTTCCTGAAGCACAACAATATTTAATTGGTGCAGAACTAGATACGATTGATAAATACGTCTGCGGTATTTGCCACCGTCCGATGGTAAGACTAGGTTGGGATTGGATTCAACAGTGTCAAATTGGCGATCGCACAGTTTACGCTCACAAACACTGTGTCGCGCACAAAGTTGCTGACAAGCTTTCAACTAGAGGAAGATTAGACGTGCAATCGCAAAGATGCTAGCACCCAAAACTGCACTTATCGGCACTGTAATTATCCAAGCTGCGGCAATTCCTCGCACAGTTTGGAACTGAATTGTTTGCCAATTTCTGACTAAACCAACTCCCACCACACCACCAACTAGAGCATGGGATGTAGAAACGGGTAAACCCAGGCGTGAAGCCAGTAAAATAGTTGTTGCCGTGGCTAATTCAGCACAGAAGCCGCCACTGGGTTGTAAGGGAATAATTCCCTCGCCGATGGTGGCGATGACTTTTTTACCCCAAACAGCTAAACCTGCAACAATACCAGCACCGCCAAGTACGAGAATCCATAACGGAATTGCGATGCCATCTATAGGGACACTAGCAGTACGAATAATATAAGAGATTGCTGCCAAGGGTGCGATCGCATTCCCAACATCGTTAGAACCGTGTGCGAAAGCAACGAAACAAGCACTCAATAATTGGAAGCGTGCCAGTTGTTTTTCTACAAGGGAGTCGGGAGTCGCAGGGGCGGGTTTAGCAAAAGATTCACGGCTTACGTCAATAGATTTTGGCTCAAAACCCGACCGTACAAAGGAGTCGGGAGTCGGAATGATTTTTGAATTTTGACTTTGAACTTTTGACTTTGCTAGTTGTCTCCAACCATAGAAAGTTAGAGATACAGATGCGATCGCTCCTAGCCCTAAAGGTAAATCGCGGGCTGGAAGTTGTAAACCCCAATGTTGAGTTAGCAAAGTATATATTGGATGACTGACAGTAGGTAGGACGATAACACCAAAAATACTTATCAATGCCACACTTAACCAAGGAATCCACTCGTCTAGCTGTTTGAGAGGATCGGGTTGAGTCAAAATCCAGTGTCTTACCTGACTGTAGAATGCAGAGGCGATCGCACCGCTGACTATCGGCGTAATCACCCAGGCAAAAGTGATTTTACCGATTGATGCCCAGTCTATTGCTTCCCATCCGATCGCGCAAGCACTAAAACCCGCGATCGCTCCTACAATTGCATGAGAAGAGGACACGGGTAAGCCCTGTGATGTCGCAATTTGCAACCACACTCCCCCAGCTAGTAGAACTGATATCATGCCTACTAACAATACTTCTGGCTGAGAAATGAATAGGGCAGGATTGAAAATTTTGGTTGCTAGAGTTTCTGAAACTTCATGTCCAAACAGCACCGCACCTGTAAATTCTAGAGTCCCTGCAATGACTAATGCTTGACGCAAAGTCACAGCTTTAGAGCCGACAGAGGTTCCCATTGCATTAGCAACATCATTTGCGCCTAAGTTCCAAGCAACGTAGAAGGATAGGAGCGCAACTAAAAAAAGAATCATGCTTATTCGCTCTCAACACAGCCATCATATCCTCCCAGGAAAATTACGGGTACAATGATAGATTGTGCAAGATACCCAAACGCGAAGATCTGGAGATCCTTATGTCCCGTAAATGTATGCTCACAGGCAGAAAGGCAAACAATGGTTATGCCATTTCCCACTCTCACCGCCGGACTAAAAAAGTGCAAGAAGCCAACTTGCAGTGGAAACGGGTTTGGTGGGAAGAAGGTAATCGCTGGGTGAGACTGAAGCTTTCGACTAAAGCAATCAAAACTCTCAACTTCAAAGGCTTATCAGTAATGGCTAAAGAAGCCGGAATCAACCTCAACCATTATTAAGATTTGATGGTACTTTCTATTGACCATACTAGGTTTAATGGTTAATTTTCTAGAGCCGTGAAATTTTGCGGCTCTACAAAGTAGAATTATTTGCAGTCTCTTTTCGCCTTCCTCTTCATAGGCTGAATTCATCTCAGCTAGGCGTTACTTTGTTCGCAGCCAATACCTGCTTGAGCCAGTAATTCTCTATCTTCTCTAGGAAATTCTCGCCTCCTCCCTCATAATTTCCTCAAGTTATTTGTTTATAACCATAACTGTATGGCAACTATCCCCTGTAGTTCTTTATGAGCAAGGGAGTCAGTAAACAATGACTCGTTTAAAACTAGCAACAGTTTGGTTAGGCGGCTGTTCGGGCTGTCACATGTCATTTCTTGACTTAGACGAATGGCTGATCGAGCTAGCGGCTGGGGCAGATTTAGTTTACAGTCCCTTTATGGATACCAAAGAATATCCAGAAGGGGTAGATGTGGTATTGGTAGAAGGAGCGATCGCCAATGAAGATCACTTGCAAACGATTAAAACAGTAAGAGAGCGATCGCAACTCCTGATCTCGTTTGGTGATTGTGCTGTAACTGGTAACGTGACAGCTTTACGCAATCCATTAGGTAGTGCCGAACCAGTCTTACAACGCTGTTACATTGAAATCGCAGATGTGCGCGGACAGATCCCCCAAGAACCGGGTATTGTCCCGCCTTTGTTAGATCGAGTCACGCCAGTACATACAGTAGTACCCGTTGACATTTACTTACCCGGTTGTCCGCCTCCAGCGGCGCGGATTCGAGCTGTATTGGAATCGCTACTACGTGGAGAAAAACCGCATTTAGAAGGGCGCGAGTTTATCAAGTTTGGTTAGAAGCTGAGATCTCGATCCCCCCTAGCCCCCCTTTTTAAGGGGGGAACTGGCAGCCTCCTTACCTCCCTAATTTCCCTGAAAAAGTGAGAAATTCAAAGCCTTCTTTCTAAGGGGGTTGGGGGATCGAGTCTCTACAAAAAAATCATCGCGAAAAGAGCAGTATTCTATGTCCCAGCGAATTGTTATCGATCCAGTCACGCGAATTGAAGGTCACGCTAAAATTACCATCTACTTAGATGATGCCGGACAAGTGACTGATGCTCGGTTCCACGTCACAGAATTTCGCGGCTTTGAGAAATTCTGTGAAGGTCGTCCTTTGTGGGAAATGCCAGGAATTACGGCGCGGATTTGTGGAATTTGCCCAGTGAGTCACTTGCTAGCTTCTGCTAAAGCAGGCGATCGCATTCTTTCTGTCACTATTCCCGCCGCTGCTACTAAATTGCGTCGGTTGATGAATTTAGGGCAAATTATCCAATCCCATGCTTTGAGTTTTTTCCATCTCAGCGCCCCAGATTTACTATTAGGCATGGATAGCGATCCTCAAAAGCGCAACGTTTTTGGGTTAATTGCCGCTCAACCAGAGTTAGCCAGAGGTGGAATTCGACTGCGGCAATTCGGACAAGAAATTATTGAAATATTAGGGGGGCGCAAGATTCATCCATCGTGGGCAATTCCAGGTGGCGTGAGAGAACCATTATCTCAAGCAGGACGCACGCAGATTCAAAGCCGCATTCCAGAAGCTAAAACCACAATATTAGATGCGCTAGACAGGTTTAAGCGCTTGCTTCAGGACTATGAAAGGGAAGCTCAAACTTTTGGTAATTTTCCCAGTTTATTTATGGGTTTGGTCACATCTGATGGTTTGTGGGAAAACTACGACGGATATATTCGGTTTGTCGATAGCGCTGGTAATATTATTGCAGACAAACTCGATCCGACTCGCTATCAAGAATTTATTGGTGAGGCAGTTGAATCTTATACTTATCTCAAGTTCCCCTATTATCGCCCTTTAGGATATCCCGACCAAAAAGATCGCTGTCGTTTAGATAGTGGGATTTATCGAGTTTGACCTTTAGCACGATTAAATATTTGTACTCATATTGGCACTGCGATCGCAGATCGAGAATTAAGCGAATTTCGCGATCGCGGTGGTGGGACTGTACTCTCATCCTTTTTTTACCATTACGCCCGACTGATTGAAATTTTGGCATCAATCGAGCAAATTGAATTGTTGCTTGACGATCCACAGGTGTTATCTCCTAAAATCCGTGCCGAAGCTGGAATTAACCAGCTAGAAGGAGTTGGCTGTAGTGAAGCACCACGGGGGACTTTATTTCATCACTACAAAGTTGATGAAAACGGCTTAATGCAGAAGATAAATTTGATTATTGCGACGGGGCAAAATAATCTCGCAATGAACCGCACGGTGGCTCAAATTGCCCGACATTTTATTCATGGTGCAGAAATTCCTGAAGGAATGTTGAATCGTGTTGAAGCTGGAATTCGGGCTTTTGACCCTTGCTTGAGTTGCTCGACTCATGCAGCTGGACAAATGCCATTGCACGTTCAATTAGTAGGAACAGATGGAAGTGTTGTTAATGAAGTTTGGCGGGATTAGAAGTTTTTAGGTGAATTTGCCATACCTCACAATTTCCTCAATGTTTCCTCATAGCTTCAAGATAGAGCTAGCTAGAATAACATGAGCAATAACTCAAAAACTATTTTATTAATTGGCTATGGTAACGACTTACGTAGTGATGATGCTGTGGGGCAGAAAGTAGCTAATGCGATCGCCTCTGAGGAATTACCTGATGTCACATCGCTGTGCGTTCATCAACTCACACCCGAACTAGCTACATTTTTGGCAACAGCCGACCTAGCAATTTTTATTGATGCCTGTTTTGCAAGTGTCTGCGAAGACGTGCGACTACAAGCGATCGCATCTACCAATTCTACTGCGATCGGCGGACATACAGGCGATCCGCGATCGCTACTAGCCCTGACGTACGCGCTTTACAATCGGGTTCCGAATGCTTGGTGGGTAACGATACCAGGAACGAACTTTGAATTAGGCGATCGCCTTTCACCCATTGCTGAACGAGGTATGCAGACAGCCTTAAAACAAATTAAACAATTAATTCAATTAGGCAAGGTAGAATTATGCACGAAGTTGGAATGATGCAAAACGTTCTCGAAACTGCTGTAGAACGTGCAAAACATGAAGGTGCAAGCCATATTCGCCTGTTGCAAATGCGAGTTGGTGAGGCATCTGGGGTAGTACCAGAATCCTTACAATTGGCGTTTGATGTGGTGAAAAAGGAGACAATAGCTGAAGATGCCAGACTTCAGGTGGAGTCCGTACCAGTCGTCTGTTATTGCCCCAATTGCACTACTGAATTTCATCCCACCGATTTACTCTACGAATGTCCCGAATGCCATCAACCATATTGTGAGGTACGACAGGGTAAAGAGTTTGAACTGGCATTTTTAGAAGTTTCCTAGTCGATCGCTGTCTTCATGGCGATCTTCAATTAGGTAAAACAGCCGATCTGTAGGGGCGCACAGCCGTGCGCCCCTACAAACGTCACGCACGCAATCGAGAACTGCGATCGCAAATTACCATCGCTCAACCATCAACCAATTCACCCCGTAAAACGAGAACAGCTAGTCCTCCCAATAAAACGCGATCGCCTTGACAACTAACTTTAATTACCCCACCTCTAGCAGAAGCTTGATAGGCGAGAAAATTATCTTTCCCTAAGCGATCGCGCCAGTAGGGTGCAAGGCAACAATGCGCCGAACCCGTCACCGGATCTTCATCGATTCCGACATTAGGCGCAAAGTAGCGAGAGACAAAATCATACTCTGAGTTTGTCCCTTGGCTGGTGACGATTACGCCTTGTACGGGCAAAGTTTTCAGTAAACTAAAATCTGGCTGAAGATTTCTGACAATCTCCTCCGAATCTAATTCCACCAAATAATTTCTATTCGTCTCACCTACGTACTTGGGTTTGGTTCCCAAAGCTTTCATCAAATCGGCAGGTATTTCCGATGCAGCAGGAACTTGCATTGGGAAGTCTAATTCGATCCATTCTCCTATCCGTTTTGCCGTCAGCAAGTCACTGAGAGTATGAAATCGAGCTGTTTCCTCTGGCTGCAAATAACCCTGTTCCCACAGCACATGAGCGCTAGCTAGGGTAGCATGACCGCACAGAGGAACTTCTGTAGCAGGGGTAAACCACCGCAGATTGTAACTACCATCGTCTTGCCGGAGTAAGAAAGCCGTCTCCGATAAATTCATCTCCTTGGCGACGTTTTGCATCCAAGCGTCATCTCTCGATCGCGGCAGAACGCATACAGCAGCAGGATTACCTGCAAAAGGTTTATTTGTAAAAGCATCGACCTGAAAAATTTCTTGTCCCATATTTAAGAGCGTGGTGAGTGGTACGTGGCAGAGGATACACTGCTCATTTTATGGTTGGGATGGCAAGAGGCGATCGCACGGCTGGGACTGATTTCTTTTCATTTTTGTACTAGGCTAGTTGCACTACTCGTGGTTTTCTTTACACAGTTTTGAGTTTGTTTGCAAGATAGGACGACGCAACGATTAATACCCCTCCAACCCACTGTGTAAAGCTGGGTTGCTCGCCGAGCGCCAAAATTGCACTTGCTACACCAAAAATGGGAATGAGGGCAACGTAAAACGCAGCTTGACTTACAGCCACATTCTGCAACGCAATCAAATAGAGTAAGAACGCTAAAGCATATTGCATGATGCCCGAAATAACTGCAAGTAACCAAAATTGTAGTGAAATACCTGCTGCGCTCACTTCATAGCTCGAATTGAGAATTGATAGTACGCTAAAACACGATACAGTTACAAGCAAACCAACCATCTGCTGCGATGCGGTGAGCTGTAAAGGATTTGCTGTTGCAATCTGCTTCTTACTCAGGAGAACATAGAATACTGCGAAGACCGTACCGAGCAGTACGAGTAGATCGCCGACAAGTGAGGCACGGTCTGCACCCTGAGAGTCTTTCAAAATTAACAGAGACATTCCAAGAAAACTAATGCCAGCGAGGAGTAATTTGACTCGCGTGAGTTTTTCACCTAAGAAAACTGCTGCTAACAAAATGGTAAGAATTACCTCGGATGAACCAATTAATGTGGCGTTGCTGGCAGTTGTCATCTTTACGCCAAAGGTTCCAATCATATATGCTAAAGCAGGTTCAAAAATCCCTGCAAAGCCTTGTTTGAGATGACTCCATGTGAATGGCAGTTGACGCTCTTTGAAGTAACACACTGTGGCAAGAAATGTAACGCTGGCAATCAGTTGAATAATCAGTAGAGTTGTTGCCGTAATCTCTGCAAGGGCAATTTTCGTCAGTGTCAATCCAACTCCCCAGCAAAAGGCGTAGCTTAGAGCAAGGATTACTGTTTTCATTGTTTTAGTATTTGACAGTATTTTTGTTCGACTGGACAGCGATCGCCTGGGCAGACTTCCTCTTCACACAAGCGGCAGATAGTAAAGGCTTGTAGCTCGTTCGTCGTCATGGCTGCCAGCATTTTTTCTAAAAGTGCGGTCAATTGCTGGCGCTCGTTCGGCGTTAAAGAGTTAATGGCAATTTGCAATTGTTGTCGTCGCTCTGACAAAATGGCTTTCCGTCGTTCAGACCCCGCATCTGTAAGAAACAAAGCCAGCGTTCGACCATCTGCCCCCGATCGCCGCTCGACAAGACCCTCCTTTTCTAAGCGATCGATCAGGCGCACGGTTCCAGGATGCGAGAGATTCAGAATTTGCCGTAGCTGATTAATTGACACTCCAGGGTCTGCACCTAACGTCACCAGAGCAGCTGGGGTTTCGCCACCATATCCAGCATTGGCTGCAACAACCGCATTAAAGGCATCCATAACGCTGAGTGCAAGCGCACCCAAGAGATTTGACGTTCTTTCGTCATCCATAGAACATTTGCACTACGAGAATCTATTTGTTTTATGTATGCATTATACATATTTTTAAATTGTAAAGAGAAGCAAAATAGTAGGGGCGCACAGCCGTGCGCCCCTACTTCTCACTGTCCTATGGCAAAAGCGGCTGAGATATCAGATCGCTCAAATTGGCAGATTGTAAAAGCCCGTGCCAATTTGCCTTGAGAGCGGCATTTTCTGGCTGCTGTAAGCGCTGTTCGGCTATGGTGGCGATCGCATCGTACCATAAGCCTTGTTGAGCGTAGAGATCGAGTCGTTGTTCGGGTGTGGCTGTTTTGAGTTGCGATCGCATTGTGGCGGTTGGCAATACGCGCTGTACCCATCCTTCGACGGAATCTTTAACAGTAGTGAAGTTTTGGCGATCGCAACTGGCTGCTATTTCTGTTTTCAAAAACCAGTGATAGTTCTGATTGAGCTTAAGTGGCGGTTGGGTAGATGGTAAACGCACGCCGATGATGCCTGGTTTAGCTGGCAGTTCGACAGCAGAACGATAGACATCGTTATCGCGATCGTCTTGTAGGACGAATTCTACAGAACGGAGTGAAGGGTTGGCAGCAGGAATGTAAAACCAGAAAGTAGGATACTCGGCGATCGTCTGTCCCCAAACATACGTTGCTTTACCCTTGCCTACAGTCTTTTCTACGGCAGGTGCTAGCGCCGTTAGCGGCAGCTTGAAGCCGCAGTCTCCTCCTCGTCCGGCTGCGCCTCTAGTCCGTCCGGTGGGAGTGCCAGAGGTAGGAAAGGGCGGCGGCGTGTAACGGGGTTGAGCGCTGACTTGCTGATGAGTGTGATTTTGACTGTTATTGTGGATGGCGATCGCTGCTGTGGGTACGAGCAATGTTAGGGCGATCGCTGCTGTGGCTGCAAGCTTGGGCATTATCTCACCTCAATCTATCTTTAGTGTAGGTTTGAGCGGTAGATTGCTGCTATCGGGCAAAGAACGCTTGACGACCGCAATTCTGCCTCCCGTCACGACTAAAGCCAAAGCCGCAGGGACTAAAGGCAGCCAGCCACCTTGAAGTAGTAATATCCAACTCGACCCATATAGAGCTGCAATTGTCAAGCAAACACTCAGTCCCAATCGCATGGGAGAACGCCAGCACCAAACAACAACTCCTCCCACCAACGACCAAGCCCAAATCCAAGCAATTTCACCCCAGAGAGGCAAAACCCACAGTGGTGTCCGTCCGTCCAAAACAGCACTGAGGAGTTGACTCACCATCTGAGCTTGTAAATAAATACCTGGAATTTGTTTTTGTAGCCCCTGTCTACCGATGCTGTAGGGAGTAGACCACGCATCACCAGTACTAGGAGCCGCTAGACCGATCAGTACAATCCTGTCTTTGAGGGTACGGGCAAGATTGGGCGGAATGCGATCGCTCAGTATATCTCCTAGCGTCACTGCTACGGCAATATCGTCTACAGAGTCAAAGGGACGGTAATTGAGTAACAATTGATAGCCTTTAGTATCGATTCTTTGATAGCCGCCCGTATGGAAAGGTTGCAAACGCGGAAAAACGACATTACCGAGTTGCAAGTTACCATTGGGTGTGAATCGAGTTTCAATTCCTTTAGCTGCCAAATATTGATGGGCGAGTTGAAAACTGAACGCGGTATTAGCACTACAACGGGATGTCAGTGGCGGATCGAAATTGAGCAAATGGCGGCGCACGATGTTATCATCTGGATCGGCAATGACATCGCTAAAACCTACCCTTTCTGGTGCAACTTCTGGCGGGGGTTGAACGCCACGCGGATCGAATTCTGGATCGCTGACTTTACAGATTGCAAAAAGGCGATCGCTTTTTTGGAGCCTTGACTTCAGACTTGGTAATTTCTCGACTGGAAAATCGCGATAGATATCTAAACCGATAACTTGCGGATGTAGTTGTTCGAGTTTTTGCAACAGTTTTTCCAATGCCAAATCTGACAGAGATCCTTTTCTCTGTTTCTGTTCTGGCAGCTGCAAATCTTCCTCAGTCACCGTCACAATTAACAGACGCGGATCGGCTTTTTCTATAGGACGCAGCCGCATCAATTGGTCGAAAGCCTGCAATTCTATAGGTTGGAATAATCCTAATAACCGCATTCCTACCACCGCCGCCGTGACAATGGTGCTGGTGAAGCAGACGCGCCGCAGAGAAAGCCGTTGTCGTGGTGGACGTAGACGTTGCATCCACTGTTGCCAAGTTGGAGGAATTTCGGCAAGATTTTGATAAATGACTGGTAGCCAGCTAGCAGCAGGATATTCGCTTTCCCATCCCTGGAGTCTTTCCCTTGCCTCTCGTACCGACAAATAGAGAGACTTTCCCCCAGCAAAAGCCTGGAGAAAACTCTTCAAAAATTCTTGCGCCACGCGATCCGGTACGGGTTCGCGCATGAATACTACTTGGGGAATGTGTAGACTTGCCAAATCCCGCGCCAAACCCAAGCCATCGCAAGAGTTAAAAATGGCTACGCTCAAACCATTTTCTACCGCAGTTTGTAAAGCGTGTTTGAGATCGGCAATAGTTAAACTTTCCGTTTGATTTAAATAAATTCTGCCTGTAACTTCATTCTGTGAGGCAGTTGTTTGACTGGCACTATGTCCGGCAAAAAATAAAATATCCCATCCTTGGGTAGACCATAACTGACGGTCTAACTCTTGACGTGACGGCTCAACCAAAAACTTGACATCTGCTCCTGGCAAGGTTTCGAGCAGGTTACGGTCTGCTTGAATGTCAATTCCGGCACTACTACCTAAAATCGCTAAAATTCTGATTTGAGTGCGAGAGGATGTCGTTTTCAGCGCAATTTCTTCGTAAGCGGGGGTACTCAGGGCAATTTCTGCTTGAGGATAGCGAGCGAAGAGATCGCAGCGATGCCAGGGTAGTCGCTGTAATAGTAAATCTTCAGTTTGCAAAATAACTCGAATTGCATCCGCAGGCATTAATTTTTCTAAAAACTTATCCCTTAAAGCAAGAAATGATGGAGAGGAAAGCCAATTGTTTAGACTGCGGCTGAGGGATTCTGCGGCATTATAACAGTCTTCTAAAACACAAACATTCGTAATTTGGACAGCAGCGGCTTCTAGACGCGATCGCAAACCCAAGCTGTAGTAAGCCGATTGCCATTTTCTGTAGAGTTGCGGAATTTCCGGCTGGGATGGTAATCTGCCAGCAAGTTCTACAGCGGGGCGATCGCCATCCTCACTAATTTGCAGCGTGACAGGAAATCCCTGCTCAAAGCTACCTTCGCCAAACTTCAGGACAACTAACTTACCCACGATCTATCACCTGTAGGCACGTCATTTTAAGTTGTAAGTCGTAAGTTGTAAGTCGTAAGTTGTAACTCAAATAATAAAGTGTTCCGTGATGCCAACATCCCCCAGAGCTACTTTAACGCTAAATCTTTCTCCGGTAGTACCGCTAAATTGCAATTGAATGTAATTATCGGCGCGTCTGGCTTTAGCTTCCAAGAAAACTGAACCAGATTCATCCAAAACGATTAGCTGTAGCGACGGCGGTAAAAACGTCTCTCTCCCCGTCGGATGCACTTGTACGATCAGATCGGTTTTCTGCTCTGATGCAGGACGCAGTTCCATGACCAAAGCGACTGCATGACCTGCTAGCTGCATCCCTAAGTCAATTAACTTTGCCCGTCTGACAAAATTTTCAGGGCGATCCACTTCATTTGTATTCAGTTCTTCTGTTTTACGAAAGCTAAAGATTAAATTGTGTTCGGCAGGATTTAACAGCGAGACGACAGTTTGCCAGCCTGGTTCAAACGTATTTTGGAACCACTGTCTCAAGTTAACCATACTCGTAGGAGGATTCGCGTTAGCGAAGCTTAACGAAGTTATCGCGCTCAAGTCTTGCAAGTGGGACAATAGATCTTCCGGCGATCGCAACTGGTTAACGGTCAACTGCTCCTGGGTAACTTGCTGGACAAAACCCAGAATATCGACCTGTTTTTCTACTTCATCCAAACGCACAACAACATAACCGATCCGATCTTCCCAAACCTCCGGTGGCACGTAACAGGTAGAAGCATCAGTGGCGATCGCCCGACATTCTAGGCGACCCAAACCCAATACCTCCAAGTCTGCTGTATCCACACACGCACGCATGAAAGAATTCCAACTATCGCACCCACTCCAATTCACCGGAACGCCCATCATTTCTAAATAATCACGGACGGCACACACAGCTAAGGTATTCAGTCGCACTTGCTCTGCTTTTTGTGACGTTGGCTGCTGCTGGCTAAACTGCCAAGCAATGCTATTCGCGGCTTGAGTAATTGGTAACGGAAGGGAGCGATCGTTTTCTCGTGCTTGATAATTCATGATAGGTATCCTCTAAATACCCTTGCGATTCGCCGAATTTACGCAATCGTGGTAGGCATTGTCGCCGATAGAAACTACTCAGTGTCGAAACGGACAGCTTGTATTGCGCTGCCAAATCTTCCCAGCTTGTCTCTGGTGGCAGCCTTTGTAACAATAAAACTTGGCAATTCACCTCTGGATAACCTTGGATGTAAGTACGGCGGAGGTCACCATCAGGATCGGTTTGAATCCACTTTCGTGTCGTTTCCAAAATTGGTGGGACATCGGGCGCAGCTTCCAAGGCTTCAATCGTGTCTTTCCCTACCTCGTCAACAGAATAGACTTGTCTAATTGTCGAGTGATTGGTAGTCTTTCTTTGCAGGTATAGGTCTTGCAGCCGTCGCCGCAGATATGCATTTAACCAAGTCGTGACACTACTACGACTGGGATCGTAGCGATCGCCTGTCGTAGCTTCACACAGGTTACGGCAGAAATACAGCCAGGTTTGTTGTAAGGCATCCTCGTAATCGGGAGTATTTTCTTTCCACAGCTTGCCAGACTTGGCAATCGAGCGGACAATTCTAGTTAAACCTCGCTGGCGATCGAGACTACCGATCTTCTGCTGACAAGTTTCTACGACCAATTGACGCAGACTCACCTCAAATTCTTCCATAACAGTATTTTTGATTTGTCTCTCCAGCAGGGGTATGTTTATTTTCGAGGAAAAATCCTCTGAAACACTACCGCGTTGCTTGTTGTCTCACCTCCTAGACATAGCGTGTTTCCTCCGCTATTTACTTATCAGGGGTACGGAAAAAAATTATGCAGGCGAGTTTTATTAAGTTATGTAAGTAAAACAAGAAAAATGTCACGCAAAGACGTAAGCGCCTTTGCGCGACATCAATCCGGCAACTTATACTGCCCCACGATCCGCTTAGCAAACTCCGGGACATGCGCTGCCAACTTCTCTAAATAATTCCGCTTCACGTACAGATAATTCCGTGTAAAGTGAGAATCAATCGAGAATCGTGCATATTCCAACCCTTTCGGACCAATTCTTTCGATCGCCACACCCATTAACTTCGCCGCCCACATGGGCAGAGTCACCGCTTTATCGTAAGCAGGTATACTCTGCTGTACCGCTTGATGGCGATCGCCCTGCGATATGACTGGTTGTAGCTCTAATTTATCTTGCACCAAATCCAGCATTTCGCGACCGCGATCGTTACGGACAACAATCCACTGCCAACCGAAGGTAGCACCCATGTAACCGACAACCAAATCGGCAAGGGAATTGACATAATCAAAACAACTCATGCAAGAAGGTGCAAATACATCCTTGAGTTGGTTTGTCTTTAAACCAAAGAAAGGTACTGTTTCCACCGAACCATCTTCATGCTTGAAGTGAACGCGGAAATCTTGCATGAATTCGTAATGTACTACCGTATCGGGCGATTTACTAGTCGTTTCTAAGAATTTTTGCAATCCCGCACGGGTAACGTTATCCACGCAGGGAGTTCCTAAAACGTAAAGCTTTTCTAAGTCAAGTTGTTTTTCTACTGCCCGCAATGCTTGAATTTGACAACCGACACCAATTACTAACAGCCGTTTCATGCCTGACTGTTCTATTTGTTCTAGCACCGATAGGTTAGGCGACAGCGTAGGTTTATTTACCCGTGCGGCTAAAATTTCCTCTGGGGTACGGGCAATAATTGGCATCGGTTGAAAGCGGTCTTCTCTGGTATTCTGGACGCAGACTACGCCTTCGACAATGCCGCGATTTAGCATTTCGATCGCAATGGTACTAACAATACCCGTCCACTGCGCCCCTGGAATCGGTTCTTTTTTCCGCGCCGCTGTCATCGATTGATGCACGCCGAAGTAAAGTTCGTCTGGATTGTCTAAATTACGGCTGCGATCGTGCGTTTGAGTTTCTAATTGGTCAAATTGCTGATTTAAAAAGGCACAGGCTTCCTTGACATAGTGAATGTAATATGTGTCGCACAAGCCGCACTCGCTACAAAGTTCTTTAGCTGGGCGGCGGCTTCCTGATTTGAGGGCTTTGGCTTTCTTATGATTGGGATGAACGGCGGTCATAAGTCATAAAACTTTGTTTTTTATACCTGTTCACACAATACCGCTTTCAGCCGTGAATTTCACAATTGCGAGTAGGTACGTTAATTAACGCACTACCTTGAAACCAAGAGAGTGCATTTAATACTTGATTTGACAACAGGTAGAATTTGCACCTTTTAGATCGTAGTTTCCTCAGTTTCTTGAGAATTGTCTCCAAAGCATAATAACCGAATTGCAAGAACGGCAAAACCCACAGCCGCGATCGCCTTGACGAATTTTACGGGTAACAACTGGGCTGCACCCGCACCTGCTAAAACTCCCAGCAAACTTGTCAATACCAAAGCGCTAGCCGTGCCGAAAAAGACAGCCCTTGGAGATTTACAACCACCACTGAGAGCGATCGCTGCTAGTTGGCTTTTGTCTCCCAATTCTGAGAGAAATACAGTGACAAAAGTGATTCCTAGTAGTTTCCAGTCCATGAAGTTGAGGGGTGAGGGGTGTGTGAGGAGAATTCGGAATTCGGAATTCGGAATGAATTGTGACTTGTGACTTGGAATTGCTTCCTCAGCTGCTTCTATATCGCCTTTAAAAGGGAAATTTGTCTATTGTTCCCCCTTTTTAAGGGGGGCTAGGGGGGATCTCTACGAGAGTAAAATATCCCCTACTAAGGCGATCGCGATTAGTAGTAAACTCGTCCCTGCGGCAATTTCTAACTTTCTAGGTGATAGGTGTTTTGCTAACCACTGACCCAAAAGTACGCCTAGTAAACTGGTCGTAATTAACGCTGCGGCTGCACCTACGAAGACAATCCAGGGTGATTGAGACTCTGCACTCATCAAGAGCGTGGAAAGTTGGGTCTTATCGCCGCATTCTGCCAAGAATATTGTTAAAAATGTCGAGGCGTATATTGCCCACCAAGACTGCTGTGTTTTCTTTGGCTGTTGTTTTTGCTGTTGTGGAGGGCAATCGCTAATACTGACAACAGGTTGGCTGTGTGTTTCCAAAACCTGTTTCTCCAGTGCTGTTATTTGGTCAGACAAGCTAGATTGCTGAGGGGGTGCAGATTCCAGTTTCACGGGCAACTCAGTTCAAGACGCGACGTTTTTCATATTCCTTTCATTTTCTGCCAAATTATGACAAAAGGCAACCCCCGTATGTGAGGGAGTAGGGGGTAGGGAGCAGGGAGCAGGGGAGAAGAGAGCTTATGATGCGCAAGGTTGCGCAAGGTTGCTGAGGGAGAAAAACAACCAACAACTAACAACTACCAATTGCCAACTTCCCGCTGAAATCGCACCATTTCCAGGCTGCGATCGCCATAAACGCCGGAAATCTGTTGCTCGCAGCACTCGATCGCAAAATCGTTGACTTCTTCCGGCTCGATGCCGTACATATCTAAGAATATTTCTGGCTCGACTCGGCAAAAGCGAGGACGGTTGGGATAGATTTTGCATTCTCGCTTTAAGTGGTCGTAGTGAATGCACCAACCACCTTCTCCTACCATGCTGAGATAGAGTACTAACTCTTCTGGTGTCAAATACTCTGCTATATCTGGACGTTCTTCTGGGTCGAGATGACAGCAAGCGCCACACTGCTTTACACATTTCCAAGTTGCCATTTCAAGTCGCCATAATATTCAGATTGGATGACGATCGCGTTCCTACTACTAAAGCTTAGCGATTTTAGTTACCCCATCACTAAAATGAGAGCAACAAGGGTTTATTTGTGGTTTGTTATAGATTTGTTAAGTTAATTAAATCCGGTAATTCTCCTCTAGGTAAAATAAGGTGCGGATTTTTATGTAAGAAATCGACGTTCAATAGACAAGCTGGGAGGAGAGATAAATCTTATGTCTGGAATTTTTGATGCAATCGGTAGTTTTCAGTGGGAAACTCTGTTTCAACTAGTAAGCGTTGCCCTGATTATGATAGCTGGTCCAGCAGTTATTTTTGTCCTTGCCTTTCGCAACGGCGATCTCTAAAACTCATACGAGATACCATCAATGGATAAGGGAGGGAGTAGCTTTGAGCTATTTTCCCTCTTTTGGTTTATTTGGATGAAAAGAAAAGTTACAAAAATTAATTCGGTGGTAACTCTAAGGGAACTGTCCCCAAAACTCCTTTGCGAAAATCTATCAGTATCTGTCTCGCCGTGCGTTCCAAGTCACCGCGATCGCGTTTTGCCGATAACTCATAGACAAATTCTTCTCCTGTCATGCCCAACGAATCGATTTTGTAGCGAGATAGGGGATTGTCAGGCATGAGTTCGGGAGCAGTTGCCATTAAATCTTGCAGCAAATCGATAAAGATCACAGCCACTTGGTAAGAATCGTAGGCAGCATCACCAATATCATCGCAGATAGCTAACTTAATTGCTGCTGCTTGGTCTTCTAGCTTAGTCGGAATTACCCCAGGTGCATCTAACAATTCGACGCGATCGGAAATTCTGACCCAGCGCAACTGGCGCGTTACCCCAGGACGAGCCTCACTGACGACAATCCGCCGCTTCAACAGCCGATTGATCAGTGCTGACTTACCCACGTTGGGAAATCCAATCGCCGCTGCCCGCACGGGACGGGCTAACAAGCCGCGATTTTTGCGGCGTTGATTAATCTCATCACCTGCTCTTTGCGCTACCTGCAATACTTGTCCTACACCGTTACCATCTTTAGCATTGGTAAAGTAAACTGTTTCTCCCCGTGTCTTAAACCACTGCTGCCACAACTGCCGCACCGCAGGCGGAATTGTATCGACGCGGTTGAGGATTAATACTCGTGTTTTATTGCCTACCCACTCTGGCACGCGCGGATGGTGGGTCGCTAGTGGAATCCGTGCGTCCCGTACCTCCAATACCACATCAACCAACTTCAGTTGTTCGGCAAGCGCTCTTTCTGCTTTGGCAATGTGACCTGGATACCATTGAATTTCGTTTGTCATTTGTCATTGGTCATTTGTGAATGGGTAGTTGGTAGTTGGTAGTTGGTAGTTGGCTGGAATTGCTTCCTTGTCCTCCTTGTCCCCCTTGTCCCCCTCACTCCTCGCTCTCGGCTCCCTCATTAAGGGACAACTAAAACCGGACAGGGAGATAAATTAATTACGCGGTTGGTGACGCTTTCGGTGACTCCTTCTTCTGTTAATCCTAGTCCTCGGCAACCCATGACAATTAAGTTGGCACTAACTTCGTCGGCTACATCACAGATCGCAAATGCTGGTTTGCCCTGTCGCTCGATCGCCTCTGTTTGAATGCCTTGCTGCTTGAAGACAGACTGAGCATCTTCGAGAAGTCTGGCTACGACATCAGGCGATTCCATGCCCTCGCCAGCATCTTCTGATGCCTCTACTACCGATAGCAGTATTAGACGACTACCATACTTTTGCACGATTTCAACTACGACTCCTACGGCTTCTTGTGTCTCGCGGCTGCGATCGATCGGAAACAGAACAGTCTTAAACATTTGTGGTAACTCCGATACCCATGCTTCGGTAAAATGTGGACGGCGCTAAATGATGGACTAAACCAAAAAGGCAATTAGGAGGTTGACGCTGTGTCCAAAAAAACTCTAGCAAATTTATCCTCGTCAGATTTATCTGGGAAGCGGGCGTTAGTACGGGTAGATTTTAACGTACCGCTAGACGACCAAGGCAATATCACCGATGATACCCGCATTCGTGCTGCACTGCCGACAATTCAAGATTTAATTAAAAAGGGTGCTAAAGTCATCCTGGCTAGTCACTTCGGTCGTCCCAAAGGTGTAGATGATAAATTGCGTCTGACTCCCGTTGCTAAGCGCCTTTCCGAATTACTCGGTCAAGAGGTTATTAAGTGCGACGATTGTATCGGTGATGAGGTTGCTGGCAAAGTTGCAGGAATGCAAAACGGTCAGGTGTTGCTACTGGAAAACGTTCGCTTCTATCCTGAGGAAGAAAAGAATAATCCAGAATTTGCTCAAAAGTTAGCTGCAAATGCGGACTTGTACGTAAATGATGCTTTTGGTACGGCTCACCGCGCCCATGCTTCAACTGAGGGCGTAACTCACTACCTCAGCCCTTCGGTAGCAGGTTATTTGATTGAAAAGGAACTTCAGTATCTCCAAAGCGCGATCAAAAATCCTCAGCGTCCCCTAGCAGCAATTATTGGTGGCTCAAAAGTCTCCAGTAAGATTGGCGTAATCGAAACGCTGTTGGACAAGTGCGATAAGCTGCTGTTGGGTGGTGGGATGATTTTCACCTTTTACAAAGCAAGGGGTTTGAATGTTGGTAAGTCGCTGGTGGAAGAAGACAAGCTAGAACTGGCTAAATCTTTGGAAGCTAAGGCAAAAGAACGTGGTGTCGATTTGCTGTTACCTACAGATGTGGTGGTAGCAGATAAATTTGCTGCTGATGCCAACGCTCAAACTGTTAGCGTAGATAATATGCCATCTGATGGCATGGGTTTGGATATTGGTCCAGATTCGGTCAAGACGTTCCAAGCAGCACTGGCTGAGTGCAAGTCGGTGATTTGGAATGGTCCGATGGGTGTATTTGAGTTTGACAAGTTTGCTGTAGGCACAGAAGCGATCGCTCGTACTCTTGCCGATCTTACCAAGCAAGGCGTAACTTCCATCATCGGTGGTGGTGACTCTGTAGCAGCGGTGGAAAAAGTCGGTGTAGCTGAGCAAATGAGCCATATTTCAACTGGTGGCGGTGCTAGCTTGGAGTTACTTGAAGGTAAGGAATTACCGGGTATTGCTGCTTTGGATGATGCCTGATTCGGAGATTGAGAGGAGATCCGCAGTTGAAGAAGCGAGATTTCGATCCCCCCTAACCCCCCTTAAAAAGGGGGGAAATTAAAGTACGGGCGGGTTTGCCAGCAAATGTATTTGTTACTTGACATATTTGCTGTAAAACAAACCCGCTCCTACTTGATTTATATTGGACGTTTGTTTTATATTTATTTATATCAAACGTTCGATTTAATATGGAGTCAAATTAATTATCCCGATGCCCAAGATTGTAGACCACGACCAATATCGTAAAGAACTGTTGCTCAAGAGTTTCGATCTATTTGCCGAAAGAGGCTACGGTTCGATCACCATGCGACAGTTAGCTCAAGGATTGGGCGTGTCTACAGGGACGCTTTATCATTACTTTCCCAGCAAACAAGCCTTATTTCTTCAATTGGTAGAAGAACTAGACAGACAAGACTTGCTCAACTTCTTGGCGGAGGCGGGAAATCCACCCACCTTAACAGAGCGAATTGAAACTATGTTCAATTTTGTAGCTAAAAATGAAGATAATTTTTGCAAGCAAGTTTTACTTTGGGTGGAATTCTACCAGCAGGAAAAAGCGGAATTGACCAAAAATAATGCTTTTCACAGCTCTTGGGATAAGACTACGCAGGCGATCGCCGACTATTTGCAAGTACCAGATAAAGCGATCGCGGATTTTGTCCTGAACTATCTTTACGGTTTATTAATGCGAGGAATATTTGAAACTGAAACAATTTCCTATTCAGAACAAGCAACATTACTCAGCAAAATTCTTGTAGCATACCTGAAATAATCAGTTATCAGGGAGCAGGGAGCAATTACCCATTACTCATTACCCATTACCAACTACCAATGACAAATGAAATTTTAAAACCTTCAAATCGCTGGATAGCTGGGATAATTCTGACGGTAACTGCTATCACAGGTGCAACTGGCTTTTATGTCGTTTCTCAATCTTCTCAGCCTTCTCCTCCTGTGGCGACAACTCCCCCAGTGACGCAAGTTACAGCTTTGGGACGACTGGAACCAGAAACAGAAGCAATTCGCTTATTTGCCCCATCTGCATTGGATGGCGATCGCGTAGACCAATTATTAGTTAAAGAAGGCGATCGCGTTAAAGCAGGACAAACTATTGCAATTTTAGATTCTCGCGATCGCTTGCAAAATGCTTTGGCACAAGCACGCGAACAAGTCAGAGTTGCCCAAGCTAAGTTGGCACAGGTGAGAACAGGGGCAAAAACCGGAGAAATTAAGGCGCAAGAAGCGACTATTACCCGGATACAAGCAGAAATTGCTGGAGAAACGTCAACTCAAAATGCTACTATTACTCGCTATCAAGCAGAAGTCAACAACGCCCTAGCAGAGTATAATCGTTTTTTACAATTATATCGTCAAGGTGCGATCTCTGCATCGAACATAGATAGCAGGCGATTAACCCTAGAAACCGCTCAAGCACAATTAAAGGAAGCGCTTTCGGGGAAAAACCGCACGGTGGAAACTTTACAGGCTCAACTACAAGAAGCCAAAGCTACCCTGAATCGGATTGCCGAGGTACGTCCGGTAGATGTGGATGCAGCCCAAACAGAAGTGGATACTGCGATCGCCGCAACGAAAACAGCCGAAACGCAGCTACAAGAAGCCTATATTCGCGCCCCTATGTCTGGGCAAATTCTCAAGATTCGCACGCGAGAAGGAGAAAAAATTAGCGATTCGGGCATTGTGGAAATGGGACAAACGGCTCAAATGGTTGCTGTCGCCGAAGTTTATCAGACTGATATCGGTAAAGTTAAGTTGGGACAGCCAGCCGTCATTACCAGTCAAGCAATTTCAGGACAGTTGCGCGGTAAGGTTTCCCAAATCGGTTTACAAGTCGATCGACAAAATGTGTTTAGCAACCAGCCTGGAGAAAATCTAGATCGGCGCATAGTAGAGGTTGAGATTCGCCTAACTCCAGAAGCTAGTCAACGGGTAGCTGGGTTGACAAATTTACAGGTAGAAACAGTAATTCAACTATAGATTTTACTTCAATGCATAACGCATGTTCGGTATAAAAAACCGAGGAAAAGTCAAAAATCGTAGGGGCGGATTTATCAGCCATATGTGTTTAAGTCAGAGACGTTTGGTGAACCCGCCCGTACAGGAGTCAGAAGTCGGAATTAATTAGTTACTGATAACGGATAACGGATAACCGAACGAATTGAATTGACTGCGATAAAGGTAAGGGCGGGTTTACCAAGAAAATCTGTTTTGAACTAAGCATGTCGATAAACCCGCCCCTACAAGTAATGAATGTACGCCATCAATTACCAATTACCAATTACCAATTACCAATTACTAACCAAAACTATGAAATGGCTGAAAAAAATTCCCCTCGCATGGCATCAATTAATGAAAGAAAAGACGCGGTTGCTAGTGGCGATCGCGGGAATTGGTTTTGCTGATATGCTGATCTTTATTCAACTGGGATTCAACGATTCTCTTTACGACAGTGCGACACAGACACATAGTTTGCTACAAGCAGATTTGGTGATGATTAATCGGCAATTTGAATCGCTGTCTACGCTACAAAGTTTTTCAAGAGAAAGATTGTATCAAACATTGGCATATAATGGCGTGTCTTCTGTTAGTTCAATTTATATTGGTGACGGTAAGTGGAAAAATCCTGTAACGCGGATTGATCGCACGATTTTAATTTGGGGTATCGATCCGAATGCGCCTAGCTTTGCCGTACCAGAAATTCAACAAAATGCGAAACGCTTACAACTTTTAAATACGGCTTTATTCGATCGTGCTTCTCGTCCCGAATATGGGGCGATCGCAGAGATAGTAGAAAAACAAGGTAGTGTGGAAGTCCAACTAAACAAGCAAAATATTCGCACAATTGGTTTGTTTAGAATTGGTGCATCTTTTGCTGCTGATGGAAATGTAATAGTCAGCAATTCGACTTTCCTAAAACTACTTCCCGATCGCCAATCGAATCAAATTGAAATTGGATTAATTCAACTCAAGCCAGGAGTAAATTCAGAAAGTGTTAAAGCACAATTAACAACAAACCTACCAAATGATGTTAGAGTTATGACACCAAAAGAGTTTGCAGAAGTAGAAAAATACTACTGGGAAAGCCAAGGTGCAATTGGATTTATCTTTGGACTGGGTGTAATTGTAGGAATTATTGTAGGCATTGTCATTGTTTACCAAATTCTCTACACCGATGTTGCCAATCACTTGCCAGAATACGCCACACTTAAGGCAATGGGATATAGCGATCGCTACTTATTAGGTGTTTTGATTCAGGAGTCACTGATATTAGCAATTTTGGGATATATTCCTGGTTTTCTGATTTCTTTAGGACTATATCAAATTGCCGCTGCTGCAATTTTAATGCCAATTGGAATGAATATAGAACGAGCAATCTTTGTATTAGCAATTACGTTTGTTATGTGTAGTGTATCTGGGGCGATCGCGATGCAAAAACTTCGTTCTGCCGATCCAGCAGATGTTTTCTAAATGCTGAACGAATATGACTATTGAAATTGTGACACAAATAATCCAGCTTATTGTCGCTCCTACTGTCATGGTGACAGCTTGCACGCTGATTCAAGGTGGTGCGCTAGGACGCTATGCAAACATTGGTTCTCGCATTCGGACGCTAACTCGCGAACGTGCAGAAGCTTTAGAATTCTCGATGTATGACAAGTTATCTGACGATGCTTTAGAAGAGGTTTTAGATATTGTCGATACACAACTTATATTACTCTGTCGTCGCCATCTATTATTACGAAATGCCATTCTGACAATATATCTTGCTATTCTTAGCTTTCTAGCTACGATGATAGCAATAGCGCTAGCAAGAATCTTGAGTATATCTACAATTACCGTAGTAGTCATTGGTTTATTTGTATCAGGAACAATATTGCTTTTTTTGGGCGTTATTTTACTTTACATAGAAATCCAAAACTCCGATCAAGCTATTAATTTTGAAGTCAAGCAAGTCATGTCACTTAAATCGCAATTAACTCGGTTTGATTCGCGTTAACACAAAAAGGATAAACCATGCAAGTGATATCGCATAACACATCAATAACAGAACTAAATATACCAGTCATCTCAATTCAAAACCTCAATCATTACTTTGGACATGGAGAGTTGAAAAAGCAAGTTTTATTTGATATTAATTTAGAGATTATGTCAGGAGAAATTATTATTATGACTGGTCCTTCTGGCTCAGGTAAAACAACATTATTAACCTTAATGGGAGGGTTGCGATCGGCTCAAGAGGGTAGTTTGAAAATACTTGAACAGGAAATTCGTGGGGCAAACAAG
The DNA here is from genome assembly GCF_014696895.1 of Chroococcidiopsis sp. [FACHB-1243]. Classification (NCBI taxonomy): domain Bacteria; kingdom Bacillati; phylum Cyanobacteriota; class Cyanophyceae; order Chroococcidiopsidales; family Chroococcidiopsidaceae; genus Chroococcidiopsis; species Chroococcidiopsis sp. [FACHB-1243]. Next base: position 86,042 of record NZ_JACJQX010000003.1, on the reverse strand, counting down.
CAACTATTAACTCGGTTACGCTGCCAAATTGGATATATCTTTCAAGCACATAACTTGATGTCATTCTTAACTGCAAAACAAAATGTAAGAATGTCTTTAGAATTACACGATCGCTATCTTGCTGAAGATTTAAATGCTAAAGCCACAGCCATGCTAGAAAGCGTTGGCTTGGGAAATCGAGTCGATTATTATCCAGAAAACCTCTCAGGAGGACAAAAACAACGGGTGGCGATCGCCCGTGCGTTAGTCAGTCATCCTAAAATTGTTCTAGCAGACGAACCGACAGCCGCCCTTGATAAACAATCTGGGCGTGATGTGGTAGAGATTATGCAGCGTTTGGCAAAGGAACAGGGTTGCACCATCCTGCTTGTCACCCACGATAACCGCATTCTCGACATTGCCGATCGCATTGTTTACATGGAAGATGGTTGTTTAGCCAATAATCCGAATTCAGCTGTCTTGGGTGAGTAGATATATATGGAGTCACTACCCAGGAGAATCAAAAGTGGATCATTTATACGCTGCTAATATCTGCCAAACGCCTAAAGCTTGGGCAAATACTAAAACTTGGCAGGAGACTTGTAGCAAATCTAATGCAGACACGCAAACCAGTCACAACGATTTGCTGATTCCATCGGCAATTGTAGTATTACCAATATTTATGCTCGTATCAATACTCGTGACTAGAAAGTTACGCCGACACTATCATCTTCAGCAGCAGAGAAATAAAGCATTTGCCCGTTTGCAAAAAGTTGCACTGCTAGAGCGAATGTTATCTATTAAGGTTAAGTAGACAATGATATGTGTGATGAGCGTGACAAACTGACTAGACTCAGTAGCAAATACGTAGTATAAATAAAGCATTTGAATTAATTAATTTATCAAAGTCAAGTGCGATCGCGTCTACAGTTCGATATTTCTAAAACTCAATATTTCTACTAATAGCTTAGCCATGACCAGAAAAAGCGAAGATGAATATAAGCATCTGTTTGAAATGGGTCTTGTCTACGGAACTATTTTAGGATGTCTGGGTTTAATCGCGCTAATTATGTTCTCTGAACCAAGATTAATTATTTCATGTTTAATATTTCTAATTTGGATTCTAGTTTTCTCGTTAATTTAGCAATCTCTATTAGGGAGTCGGGAGTCGTAGGGGCGGGTGCGCGCAAATAGATTGACAGTCTCAACCGTAAATCTTCTTCCAAAACCCGCCCGTACAGGGAGTCGGGGAAGAGAGAGTCGCGGAACTGAGGAGCAACTACCAACTACCAATTACCAATTACTAACTACCAATTTCTTAGCAATCTTAAACCACTCAAAGTCACAATGACAGTCGATCCTTCATGACCGATGACACCAATTGGCATATTCATGTTGCCAGTAAAATTAGCAATGAGTAATAACACGATAAAGCTGAGAGCAAAGGTAATATTTTGTTTGATAATTCTTTGCGAACGACGACCTAAATGAATTGCTACTACTAACTTTTCTAAACGATCCGCCATCAAAACCAGATCGGCAGTTTCTAAAGCAACATCGCTACCAGTTACACCCATAGCAATCCCTACCGATGCTTGAGCTAAAGCTGGTGCGTCATTGATCCCGTCCCCTACCATAGCTACAGTTTGATATTGGCTCTGAAGCTGACGAATAACTTTGACTTTATCTTCAGGTAATAATTCAGCATAAACGCGATCGATCCCGACAGATTGGGCAATGCGATCGGCTGTACGCTGATTGTCGCCCGTTAAGACGATTGTTTCCTCAATTCCTAATTGTTTCAGATGCTTGATGACTTCCGCAGCTTTGGGGCGAAGGGCATCGGCTACAGCCACAATCCCGATGATTTCACTTTCTCGTGCTACCCAGATGACGGTTTTGCCTTCGGCTTCGAGGTGTTGGGATAGTTCGGGAGTTGTAGGGGCGGGTTTTGACCAAAAATCGCCAGATGGAATTGTCAAGCTATCTGCTAAACCCTCCCGTACAGAGGAATTGGGAGTCGGTAGGGGCGCACTGCTGTGCGCCCGTACAGAGGAGTTATTAGTTAATTCCAAATTTTGAATTTTGAATTTTGAATTTTGAATTAAAAAATCAGCTTTTCCTACTAGGACTTGCTGTTGACAGACTTCGCCAATAATTCCTTGTCCTGGGTGAGAATATACACCAACAGCAGGGACGAGCGCGATTTGTTTTTGTTGGGCAGCGGTGACGATCGCTTGTCCGATAGGATGTTCGGAATAAGCTTCTAAAGCAGCAGCAATTTGTAAAACTTCATCGATTGAATGCCCAGCAGTAGGGATAACTTCTGTGACTGCTAATTTACCTGTGGTGAGAGTTCCAGTTTTATCAAATGCGATCGCTCGCACTTTTCCCATCATTTCTAACTGCGCCCCACTTTTAAATAAAATTCCCTGTCTTGCACCGTTAGCAATTCCCGATAGCAATGTCGGCATAATTGCAGCCATCAACGCGCAAGGAGAGGCAACAACGAGAAAAATTAAGGCGCGATAAATTGTCGTTTCCCAATTCCAACCCCAAATAAAAGGAGGTAAAATTGCCAATAAAATCCCAGTAAGAACGATAACTTTGGCATAGCCGCGCTCAAAACGTTCGATAAACATTTGTGAAGGAGGCGCTTCTGTTTGGGCTTGTTTGACTAATTGAATGATGCGCTGAATCAGACTACTTTCTGGCGGCTGATGCACTTGCAGAATTAAAGCTCCGTTACCGTTTAAAGTTCCCGCAAAAACTTCATGCCCTACAGTCTTTTCTACTGGTAAAGACTCCCCTGTAATTGCTGCTTCGTTGAGAGTGCTGTAACCTGCTTGAATGATGCCATCGGTGGGAATGAGTTCCCCAGGTTTAACCAAAATGCGATCGCCAACTTGTAACCGCTCGACATCAACCAACTTTTCCTGTCCGCGATCCAGTACTCTAGCTGTATCGCTACTCAGACTCATCAAACTGCGAATATCTCGTTCCGTGCGCTGCATTGCATAGCCTTCCAGCGCCCCACTGATAGCAAAAATTAAAATTAGAACTGCCCCATCGACAATTAAGTAATATTCCCGCCGCCACACACCTAATCCCGCCGCCCCTAAAGCAGCGACAATCATCAGTAAGTCCACATCCAACTCTTTTTCTCGCCACAAAGTTGTCAGCCCCTCCTTCGCGCTCTCATACCCGCCAATAACGTATGCTGCTGGTAGTAACAACAATCCCAGCCCGAGCCAACCTAATTGGAGCGCTATCCAGCCCAAAAGTACCAATACAGCGCAAACAAAAGCGGCGATCGCATCTAGATGTTCTCGACTGAAAACTCGAAATAAAGTTTTCGATAAGGTTTTGAAACGGGTAATCGCGAAGTAAGTCATAGCAACTGCATATACACCCTCTCACCCTAAACCTTGACATCAATGTTAATGTCAAGTCATTAGTCATTAGTCATTAGTCATTAGTCATTGGTCACTGGTCACTGCTCAATCGCTCCCTGCTCCCTGATAACTAGTCACTAGTCACCGATTCCTTTATCCTTGAATAGGCGAATAGCAGATAGCCAAGTCTAAACATATGGTAGCGGTAGCAATTTTGGCAGCTGGGCGCGGTACGCGAATGAAATCGACGTTGCCCAAAGTTTTACATCAAATCGGAGGGCGATCGCTGATCGAACGAGCGATCCTGGGTAGTCTAGAAATCTCTCCCAAGCGAGTTTTGGTGATTGTGGGATATCAAGCTGAGCAAGTGAAGACAGCTCTTTTAGATCCCAACCGTTCGCTTGTCTCTAATTCCTTGCCAAAACTGGAGTTTGTCGAACAAACCGAGCAATTAGGCACGGGTCACGCAATTCAGCAAGTCCTACCACATTTAGAAGGCTTTCAAGGGGATTTATTGGTGTTGAATGGCGACGTTCCCCTGTTACGACCCCAAACTCTACAACGGCTGATTCAGACCCACAAACAGCACCAACATGCTGCTACCATTCTCACCGCTCAACTCTCCGATCCTCAAGGTTACGGAAGGGTATTTTGTAACGGTCAAAACATCGTTCAGCAAATTATTGAAGATCGCGATTGTAGCGCAGCTCAAAAGCAAAATCGTCGCGTTAATGCTGGGGTCTACTGTTTTCGCTGGCAAGATTTAGCAAAGGTACTACCGCAACTACAAGCCAACAACGACCAAAAAGAATACTATTTGACAGATGCCGTAAATTTGCTCCAACCCGCAATGGCAGTTGATATCGAAGACGAACAAGAAATCTTGGGAGTCAACGATCGCGAACAATTAGCAACTGCCTACGAGATTTTACAAAGACGCATCAAGTCCTATTGGATGGCAGCAGGAGTGACGCTAATCGATCCAGCTAGTGTCACAATTGACGACACGGTAAAGATTCAACCAGATGTTGTCATTGAGCCACAAACCCACCTACGGGGTCAAACCGCGATCGCCTCTGGTTGTCGAATTGGACCAGGCAGTCTCATAGAAAATAGTCGGATTGGCGAAAACGTCACGGCGATGTATTCTGTCGTCAGCAACAGCGTTGTTGGTGCTGAAACTCAAATCGGTCCCTACGCTCATCTACGAGGTCAGGTTGAAGTTGGTGCGGGTTGTCGGATTGGCAATTTTGTGGAATTGAAAAATACGAAATTAGGGGCAGAAACTAAAGCCGCCCATTTATCGTATCTAGGCGATGCCACAATTGGAGAAAACGTTAATATCGGTTGCGGTACGATTACAGCTAACTACGATGGCGTAAAAAAGCATCCCACTAAAATTGGCGATCGCAGTAAAACGGGTGCTGATAGCGTCCTCGTCGCTCCGATCGCGATCGGACAGGATGTCAACATTGCCGCAGGCTCGACGATTACCGAAGACGTACCCGACGATTGTTTGGTTATTGCCAGATCGCGTCAGGTCGTCAAACCTGGCTGGAGGTTGAAGTCGAAGGAATAGTTGGTTGTTAGTTGTTGGTTGCCATCAACCAACAACTAACAACTATCAACTATCATATACAACCAACCTGCGTCCCTACGGGCAATTCCAAAGTGTCAGCAATCTTGTTGCCGTCGTGGAAAGCAGCCAGAATCACATCGCTGGTTTTGCCCCAAGCGATTGCCCCAGAAGCATCAAGGGCGATCGCCCCTAAGTCTCGCTGGCGATCGCTAGCTTCAGTAAACGTGCGTTGCATCGCGTCTAACAAAGACATGCCATCCGTGACGCGGACGACGATCCGCGCTGCCAAACACTCATCGATGATGTCTTCGCCAATTCCCGTACAGCTTACAGCAGCGTGTGCTGTAGCATAATTTCCCGCAGGCATGGCAGAATCGCTGACACGTCCGATGCGTTCAAACCCTTTACCACCTGTAGATGTACCAGATGCTAGCTTTCCTTGGCTATCTAGCACGACTACGCCAATTGTTCCCCGTCTAGCACTCGTATCGACAACTGCGGTGTCTGCATCGTCTCCTACCCCGACTTCTGCCACTACCGCCGCCATCGTCTTTGTAAAATTTTCCTGCCTTTCTTGCAGCCATTCGTTGAGACGACGCTCTGTAATCGGATCGTAGCTAGGCAGTTGCAGTTCTCGCAATAGTTCTGCTGCCCCAAAGTCTGACAACACGCGATCGGGGGAGTTTTGTAAATATAATGCTAGTTCGATTGGATGCTGGACTCGCGAGACATTGATCGTACCGCTAAATCTTTGAGCAATACCATCCATCAGCGCCGCACTCATGCGAATTTGTCCGTCCGATTGCAGTACCGATCCCGTTCCAGCATTAAACAAGGGATCGTCTTCTAACATTTGACAACCGCGTACCACTGCCTCGCAAGCACTCTTTCCTTCTAGCAGTAAAGCATAAACATCTTCAATAACTGGGTAGAGCGATCGCCTCACTGCTTCCACTCCACCTTTGCCGTGTAGCGAACTGCCTGCACCACCATGAATAATGACTTTTGGTTGCACTTCTAACTCCATTTCGTCTCCGTGCTTAAAAGTACCACAAAGAGGTTAGAACAGCGACCGATAAGTCCTAGATGAAAGGAGGACACGAAGCAGTCAACCGTCAACTACACAACTACCAACTACCAATTACCGACTCTCCTGTACGGGCGGGTTTAGCAGATAGCTTGACCATTCCAGCCGACAATTTTTGGTCAAAACCCGCCCCTACAACTCTCGACTCTCCTGTACGGGCGGGTTTAGCAGATAGCTTGACCATTCCAGCCGACAATTTTTGGTCAAAACCCGCCCCTACAACTCCCAACTCTCCAACACCTCATTGGGACTGACTCTCTAGCTCTGCTTTCATCCGCTCCAAAGTATTATGCATTTGCTCGAACATTTGCTGCGGCGTGATCCCAAACTGATTGAGCTGAGTCTTAAGTTGTTCTACCGTCATTTGTGCCATGAAATCTTCTGAAAGTTCAAAGCGCTTCATAAAAATCCGATAGCGCTCCATCATGGCTTCCATTTGATCGATGTATAGCTTTTTTCCTTCGCGGTCAAATTTGCCGTAGCTGTTCCCCAGCTTGATCAGTGCTTGATAATCCTCAAACAGCTGTTTGGCTTCCTGTTGAACTATATCAGAATCAAAAAATCCCATAGCGCTTGTAATTATTTGAGTGAGGCACTCAGAGTTTTTATAGGTACGTCTAATATCATTCTAGTTTAGACGACAATTTAATACAGCAGTCATCGGTAAGTCGTAGGGGCGGGTTCACAAAAGAAATCTGACTCTGACAAATATTTCAGGTAAACCCGCCCGTACAGTCGTAAGTCGTAAGTCGGAATTAACCGATCGCCGATAACTGATAAGGGAGTAAACTACCCAGCGCTAAACCCTTCGGGTTACAGCGTGGGCTGTCCGCAGTCCTGAGTCATCTCTATCCAGAGAACAGAAAAGACCCGAGAACCTCCAGGGCGATTTACTACGCCCCCAAGTTTAGAAATTACAATACTCGCGTTATGGTCAGCATCGCACTTCCACCCACACTCACATTTAAAAGACTTGCCGTTCCTGTTTCCAATTCGGAGGCAGGACGCGCAAGATTTCGACGTGTAAGCGGGAGGAACAGTTATCAGCTTGATTCCAAGTTTCAAGCACTTGTAGGTCAGAAATACGCGCAACTGGTAGAAAGACTACCGTGCAACCAGATGTAATTTTAATGGATGAACCGTGTTCTGCTCTCGACCCATTATCAACTCAGCAAATTGAAGAATTGATGCATCAGCTCAAGGAACAATGCACAATTGTAATTGTGACTCACAATATGCAGCAAGCAGCAAGAATTTCTGAGATGACAGCATTTTTCAATGTTGAACTAGAAGTAGGAAATCGGATTGGCGAATTAGTTGAATATGATACAACCCCTGTAATTTTTAATCATCCAGCTCAGGAAGTAACCTATCAATATGTAACAGGACGTTTTGGATGAATTCTATTTTTTAAGATTGCTACATTTACATAGACAACAAGCAATCAAATTATAATTTGATACTTTTGCTGGGGGTAATTGCTTGGTTGCGTCATTAACTACAAATGGCAACAAAGCACTTGCACCAATGACTGTACTATCCCCAAGGCTAATAGATGTAAGTTGCAGAAGTCCTCTTAAACCAGGCACTAATACAGCCAACATCTGTAAAGCAAAAGTGCCTACCAAAGCCAGAGTTAAGTAATAATTAGTTGGTAGTTTTTCGCAGCTAAAAATACTGTGTTTGGGCGATTGGCAGTTGAAAGCGTAGAGTAACTCCGACATGGTTAAACTCATAAAAGCTATGGTGCTGGCTTGGGGACTCAAGCCATAACGCACGATGCCGTAGCCATAGGCAGCTAAAGAACTGGTGGAAATCGTAGCTGATTCAAAGATGATTCTGGCAAAGTCAGATTTTTTGATAATTTGCTCGTCCCGACTGCGCGGAGGTTGACTCAAAATATCTGGTTCTGGTGGTTCTAATGCTAAGGCAAGACCAGGAAAGATATCTGTGACTAAATTGACCCACAATAGCTGCATCGCATTCAGTGGTTGACCCATCCCAACTGTAGTAGCAATTAGCATCACCATAATTTCGCTTAAGTTGCTAGACAGCAGGAAATGAACGGATTTTCTAATGTTGTTATAAATTGTCCGTCCGTGACTGACGGCAACAATCATAGTTTCTGGGTTGTCATTTTCCAAGACAATATCTGCAACTTCACGGGCTGTATCTGTGCCTGTATGTCCCATTGCGATGCCAACATCGGCGGACTTTAAAGCAGGGGCATCATTAATCCCATCGCTCGTCATGGAAACGACTTGACCTACACTTTGTAAGGCTTGGACAATTTGTAACTTGTGGGCAGGACTAACCCTTGCAAAAACATTAACGCGATCGCATAATCCTTTCAAGATTTCCGGCTCAATGCGATCGAGGTGAGTAGAATCGAGAATTTCCAATTGTTCGCCCTGGCTGAGATGCAATTCCTTGCCGATGGCATAGGCTGTTGCACTTTGATCGCCCGTAATCATGACTGTATTAATTCCCGCCTGATGAAAAACTTGCATCAAATCTTGGACACCGTTTCCGATCGGATCTGCCATCCCAACTAAACCAAGCCAAATCAAGTTTTGATGGGGATTTATCTCTGCTGCGATGTCAATGCTATTCGTATAAGCTGCCCCCAAGACTCGCAAAGCTTTACCTGCCATCATTTCGTTGGCAATTTCAATCGCCGTTTTTTCTGCCTCCGTCAGTGGAACGATCTCGCCATTCTTCTCCTGCCAGTCGCACATTTTCAAAACTTCTGCTGGACTTCCCTTTACAGCAACGAGTTTTTGGTTGTCATGAGATAGATGCAACGTACTCATGAAATTATGGTTTTCGGAGCGATGAGTCGTTGCCAGTAATGGATGTTTTTCTTTGAGTTGACCAATATCTACACCAACACTAATCGCCATGTAAATTAAAGCATTTTCTGTTGCCGATCCTTTGAGAATATATTTGCCATCTTCCCCCGCACTAATTTCACTTTCATTGCAAAGAACTAAGATATGAATCAGCTTTAAGAGTTCGCTACAAATGTAGGGGTTGATGTTTTCTTTTTTGTTGATAAATTTGCCCTCAGAAGATATTTTCAGAGATTTGTTATTTGTATATACTTCTACGACTGACATCTTGTTTTCTGTAATTGTCCCAGTTTTATCGAGACAAATTGTTTGTACAGAACCCAGAGTTTCCACTGCATCCAGACGACGAATCAGGACGTTGTGCTTTCTCATGTTGGCTATACGCCAAAGTAGTAGTAGCAACCGTGGACAATCCTTCAGGGACAGCTGCAACTGCTAGAGATATGGATGTTTTCAACATCTGAAGTAAACTATATCCCCTTAACAGTCCGATACCAAACACACCGGCATAAATCGCCCCAGATACAAAGACGAGTTGATTGCCAGCTCGATCGAGTTGTTTCTGCATCGGGGTTTCTGGCATGACTGCTTGCGAAACAAGGGTTTGGATTTTGCCCATTTCTGTAAATTTGCCAGTGGCGACAACCACAGCCAAACCTTGTCCACCCGTGACTAATGTTCCCATGTAAACCATATTGAGGCGATCGCCAAGCGGAACGTCTTGTACTGTTAGGGCTTCAGTAATTTTGGTAACTGGCAAGCTTTCACCCGTGAGTGCAGCTTCATCTACACTAAGATGATTCGCCTCAATCAATCTGGCATCGGCGGGTACGTAACTGCCTGGTTTAAGAACTAAAATATCTCCCACCACAACCTCAGAGGCACTAATTTCTGGTAAATTCCCATCTCTAATGACTGATGCTGAGGGTTTGACTAAGGTTTTGAGGGAGTTAATAATTTTTTCAGATTGGCTTTCTGTGGTGTAACCGATCGCCGCATTGATTGAGACAACGCCCATAATGACTAAAGCATCGATCGATCCCCCAGTCGCGACAGATAGCCCAGCTGCAACTGTTAAAAGTGCTACTGGTAGAGTTGTAAATTGTTCGACAAACATACTCAGCTTGGAACGTCTGCTAGTCTGTGGGAGAACATTTGCGCCATAGAGTTGCAGGTTTTTTTCGGCAGTTGTACGAGATAAACCCGCTACAGCCGAGGTATTAAACTCCGAAGTTACCGCATTTGTCTCTAAAAGATACCAAGGTAAACTTTTTTGTTCTCGATCTGAAGTTTTCAGCTGCTGTAGTTTTCTTTTGTTGATCGATGGATTCGTGACTTTTTCTAACACTGAACCTGCACGCACCGTTATTACAGGTGGTTTTTTGCTCTGTTTTCTGTACTCTATGACAATTTTTTCGATCGGTAAAGCGATCGCGTTCGGACTAAAACTTGGCTGAAAAATCACCAGCACATTTCCCGTGTCAGGATTAGCACGAACTTGCTGTATTCCCTTGTGAGTTAACAATTCAAATTCTAGGTATTTTTTGAGATATTCTGAATGTTTCAATCTCTGCACTTTATATCTCGCTCGTCCTTTGACAGCAGTATGAATCGCTTGAACCAAAGGAGGAGAGTTAAAGTTTTTACTAAAATCACCGTTCATTTTTTACTTAGCTATTTTTTGACTCTAAGTAATACTTCAAGGCTAATTATAGAAAAATATGTTGAGGAAATTGTGAGGGCTAGATCGGCTGTTACACACCTAGTTTGTATGTTGTTAATTCACGGGATGATTTTGCTCAATTTGAAATTAACGATCGCCAATTCATTCCATATTTATGCAAAACTATGAATTTAATTAGTGCTATTGCTCAATCTTTGTCCACAGCGATCGCTTTCAGTTTCAATCAGAAAATTCTCAAAGGCGATCTGACAGCTTTCATCTTCTGGACAAGCACACACTAATCCCACCTGTAACGATTCCTTGGTGGATAAATATGCCGTATTCAGTAAAGTATAATTTTCACCGTTGAACGAATATTGTACTTCTATAGTGGCATCTTGTCGCTGCAATCGTAGCCACAAGCAAGCAGAACTTTCTTTATGCAAAACCGCTGCAATTAAAAATAGATAATAGTGTGGTAGGCATCGATCCTGATTTAAAACAAATAGCACTTGCGAAAGTCCTAGCAGATTTTACGGCACGGGTCGAGTTAGTATTACCTGAAAGATGCAGAGAAACGAGAGCCAAATTCAATATTTATCGGCTTCTCATCTTGCCCTTCAAGTTTAAAGCTCAGGTACTTGTAAGTCTCTACGATTACCAGCATAGTACCTATAAATCACTTCTGGCGAATTACCAACCCATTTGGCAACATCTTTACAGTCAATACCTGATTCCAAGCAAAGCGTGATAAACGTATGCCTGCACTGATAAGGTCTCCGATATTCGTCAATTTTTCCTTCTCTAACAAGTCGTGTAACAATGCCTTCGATCATTTTTCCATGACGATTTTTGTAACCTTTCCAAGCATGGCGACAAAAATCACCAAAGTCAATCATACCTCCTTTTTTGCCAAGAAAAATAAAGTCGTTTTTTTGATAGTTCTCATTTCTAATTGACTGAAGAATTGCTTGCAGTTGAGGATTGACCGGAAATTTACGTTGGTCTTGAGTTTTTAAGCCTTCCTTGAGGGCGAGACCTTTCGGGCTAATAGTAATGGCTTGCTCAAAGGTAATAAATTTTTCTCCAATATGCTTCCACTGTAGTGCTATGGCTTCACTAGGTCTGCATCCCGTATAGAAAAGAAACTTAACCAATGGGGTATAGAAAGAGTAATACCTGTCTTCTTCAAATGCTTGAATAATTGTGTCCCTTTCTTGTTTTGTAAATGGATGGATGTCATATTTTTCCCTCTTCTCAGCTTTGGGAAGTTTGATCCCTGCTGCCATTTGAGCAAATGGGTTAGTATCTATCAATCTCGATTCCTTTGCCCAGTTGCAGCAGGCAGATAGATTGGTTAGTACGCGCTTAGCTGCATTTGGCGATAAGTGTGACACTAAATAATCCCTAATTGCGATCGCCTCCTCTAATGACTTGGTAGGTAGGCTAGCAATATGATTGCGGTACTTCCGGTAGTCAACCGCAATTGTTGACTGGCTAACTTGAGGGCGTTTGTACTCGGTGTAGCGATCCCAAAGCTCGGTCAGCGTTAACTTTGAAGACTCTACTGGTTTACTTGATAGTGTAAATGGTGTAACCGTACTAAGTGCTGTTTGCGGCTTGTACTTTACCAACGTCGGATCGAACCTGTCAAAAGCAATGTCGGACTCGATTAGTTTAGCTTTAGCCTCTGCTGCTTTGCGATTAACCTTATTATCTGGCAGTCCTAGTGAAAGATAGTGTCGCTTGCCAGCGTAGTAAAACCTGAGTTGCAAGCGACCATTAGAAATTAAAACAGATACAGAACCTTTGCTATTTCTAGCTTTCCCAGTTTGAGCTTGCATTGAAATAATTAGGTAACTTAATGGTGTAAATACCTTTACTATACTAAAAATTTACACCAAACTTACACCATATATTGCTCTCAATTGCACCAAAACTATCTCAACCTACCCCTTACAAATACTCAGGAGTAACCTGGAAACCCTTGTTATTAAACTAATTTTCTAGAGGCGACACCCGGATTTGAACCGGGGGATAAAGGTTTTGCAGACCTCTGCCTTACCACTTGGCTATGTCGCCGACATCTTGACAGGCATTATATTATATCACTTTTTAGAACTTTGGATCTACTGGCGGTTTGGTATTGTGCCAGAAAGTGACGAGATCTCAGTCGGGCAAGCAAGAGCCGCCGCATCAACCTCGTCCTACCTTACCGTAAGGCTCGATCCTTACGCAACTTTTGACGCAATTTTGAATTTAGGCAATTTTTACCTCATCAGCATAGCTGTGCCAGCGAACAAAGTAAAATGGTCCCGCCACTGAACCCCATACGTGTTCGTCAGTTTCGGGGTCGCGTCCGCGATCGCGACTGACAAATTTATCGCCATCAATTTCAAATTCGCTGTCGAGATAGGTAGTTTTACCTTTACGCACGACCATACAGCACTTACCTGGTTCAACTGTACCTTTGAAGCCATTGTCTACCCATTGGACAATCATGTTACATCCTGGTAGCTTTTCCAGGCGATCGCTTGATAATGCTTGCAGACGTTTGAGATCGCGGGATGCACCGTGAAATTCTTCTTCTTGCTTAATGGTGTAATTTTCAATTTCAATGCGATCGCCTGCCTGCAATAACTTTAATACTCGTACCCGATATGGGTTGCCGAGCATGTAATCATAGGCTTGTTCTACGTAAAAGCTAACCCCAGATAATAGATTCAGGGGAAGAGGACGCATACAAACGCGAATATGGGCAAAAAAAGGAGGATTTTCAAAAGCTTGCGCTTGATTGCTAAAATCAGCTGCCATCCAGCGAGCTAGTGTCTTAATATCCGTAGAATGGGTCATTAGTAGAAATTACTCGAAAGCCAACGACTTACTATTGCCAGTATTTTAAAACTTCCTATGTCTCAAAAGTTAAAAGTCAGAAGTCAAAAGTCAAAACAAGAGCCAGAAAAGAGAGTGGTGCGTGGTGCGTGGTGCGTGATGCGTGGTATTTTTTCTCCCTCAGCTTCCTCAGCTTCCTCAGCTCCCTCAGCTCTCTTCTCCCCCCTACTCCCTATTCTTTGCATTCTCTGGTTGTGCAGTAGCGTCCCTAGTTTGGCGCAGAATCGTCAACCAGAACCAGAGCAACAAGAGCAAGAATTCTATAATCCTCTAGAGATTACGACCCCAGATCCGCTACTACCTCAACTTATCCGTCCCCTATCGACTCCAGAAAAGCTAAGACTCAGAGCAGCATTGGATAAATTAAACCAGCAAGCGACTGCCAGTTTCGCCGCAGGAAATACGGAAAAAGCATTTGCGATTTGGAGTCGAGAGCTTAGGCTGAGAAGATTTTTGGGGATTACGGCAGAAATTCCGGCTTTGGGGAGAGTAGGAGAGATTGCTTGGCAAGAAAACCGCCGTTTAGAGTTGAATGCAATTACGCGGAGATTGCAGGAAATTGGGCAGCAAATTCAAGTTTTACCACCAGATAAACAGAAAAAGGAAGATCGGCAGCAATCTCAAGTCTTCATTTCACCTAACTTAGAAGTATTGAATAGTTTAGGGATAGCGTTCCAACAGGTGCGCGAACCAAAAAGCGCGATCGCGGTTTATGAGAGGATTTTGGCTACTCATCGTCAACAGAAAGATGCCGTTGCAGTAGAAACTACTCTAAGAACGATCGCCGAATTACATCTGAGCTGGTTTAACTACCCTCCAGCCGCAGCTGCATACGAACAACTATTACAAAATGCCACCCAGCGGGGCGATCGCCTAGAGGTAATTAATTACTTACAACAGTTGAATTATATCTACGAACAAGCTAGACAATACCAGCAAGCACTAGCAGTTCAAAAAAGGTTAGGAGCGCTCTACCAGGAACAACAACAAAACGATTTATTACCTGCTTTACAGTTAGATATTGGTGCAAATTATGAAGCAATCGGGCAGTTGAAACAAGCTTTTACTACTTATCAACAAGCTTATACTACTGCCTGGAAATTGCAACAATATGCCCAAGCTAGCGATGCACTACGTCAAATGGTTCGACTTTATCGCTCTCAACAACAAATTGATGCTGCTTTGCAAACTAGTCAGATTCTTTTAGAAAGCGATCGCCTTGCTGCTAATTTTTATGGCATGATGAATACTTACGACCAAATTGGGCAAATTAATCTCGCTCGCGGTAATTATGAGCGAGCTTTAACTGCATTTCAACAAGGTTTAGAACTGGCACAACAGTTGAAATATCAACAAGATTACTTTACCCAACAGATTCAACAAATTAATCGACAACGGACTAATTAAAGTTTTACAAAGTAGGATTTTGGATCGCGCAAAGACGAGCCAGTGCGTTGCGGGGGTTTCCCCCGTTGTAGCAACTGGCGTGCAAAGACGCAAAGCGGCTTCTTGAAGAGTAGGCGCAAAGAAGATCGCGCTGGGATATTCTGTTTGCGATCGCAACTTGGTGTGATGATATTGTCATGGCTAAGACTTAATACTTGAATGAATTTTATTTCTGGAATAAATCTATTTTTTTGGCAATGATTCTATCCAGCCATCGAGCGGGTAAAATATTAGGAATTATCCAATCTAGTAAAAGATTAGGGACGATCGCATATTTAGTTTTCGGTTTGGGAGTTTCAAAAACTTTGCGAATAAATTTACCAAAGACCTCTGGAGGATAACCTTTTTTACCTTGTTGGACGAAATGCTTTTGAAAAGTCGTTACTGATTCCGCATAGTCAGTCGTCAGATATTTGCTAATATCTTGGGCTGATTCTTTATCCCAAATTGCTGTGCTAACTGCTCCAGGCGCAATAATAATTACGTCTATACCATATAATTGTAATTCTCGGCGTAAGCTATGGGAAATTCCTTCAAAGGCGTGTTTGCTCCCAACATATGCACCAAGAAAAGGAACGGCTAATTTTCCCAACACAGAACTGATGTTAATAATTCTACCAGGTTGGTGTTTATAACCGTTATTTTCTCTTGCTCTCAATAAAGGTAAAAAGGCTTGAGTCACGCCAATTTGCCCGACAACATTAACTTCAAGCTGCAACCGAATTTCTTCGAGTGGTTGATGCATTAAAGAACCACTCGTAGCCATTCCCGCATTATTAATTAATCCATTCAAATTGCGATCGCCAAGAATTTTTTCTACTTGGCAAGCCGTAGATCGTACAGCGTCTATATCAGTAATATCAAAAATCAGCGGCGTGAAATTATCCCCTAAGTCAGCTTTTAACCTTGTAGCATCGGCTTCTCGTCGCACGCTACCAAATACGTGATAGCCATGAGTCACAAATTCTTTTGCTGCACCAAACCCAATCCCTGTAGAAACTCCTGTAATGACGATAGATTTCATTTATGCTTCCGAATCAGCAGGCGATCGCTTCCAGTATAAAACTTTCTAATTCAGAATAGTCTCCCAACTTTCCTTTTTAAGGGAGTAAACTATTGCCCCCTTTTTAAGGGGGTTGGGGGATCTTCTTCGCAGTCAAAAAGTAAATTAGCATCAGCGATCGACTACAAAATTGTCGGAATCTCCTTCAAATAGACTCGGCTAAATGGTTCATCTACACCCAAAGTATATTGTTCGAGTAATCCCTGGCGGCGAATTGAAACATTATTTCCCTGCTTGATGATTATGGTAGAATCTTCAAAAACATCTCGCGCCAACATCATTTCAATTTCTGTGGGATTATCTAAAACAACCATATTACTGCCGTAATAAAACATCCCTTGAGTTGCTAAAACATCTTCCTCATACTCAACTATTAATAGATCGAGTTTGGGATTGCGCAACAAATTTTGAACGTTTGTATTGTAATCTCGATGCAAAATCTTTTCTGCACGATTGATATAAACGCCATCTCGACACGCAGCACCAATGACCCAATCGGGGTGGTGAGATAAAATTTGATCGATAGTTGTTTGTAGTTCCGCTACCTTAATTCGGTTAAAGGTAACTATCGGTATTCTCGCTTCAGTTCCTCCGTCAAAAAAGGTTTCTAAAATCTTTTCAGGTACGTCAACACTCTCGCCTACGGCGGGGTTAAGGTGCATAAAAATCCCAGGCGCAGCATTAATTTCGAGAATGCTAAAGCTGCTATCTTTCCAAGATTTTGCCAAATCTTCAGAAATGACATCGATTCCCAAACAAGTGAGGCGAAAATGCTGGGCGACATCTTGCGCCAGAATCATATTATCAGGATGAACTGTAGGTGTGGCATCAATACTTACACCACCAGAGGAAAGGTTGGCAACTTTACGCAAATACACTCTCCGTCCCTCTTTAATAACGCTGTCAAGAGATAAGCCTTGCTCCTCCAAATACATATCCATTGCTTCATCCAACTGGATTTTACTCATGGCAGAAGTTGGCGTGTCTCTACGTGCATCGGAACGGTTTTCGCGATCGATCAGTTCTGAAATCATTGAATATCCATCCCCAACTACTGAAGCGGGACGGCGTTCGGTTGCCGCGACAAATCGACCGTTGACGCACAGCAAGCGGAAATCAGCACCAGAAATACTTTTTTCGACAATGATCCGAATTGGCTGTTCTTCTGGAACTGCTTTGACAGCGCGATTAAAAGCAGCTCTTAGCTCCTCAGAGTCTCTGACATCGGCGGTTACGCCAATCCCTTTATGACCGACAACAGGCTTGATAGCGACGGGATAGCCAATATCCTCCGCTGCATCTAAAGCTCCCTCGCGACTAGTGACGATTTCTCCGCCTGGAACTGGAAAGCCAAGGGTGGCTAGAAAAGCTTTACAGTCATCTTTACGGGTGGTAAAGTCCGAGTCTATATGACTGTCACCGTCAAATGTGGTTGCTATGCCACGCACTTGCTTGCGACCGTAGCCGTATTGCATCAGTCCTTCATCCCACAAATAAAAAGCAGGAATACCTTTTTCGTTAGCTTTGCGCAAGAGCGAGTAGACGGTAGGACCACCATAAACAGACCGACGAAAGATATTTTGTAGATTACGCATCTGTTCGTCAAACGCAATTTCTTCATCTAATGTCATGGCTTCAAACCAGTCCCAGACGAAGTAAATGACCGATCGCGTCGTTCTAGTATGGAGCGACTGAACGCTAATTCTTGCCCCTCGTTCTAACGGTTTTACGTTCCAACAGTGGAAGTGCAAACCCATATCTAGTTTGCTAACTTCTGATAATGTCCGTGCAAACAAATGAGCGTGAGATTCATATTTTTCCTCGCGCAGGTGAGGATAGCGATCGCTTATTTTTTCTATGTAATCTGCAATTTCTAGTGGTTCTCGATATCCCGTCAAAGCAAAATCAAAAGTACATGCTGCCCTATTTAAATCGGGATTAGAACCAATGGAATGTTTGAAGTTGAATAGATCGAATATATCGGTCTTTCTAGCATTAACGCGCACGACATCAGTACTTGTATCTATTACCATTTTTATCCTCCTTTTTTCAGTTATTAGGGAGCAGGGAGCAGGGACGAGCAGGGAGCAGGGAGCAGAGGAGGATGGGGGAGAAAATACCAACTACCAATTACCAACTACCAACTACCAACTACCAACTACCAATTACCAATGACAAATAACCACAGTATCATCCGATTGGTATACTCCCACTTGCCATTTATAGCAAATAATACGGTAGCGAAAAATACAACTTTGGAAAGGTGTGAGGGCAAGCAGAAATTTTATATAACTAAAAGAATAAATAAATTGTTTGGAATCGTTGACATATGAAAGGTACAGTAACCGATCTAAGAAACGAAGTCCGATATCTGGCGGAGGAAGCTTTTCACCGCAAATTGATTTCCGGCTATGGTGACGGTGCGAATGAAAAAGAGTACCAAATTGTATTTAATGGTAAGCCTCGACATCTTTCTCTGGCACAAGCACTCTCTTTTCTCAGCGATTTAGTCGCTCGGTGCGATCGCAATTAAAACTAAGTACTAAATTACATTACTGGACGTAGACCCTTTACGAGGGGTCTTTTTTTGTCCGTGGCGATCGCACCCAAATCTGCTTACTATGTTAATTTTTATAATTCTGTATCGGAATCTACCAGAAGACGGTTTTAACTAGAATATTTGTTGTGTTTTCTTGAGAATACTCACTTAAAGTATGATATGGATACGAGTATGAGTAACAATCGGGGGGCGCTAGTCATTATTGGCGGTGCAGAAGACAAAGAAGGTGAATGCCAAGTTTTAAGGGAATTCGTCCGCCGCGCTGGGGGAACAAAAGCACGAATTGTGATTATGACGGCAGCCACGGAATTACCGAGAGATGTAGGAGAAAACTATATCAGAGTATTTGAGCGTCTGGGCGCGGAAGATGCTCGTATAATTGACACCGAAACCCGTGAAGATGCTAGATCCTCTACTGCCCTAGAAGCGATCGAAAAAGCTACGGGAATCTTTTTTACTGGCGGCGACCAAGCCCGGATCACCGATATTCTCAAAGATACAGATATAGATGCACTGATTCACAAGCGTTTTGGCGAAGGAGTAGTCGTAGGAGGTACGAGTGCGGGTGCAGCGGTGATGCCAGATGTGATGATTGTTGAAGGAGACGGAGAAACTCATCCCCGCATGGATACGGTGGAATTGGGACCAGGAATGGCATTTTTACCAGGAGTGGTGATAGATCAGCATTTTTCTCAACGGGGACGGTTAGGGCGCTTAATTTCTGCCTTAGCACAGCAACCAGCCGTTCTAGGATTTGGGATTGACGAAAATACTGCTATGGTAGTAACCGATAGTCAATTTGAAGTGATTGGCGAAGGTTCTGTCACTATAGTTGATGAATCAGAAGCAACCTACACTAACGTAAGCGAGATCTTAAAAGATGAACCGCTGGCAATATGTGGCTCAAGATTGCACATTCTGCCCCACGGTTACAAGTTCGATCTGAAAACTCGTAAGCCAATTCTGGAAAATTTCACCTCGAATAACTCAACTTTGGAAAGTTCAACCTCGAATAACGGGGTGACTAATGGCAACGTAGCAGCTAGTCAGGCAACTGTCTAAAATTATATGTAGGTGTAATACATATGTAGGGGCGCACAGCTAGCTGTGCGCCCCTACATATGTACGTACCTCATTCCTTCTCTGGTATGAGGCGATCGCCCGATATATGTAGAGAAAATTGTCGTATTTTGTCATCCGCAGCAGTTAATCGGGCAAGGTAATGAAAAATCATCAAGAATTCTCGCTCTTTGCTCCCTACAATAATGCAGCAAATTTAATTGGGTCTTTCTCCAACTGGCAAGAGATTCCCATGACGAAGGGCGAGGACGGATATTTCCGCACCCAAGTAGAATTAGAAGACGGGGTGTATCAATATAAATTTCGCCTGCAAACCAAAAGTCCTAACTTTGAACCTGATGAATGGATAGAGGCGGTCGATCCTTACGCTACAGATGTCGATCGCGACAACCATAATAGTATCGTACGGATTAAAGACGGGAAAAAAATTGTCGATGATTACGTCTGGCAACACGACGATCGACCTTTACCAACCAATCGCGAATTAATTATTTACGAACTTCATATTGCTGATTTTTCCGGGGGAGAAGGTGACGAACAAAATCACGGTAAATTTCAAGATGTCATGGAAAAGCTAGATTATCTCAGCGAACTGGGAATCAATGCAATTGAATTCATGCCTGTGAATGAATTTCCTGGGGATTATAGCTGGGGTTATAAAGTCCGCCATTTCTTCGCTACCGAATCTAGTTATTGCTCTAGTTATGAATACAAGCAGTTAATTGATGAATGCCATGCTAGAGGTATGCGCGTTCTCATGGATGGCATTTACAACCATTCTGATGAAGAATGTCCGTTATTACTCATCGATCGCAATTACTGGTATTACCCCTCAGCGAAAAATCCTAACGATTCTAGTAATTATTGGGGACCCGAGTTTAATTACGAAAAATCCGACGACAATTTAGATCTTCGTCCGGCTTGGAAATTTATCGGCGATGTGGTGCGCTACTGGGTTCAAGAGTTTCACCTTGATGGTATTCGGTTTGATGCCGTCGCCCAGTTAAATAACAACGATTTTTTTCATTGGATTACTCAGGAAGCTAGAAACGTTGCTAGTTCAAAACCTTTTTACAACGTGGGCGAACGCATTCCCGAATCGCCCGATCTTGTTGGCTTAAAGGGACCAATGGATGGCTGTTGGCACGAAAGTTTTCGTTATTTTATTGTGCCTTACATTAGTGGCGAACAGTTCGATTTAAACAAACTCAAAGAAGTATTGGATGGCAAGCCCCAAGGTTATGAAGATGCTACCAATATGGTAAATTACCTTGCCAGTCACGATCGCAACCATCTAATGGCAGAGTTAGGCGATCGCGGTATATTTGATGATGCTGCGTTTAAACGGGTGAAATTGGCAGCAGTTTTACTCATGACAGCAGTAGGCATACCGATGATTTGGATGGGGGAAGAATTCGGGATGCCTTCTCGTCAAACCCCTAATCGACCGAATAAACTGGACTGGTCTTTATTAGAGAGCGATCGCAATCAAGATTTATTGTCATACTACAAGCGCTTAATTGCCTTACGCAAAGAACATCCTGCCGTCCAAAGTAACAATATCGAATTTTTTCATGAAAACTCAGATGCGAAAGTTTTGGCTTACGTGCGTTGGAACGATGCAGGCGATCGAGTTGTAGTTGTAGCTAACTTTTCTAACCAGTTTTTAGCTGGTTATCAAGTTACCAAGTTTCCCGCTACGGGTAAGTGGTACGAGTGGACTCATAATTATGAGATTGAAGCCACCGATAAGGGTGCGACTGTCGATCTAGCAGAATATGCAGCGAAAGTATTTATCTTGTCGAGCTAATTCTATGGGAGAGGGCAGAAGGAAAGTCATATCAGGAAGACAAGTCACAAGTCATAGATCGACTGATAACTCACAAATGAGCAACTACCAACTACCAACTACCAACTATCAACTACCAACTTTCTCAAATAAATCGAGCCGATATTGTTCTTCTCTTTGTGCTTTGAGATGGCGTAGTTGAGTAGGGACTAGTTCTAAAAATGCTTCGTGGACTTCATCGCCGCTGAGTGGATAGTCTTTGGCGTAGAGAGTCCAGTGAACTAAAAGTAAATGTCCGCCTGGTTCTAGGTGAGACAGAATCAGTTGTTGTGCTTTTCTCAAGTCTTCCCAACACCAGTAATATCCGACTTCGGAAACTAGAGTTAGATCGAAGGTTTCATCGGGGTATTCTTGCGGTACTCCCATCAGTTGCAAGCGGACATTTGGGAGAGATTCGCAACGTTTTATAGCACGGTTTAAGGCTGGTTGCGATAAGTCTACAGATAGCAGGCGATCGCAACGATTGGCTAATTTTGCGGTTAAGACTCCAATCGAACAGCCAATTTCAAATGCAGAATGATAGCGCGATCTGGATAAAGCGGCGATCGTGGCAGCGTATTTATTTGCTTCGTATTCGCTGGTTTCAAATTTCCATGGGTCGGGATCGGCGGTGTAAAGATTGTCAAAGTAACTGGCTGGTAAGGATTGTTTCATAGTTCTTCCACATACACTTCCCAATTACGGGTAAAATTTGCCAGCATTTCTGGCGTGAGACGAAAGCCTTCTGGATCGTCGTCAATTAGATTCGTTGTCTGAGAACGATACGCCGCGATCGCCTGTTTTTTCACTTCGACAACATCGCTGATATCTAACCGCCATGCTGTAATGCGATCGCTTGTTGCTAGATCTCTTCTTTGCGTTTCATCCCAATCCCAAATCGGATATTCAATGAATCGAGGCGAATTTTGGGGATGTGGGGGCGCATAGCCGTGCGCCCCCACGATGGCATAATGAACGATCTGCCAAGTAGCGCGGTGATCGGAGTGAGGATCGAATCGCCAGGGTAGGAACACTATATCGGGTTTTATGGCTGTGATGCGATCGCGACACATTTCAACTGCTGCTGCAAAATCGGGTATTTCTGGAGTGGGTACTGCCCCATCTGGTAATCTAAGAAAATCTACCGCAGATGCCTCTACGCCTAAAGTCGCTGTAGCAGTGCGGGTTTCGGCTTCGCGCAGCGATCGCAATTTGGCTGTGGAATACTGGCGCGATCGCGGGTGAGACATCGTACCATCGCTGATAACTAATACGTTTACCCGATTGCCTAAAGACTTTAATAGGGCGATCGCACCCCCACAACCTAAAGTTTCGTCGTCGGGATGGGGTGCGATGACTAAAATAGACCCTGTGGCAATTTCAGCCACGCTACGCCAAGGTAAAATAGTCGGGTTGCTAAATAGCGATTGATTAGTCGTCTGACTCATAACACCAGAGAGAATTTGCAGGTGAGGATTCAGATAGGGCATACTGTCCGACATTAGCGATCGCTGCATCAAATGCAGGTTGACGCAGATACAATGTCAGATCTCGAATAATCCGTTCCATTGGAATTGGTGGTAGTAAACCCCGCGTCCCAACACAGCGTTCGCACAGTTGAATTGCATCCATGCAGGTTTGCTCGATCGCCGTGCGTACCATATTGGCATAGGCAACTAACTTATCTGCTTGTTCGTTGGAGGTATTGGCATCACCAGCAAAAGTAGGGGCGTATGCTTTGACTAAATCTGCTGCGCCACGCAACCACAGATTACCGCTTTCAATGGCGATCGCCATTTGCCCCACCCGCGTCTGTTGATACGGATCGAGAGTTCTGCCTAATTTGTCGAGATACTTGCGGGTTTCATTAAATAATGCCTCTGCCCCACCTAGCTGTACGGCAGCAAACCGAATCACTCCTGTTGTCAGCCAAGGTTGTCTGTAGTAGTCTCCTGGTTTGCCAATTAGCACCCCAGCATCCAGTTCTACCCCACTGAAATCTACCTTAAAGCTTGCTGTTGCCCGCATTCCTGAAGGTTGCCACCAAGCCGGATCGCTGACTGTAGCAACTTCTTCCATCGGGACGATACACATTTGCCAGCTGCCATCTGGCAAAGCACCGCTAGCAAAAGGACGTTCTACGTAGCCAGAACCAGAAGCAAAGGTTTTCGACCCTTGCAACTGATACTTGCCATCTCCCATTGGGAAGATTTTCACGCCATCGCTAGCTTCAGCATTCCATACGCCAAATATTTTGTGGCGATCGCGGGCATCGCTGGCATATGCTTCGATTTGTGCTTTCGTCCCAAATGTTTGAATTAATTGTAAGGCGTTAACGTGTCCCTCATAGATTCGCCCCACGGCAAGATTCCCGCGTCCGATCTGTTTGAGCAATTGCAACGTTTCCCAAGTGCGGCTAGAGTCAATTCCTAACCCCAGTCCACCTAATTCTGGTGGTAAAGGTGCTGCTAGTAAACCAGCTTGGGCGATCGACTCAAATTCTTTGACTGGAAAGGCTCCATTGACATCAATTGCCGCAGCGTTACTTGCACAGAAATCGGCAATTTCCTCAGCCCGTACCAGTAACTCAGCCAGAGATAATTTTTGGGGGCTGATTTCTTGGGTTGATAGTGACGCGATCGTATCTACTTTCCTCACTGGCTCTTTCTGCAAACATCTATAACGATGATGTTGGCAATTTTATGAGAAAACATCTGTCTTCTGACACGCTTTGTCAGTGACTTAAGTAAGAATTATTGCTTAACGGCTAATACTACTAAAAACTCGTAAAACCCGCTCTATAGGTACAGATAAGGCACATCCTACCTTTGTCATAATAGATATATCACATCAGACAGCTTTAGATCCACTACATGAAAATACAGTCATCGGTGTTAGTACACCTCGGCTATGGCAAGTACGTCCGTTCCGACCAAGTGACATCGATTGTACCGATTGAGGAAGATCGGGGACCAGGACGGCGGACATTCGTACACCTTGAAGGGCAAGTCGATCCGGTTGTGGCTTCGCGTGCAGAAGACTCGATCGTACGGGATTTAGTCCAAGAGCCACGCGACATTACCCAGTCTCGCCAGCAACAAGAGATTTTGCAGGATTTACTCATCGATCTGCAAAACATCAACCCGACGATTCGTCGGATTGTCCGCGATGAAGGTGAGTTAGATCTCGATCGCTTAGAACGACGGATTAAGGGAGCGATCGAAGAATAGACACATTCAACCTCGTGTAGAGACGTTACATGTAACGTCTCTACAAGATGCAAACTATATCGTGATTTTTCTCGCATGACGATCGCACAAGACAAATTCAATCAACCGTCTGCGCAAATGCAAGTCCGTTCGGCGCGATTGTGGATGCCAGAACGGGTCATATTTACTCCCGCAGCTTTAGCGGAACCCTACGCTCAGCAAATTTTAGCACGGGTACAGGCGCTCAACCTACCAGTAGAAGAATTACCGCGCAACCGTTTGACAAATTTGAGAGGAGAGAGCGATCGCGAAACCTACGATATTGCCAAGCGCACCCTCGCCGTTGTCACCGCACCACCAAGTGCTTTGAAACTCAGTCCTATTCCTCCTTCGGCTGACTGGCAGTTTCATCTGGCTGAAGGTTGTCCAGCACATTGTCAATATTGTTATTTAGCTGGAAGCTTGCAAGGTCCACCAGTCATTCGCGTTTTTGCCAATTTACCGCAGATTTTAGCCAATACTGCATCATACGAGCAGCAAAGTAAAGCGACTAGTTTTGAGGTGAGTTGCTACACCGATCCTCTGGGAATCGAGCATCTCACGGGTAGTTTGGCTGAGTGCATCCGCCACTTCGGGACGCGCCAAGATGGATATTTGCGTTGGGTATCGAAATTTGATAATGTAGATAGCTTGTTAGAGCTGCCTCACAACGGTCATACGCGCTGTCGTGTCAGCGTTAACGCCGCACCTATATCGGGAAGATTTGAGGGTGGTACGGCTTCTGTAGGCGCGAGATTGCAGGCGTTAAGAAAGCTAGCATTACCGCGATCGCAAGGTGGTGGCGGTTATCCTGTGGGGTTAGTCATTGCACCCATTATGGATATGGAAGACTGGGAATCGCATTACACTCAGTTATTTGATGCGATTAGCGCAGCATTAGATTTCGATTGCGACTTAACTTTTGAGTTGATTTCTCACCGCTTTACTCCAGGTTCCAAAGAGGTTTTGCTTTCTTGGTATCCTCAAACCAAGTTAGACATGGACGAGTCAAAGCGCAGCGTCAAGCGCAATAAGTTTGGTGGCACGAAATACGTATACGATACCGACACGATGAGAGAGTTACGCAGATTTTTCGAGCGCCAGATTCAACAGCGTTTTCCTCAAGCAAAAGTTTTGTATTGGACTTAATTTGTCATTTGTGAGACTTCTGTACGGGTGGGTTTTGACGCAAGATTTAGGGTTGGAGCTGTCATGCACCACTGCTATCGCGCACTAGTCAATATTCATCACTGCTCGCTACTCACTTCTTCTGCTAGAAGTGTATTGTAATTGGAGTCAATTGTGTATGAGGTGCGATCGCCTTAGATGAGCTAACTGCTACAGCTATAAGAGCATTAGAATAAAACAGTGATTGGTGACTGATGGTTAGAATAGCTTCCTTGTCCCCCTTGTCTTCCTTGTCCCCCTAACCCCTAACCCCTAGTATGCGATTACCCGATGGTCCCAGTGGTTCGCCTTGGCTGCGGAGACTGAGATTTATTAATTGGATCTTACGCCCGTTTGAGGTGATGGAGGCACGGGCGAAAAAGTATGGAGATATTTTTGCGATCGCCAAGAATGCCTCACCGTCGATGGTATATTTGAGCAATCCAGCCGCGATCGAGCAAGTTTTAGGTGCAAATCCAGAGTTTTTTGATACTAATAGCGGTAATGATATTTTACTACCGTTATTAGGAGCTAATTCGCTGATTTTACTCGGCGGGATGAAACATCAGCGTCAGCGTAAGTTATTAATGCCACCCTTTCACGGCGATCGCTTGCGAACTTACGGACAAACTATTTGGGATATTACTACACAAGTTACCAGTCAGTGGCAAGTAGGACAATCGATAACCGTTCGTGCTGCGACACAAGAAATCTCGATGCGCGTCATCCTCAGCGCTGTTTTTGGTTTGGATGGCGGGGAACGCTGCGATCGCCTACGAAAACTGCTAACCTCTCTGTTAGAAACTGTCAGTTCCCCTGTAAGTTCGATGGTACTATTCTTCCCTTCCCTACAAAAAGATTGGGGAAAGTGGAGTCCTTGGGGACTGTTTTTGCAAATGAAACAGCAAATTAATGACTTGCTAATTGCAGAAATTCAACAAAGACGTGCAGAAATTTCGCATTCAACGTCTCCACAGCGCGATGATATTCTTTCTTTACTACTAGCAGCGCGAGACGAAGCAGGTCAACCTATGACCGATGAAGAATTGCGCGACGAACTGCTAACTTTATTATTTGCCGGACACGAAACAACTGCTTCAGCACTTGCCTGGGCATTATATTGGCTCGATCGCCTGCCGGAAGTCAAAGAAAAGTTACAATCAGAAATTGACTCGATAGGAGACAATCCCGATCCGAGTACGATCGCTAAACTACCATACTTGAATGCTGTTTGTTGCGAAACCCTCCGCATTTATCCAATTGCGATTAGTCCTTTCCCGCGCATTTTGAAAGTCCCAATGGACATTGGTGGCTATCAATTTGAATTGGGATCGATTGTGGTGATTTCTATTTATCTCACCCATCAGCGCGAGGATCTCTATCCTCAACCTAAACAATTCATTCCAGAACGGTTTTTAGAACGGCAATTTTCTCCTTACGAGTATTTGCCATTTGGTGGTAGTAATCGCCGCTGTATCGGTGCAGCTTTTGCCTTATTTGAAATGAAATTAGTATTAGCAAATATCCTTTCAAATTACGATCTCAAATTAGCAAGTAACCGTCCTGTCAAACCAACTCGTCGCGGTTTAACAGTTGCTCCTCCAGCTAATATGAAAATGATTGTGGAGCAAAAGTCAAAAGTGGAAAGTCAAAATTCAAAAGTATTGCTGACGAGCAATCGCTAAGTGACTTAAGATGAGACTCAAAAACTTAAATAATGCATTAACTGAGAAATAATCTGACCTGGAAGGGACAATCGTTTTTGAAAATCAACTAAATTTCGATAAGCACCAGCCATCTGACGATTTTCTACAACTGCTTGCGCTAATGCCAAATCCATAGTGGGAATTTGGATTAAATCTTCTACTGTCGCTGTATTGGGATTGAGGCGAATCAGAGGAGAAGTCTCTGCATCGTAGTAACAGAATTTGAGGATTGGTGTCAAGGGTGCGAGGCGTTGTACGGGAACGCTCAAAGCAGCGGCAATATCTTCAATACAATAAAACTGTACCCCAGCATGGCTGAGTTGAACGAGCGATCGCGCTTGATGTATGGAAAGTCCCGGTAGCCTTAACCAGTCATCTACCGTTGCTTGGTTGACATCAATCTGAATTCCTAAAGACACCGCCACAGCAATTTCTTCTAATGATTGCAACCGATAATAGGGATCGTTTAGCAATCGATTGCGGATCGTTTGAATTTGCAGCCAACTGAGCATTGGGGAGTCGGGAGTTGTAGGGGCGGGTTTTTTGAAGATAACTGTACTGGAATAAATAGTCCTATAATTGAACCCGCCCGTACAGGAGTCGGGTTTGCTTATCACCCATTACCCATTACCCATTACCAATAAAATTATATTTGCTCTAATAACTGGCGACGTTTTTGCTCAAATTCGTATTCGGAGATTAACCCCTCTTGGCGGAGATCGTCTAATTCTCTCATAGCAGATGCGATCGCGCTCACTCGGGCTGGCATGACTGTAGTTGAGGGGCGCTTAGATAAAATGGAAAAATTGGCAAGATTAGTCACGCTCGTTCCAGACATGCCTAATTCACCGAATTCAGAATTAAAGTTGAGGTCAAACTCCTCACTGTCTTGTACTAAATACCAAAATCCTTCAATGGCGCTAGCTACGCGGGGTATAGGTGTCCATGAGAGCAGTAGATAAAGCAGTCCCCACAAAGGCTGTCCCAAGTAAAATTTGTGCAATCCAGCAATTGGCATCGGCAACACCGTACAAGCAAAAGCCAGAGTAGCAGCAACTTTACGATTTTTTTGTTGGCTGACGATGCTCATGAGGACAACTCCAAAGGAAAAGGGGGGATTAAAGGTATTTTGTCAAGGCAGCGATCGCTTTTTAACTACCTTACCTTCTATATTATTCATCTTCAACCTCCCTGGAGATCCGCGCTGTACCGTAAGGTCAGCGTCGGGAGGAAAGGGAGGAGGGAGATGTTGTAGAATTGTTGATATAACAATTTCCACTTAAAAAGTAGCAACATCAACTGTGTTAAGAGTAGCCATGATTACACAAATACTACATTGTCCTTACTGCCAGGGAACAGATCTTGTTAAGAATGGTAAGACTCCCCAAGGAAAGCAACGATATCAATGTCGAGAAGATCCTTGTAGTGGTCGAACATTCATTTTGGATTATGCTTATCCTGGTCAATCCAAAAAAGTCAAAGAACAAATCGCAGACATGGCACTTAATGGAAGCGGTATTCGAGATACAGCAAGAGTATTACGTGTGAGTACTAGCACTGTTATCAAAGAATTAAAAAAAAGAAACCACAACTGCAACAAGTGAATATATCAGTATTGAAGCAACTGGATTCCGAGGCAGTTGCAGTTGATATTTGTCTGGTTAAGCTAGACGAAGCAGAGCCACAAAGAGAATCTGAGGAGCGATGAAATGTGGAGTTTTGTGGGAAACAAAGCTAATCAAAGGTGGTTATGGCACGCGATCGAGCGTCATAGTGGCAAAGTTTTGTCTTATGTGTTCGGGAGACGCAAAGACGATATATTTTTACAACTCAAAGCACTATTGGAACCATTGGGAATTACTCGATTTTATACTGACGGTTGGGGTGCATATGAACGCCATCTAGAAGCAAGTCAGCATGAAATTAGCAAGAAAAACACTCAAAAAATTGAAAATAAACACTTGAATTTACGGACTCGTATTAAGCGACTCGCTCGGAAGACAATTTGTTTCTCTAAATCTATTGTTATGCATGATATTGTCATCGGGTTATTTATTAATCGCTATGAGTTTGGACGAGCAATTTAAAACCAAATTAACATATGTATAACACCTCCAAGTTACCAATTTGTTTTTATCTCCCGCTCCTTTTAGAGAGATTTCAAAGCCCCCCTTGTGTTTTGGGGGGTTTGGGGGATCTCTAACGTTGCAACCAAGCTTGGGTGCGCTTTTGCAACCCTTGCGTCAGAAACCAGTAGAGGATACGTATCCCAATACTGGTAAAGACAATCAGTGCAGACATAGCCGCCGCCGCTGCCGTATCTCCCGCATCATCCATATTGACGATCGCCACTGCTGCGACTGGGAGCGTGGGAGGATAAAGAAAGATAATGGCGGAAATCGTAATCATAGCGTTGACAAAGTAATAAATCCCAATCTCCAAAATCGCGGGTAAGGAGAGGGGAACTGTGACGCGCCAGAACGTTTGATAAAATGGCACAGACATGGCAGCAGAAACCGCCTCAAACTCTGGATCGATCTGTTTGAGGGCTGTATTTGCTGTGAGAAAACAAACCGTGTAGAAATGAATGATGTTACACAACACCAAAATCCCCATCGTGCCGTAGAGCCAATTGAAGGGATTGACTAGGAGATAATTTTGAATAAAAGGAATTTCCCAGTAAGGATTGTTGAAGAAGAAAACGTAGGCAAGACCGAGAACTAACCCTGGTAAGGCAAGCGGAATTGTAGACAAAAAGTAGTTAACGCCGCGCAACCATTTGAACCCTTTACCCTTTTCTACTAGGTAGGCACTGATAAAGACTGCGATCGTTCCCACTACTGCGGTGTAAAACGACATTTGAATGCTATTCCAATAGGCACCGTAACCACCGCCACCTACGGTACTAAAGTTGTAATGTTTGAAACCCAAAGTAAAGTTGTAGGGCCAAACTTGAATTAGAGAAGCAAAAACAATTGTCAGCAGAACGATGACAGCAAATCCAGCAGTTAAAGTACAAAAACCAAACATCATCCCGTCCAAACTAGGATTGGGTTTTGGTTGGAGAGGAACCGCTTTAGCACTCACTGCTGCTGTCTGGCGGCGTTGCACGATTTGATTGATAATAAAAGCAACGACTGTTGGTATTAATAAAAACACGCTGATGGTTGCACCCATCGCAAAATTTTGCTGACCGATGACTTGCTTGTAGATATCTGTTGCTAGCACGTTAAAGTTACCGCCGACAACCTTCGGTACGCCGAAGTCTGTAAAGGCAAGCGTAAAACAGACAAAAATCGCACTCATTAAGCCGTATTTGATTCCAGGTAAGGTGACAGTCAAGAACGTGCGAGTGGGAGAACTGCCCAAAACCTCAGATGCTTCGTATAAGCGAGCATCAGTTAAACTCAAAGCTGTGATGAGAATTACGAGTGCTTGAGGAAAACAGTAGAGGACTTCCCCGATAATGATGCCGTTAGCACCGTAGAGTCCGATATTCCAACCAGGTAACAAACCGAATAAACCCGTTGTAACAACACCTTGGTTGCCAAACAAGTAAATCAGTCCGATCGCATGGGCAAGAGGCGGAATATAAAGCGGTAACATACCCAAGATCCGGAAGATATTCTTTCCTCGCATTGCCGTGCGGGTGAGAGCATAAGCATAAATAAACGCCAACATGACAGCAATAATAGTGCTGGCGATCGCAATATATAAACTATTAAAAAAGGAAGCTGCTAGAGCTGGTGTCGTCAAATACTGGATGTAATTGGCAAAACCAACCCACCGACCGCTAGAATCTTGAAAACTCCGCGCCATCATCGGGTAAAGCGGCAGAACCACCCCTACCAAAAGCCAAAGAGTGCCGAGAATTAGCAGCACTCTCATTATCCAGTCTTCGGTAGTAACAATTTGCGATCGTTGGCGAAAAACCGCTCTTTGAGTTGTTGTCATATTGGTTAAACTTCCTGTGACTGTAAGTAAGCTTATCCAAGGCTTTTTCGCCTGCTCCCTGCTCCCTACTCAAGCTGCAAATACCTGAATTGACTCTGGCGGGAGTTGAATCTGTAACAGAGAACCTGAACCCAGATCCAACCGCCGTGCTTCGTGGACTGATAGATCGATCGCGATCGCTTCTTTTGAGTCTCCCTCTGGCAGCAAGTTCACCAAATACCCCGCACCGAGAAACTCCATCCCTTGCACTTCGGCTGTGACGATATTCGCGAGTGAGGAATGGAGCGTATCTTTAGCTAACACCCGCACGTCTTCAGGACGGATTGCCGCAGTGACTTTTTGATTGACAGGAAAGATGTTTTGTGGTGCGTGCAAAATTAAATTGCCACAACGCACTTGAGTATCTGAAACAGCAACCCCTTGCAAGAGATTCATCGTGCCGATGAAATTGGCGACAAACTCGGTTTGGGGACGCTGGTAGACGGCTTGTGGCGCACCTACCTGAGCAATATAACCCTTATCCATCACGACAATCCGATCTGCCATTGCCAGGGCTTCGGCTTGGTCGTGAGTTACCATTACCGTTGTGATTCCCAATCGCTTCTGCAACTGAGAGATCTCCGTTCGCAACTTGATTCTGACTTGAGCATCTAAAGCAGAAAGAGGTTCGTCTAGCAACAACAATCCAGGAGACAGGGCTAAGGCTCTAGCTAAAGCCACCCGCTGTTGCTGTCCGCCAGACATCTGCGCTGGGTACTTCTGTTCCATACCGCTCAAACCTACAAGTTCGAGGAGTTCCTCAACCCTGGTCTTAATTTCGCGCTGCGGTTTCTTAGCATTTTGCAACCCGTAGGCAATATTCTGGGCAGCGGTTAAGTTGGGAAACAGAGCATAGGACTGAAACACGATGCCAAAGTCTCGTTGGGAAGCGGGTAAACGGGAAACATCTTTCCCTGCTTGAATCACGCGCCCGCTCGTTTGCGTTTCTAAACCGCAGATAATTCTTAGTAGCGTTGTTTTACCGCAACCAGAGGGTCCCAACAAACAAATAAATTCCCCAGGATAGACATCTAAGAAAATATCCCGCAGTGCCACGAAATTACCGAAGTTTTTTTGGATGTTTTCAATTTGCAAGTAGGGGCGCGAGAGTTCCGGTATGGATTCGGTAGCAGAAGATAGGGGAATTTGTTCGGATATGCGATCGCGCTGTTGAGATGTAGTATGCTGTTCGGGGAGATTCGTCATGACTTTGCTCCTGTCTGACAAGTTTTTTCCGTCTGCCATCTGCCGTCTGCCATCTGCTACAACTACGTTTTTGGTTCTGATTTAGAGTCGTAGCGTTTCGTCCACTCTTGCAGAATGCGATCGCGATTTTGCGCCGCCCATTTAAAATCGTTCTTAATCATCTGCTTCAACGGTTCGGTCGGATATCCCTGCGGAATTGGTTTGTCTGTCTTGACTGCTGTAATCGCAAAGTTCTCGGCATATTTCTGGGAAACGGCTGGCGTAACTGCCCAATCTAAAAATGTCCTGGCGGCTGGGTTAATTTGCGGCTTCTGTACTAAGGCATTGGCTTCAATATCCCAACCCGAACCCTCTTTAGGAAACACTGGCTCGATTGGTTCGCCATCGTTTTTCTGTTTTACTGCTCGGTAGTCAAAGGAAATCCCAATGGGATATTCTCCTGCACCTGCTGCTTTACAAGGACGAGAGCCAGAATGCATATATTGGGCAATATTTTGATGCAATCCATCCAAATACTTCCAGCCTTGTTCTTCTCCCTTCATTTGCAAAATTGCCGAGACTGACAAGAAACCCGTTCCAGAGGAAGCCGGATTCGACATCACGATCTGGTTTTTATATTTAGGATTTGTCAAGTCAGCCCAGGATTGGGGCATCGGTAAATTCTTTTTCTGCAACTGCACCGTATTGACGCAGAATGCAGACATCCAAGCATCAATTCCGACCCAGTGCGGCGGATTGCGATCGTCTCGAAATTGCGATCGCACCTTTTCTAGTCCGGCGGGAGCATAAGGTGCTAATATCCCTTGCTGGTCGGCAATTAACAAACTAGAAGCAGCCAGTCCCCAGACTGCATCGGCGCGAGGATTATCTTTCTCTGCCAACAGCTTAGCCGTGACTACCCCCGTCGAATCTCGCACGATATTGACTTTGAGATCGGGATGCTCTTTCTGAAACAGAGCGAGATATTCCTTAATTTGGTCGTCTTCCAGTGCCGTATAAACTGTTATTGTTGATGCTGATGCGGTTCCCGTCTGAGCAACATTTGTCGTGTTTGTTGCCGTCTTTGTTGCCTGGGGTCGCTCGACGACACACGCCGTTACTCCCATCACCACCAGCATTCCTAGTGCGGATTTCCAACTAATAGCAAGCCAGCTTTTTCCGTTGAACATGCCCCACCACTTGCATTATTATTTTGCAATAATTATTTAGAAAATATTCAGATGTGCAAACCCCTACACAAAACAATAAGATAAGAGGATAACCAGCGCGTTAATTTATGGTTAAGCTTGATTTATTGAAACATTAATTTTGTTGATAAAATTGTAAAATTACTAGTAACTAAGTACGGTAAAATTCTTCTTTACCATTAATATTCTGAGATTAAAACTATCACTAGAATTATTTTTATTTAAATCTAATATTGAAATAAAACTTATCAATATTGACATTCTCATCGATCGTAATCTACCTGTATAAACAGCTATAAGCACGAACAAGCTTGGCAAATAAGTCACCGCTACGATTAGAAAAATGACAAAAATTCAACTCGTCGTTTTTGACATGGCAGGGACAACGGTGAAAGATCGGGGTGAAGTGCAAGCCTGCTTCTTTCAAGCTGCTGCCAGTAACGGATTGCAAGCAGACGGCGATCGCATCAATTCGATGATGGGGTGGTCGAAAAAACAAGTATTTCAAACCCTGTGGCAAGAGCAAATTGGTAGAGATAATCCAGACTATCAATCCAAAGTTGAAAAATCATTCACAAAATTTAAATATATCCTAGAAGAACATTACAGAACTCAATCTGTTGAACCTACAGAAGGTTGCTTAGAGTTATTTGAGTGGCTTAAATCTCGACGAATTAAAATTGCTTTGAATACGGGTTTTTATCGTCAAGTCGCTGATATTGTTTTGCATCGTTTGGGTTGGGATCGAGGTTTAGGTAGTGACTATGTAGGTACAGAAGAGTCAGTCATTCAAGCTTCGGTTACGCCTTCAGAGATCTATAACGATGAAGGTCGTCCAGCGCCATTTATGATTCAAAAAGCCATGTATAGGTTAGGCGTAAAAGATCCAAAAACTGTTATAACAATTGGAGATACACCCGCCGATATTGAAGCTGGCATCAATGTAGGTTGTCTTTTTTCCTTTGGCGTGACTAACGGTACGCATACAAAAGCGCAATTAGCTCAATATCCTAATGATGGGTTACTTAGTTCTTTACTGGAATTAAAAGATAGGATTGTTAGTTTTGAAAATGGTTGTTAGCGATCGCCAATTACCCATTACCAATTACCCATTACCAATTTAGATATTCATCATGACATCACATAAACAAGCAGATGTGGCGATCGTGGGAGCGGGAATCGTTGGTTTAGCTCACGCTTTAGCAGTAGCAAAAAGAGGTCGAAAGGTCGTTGTTTTTGAAAGAAATTTATCTGTTGTCGGGGCATCAATTCGCAACTTTGGAATGATTTGGCCCATCGGTCAGCCTACAGGAAAGTTGCTCGATCGCGCTATGAAGTCGCGAGAGATTTGGACGCAGATAGCTCCTCAGGCGGGGTTTTATCTCGAACAGTCTGGTTCTTTACATTTGGCATATCGTCAAGATGAAATGGATGTGCTAGAAGAATTTGTTGAGACTGCAAGAGATGCAAATCGTCCTGTAAAGTTATTAACTGCGGCTGAAGCCAGCGAAAAAAGTCCAGCAGTTGAGACTGATGGCTTGCTGGGGGCGCTCTGGAGTCCTACAGAGATGACAGTCGATCCGCGAGAGGCAATTCGGAAACTACCAGGCTTTTTGACTGAAGTTTACGGCGTAGAATTCCACTTTGGTAAGGTAGTAACGGAGATTTCCTATCCTCATTTCATTGCTGGGGGAGAACGATGGACGGCAGAGCAAATCTTCGTTTGTAGCGGCGCGGATTTTGAAACATTATATCCGGCAATTTATGCTGCTAGCGGACTGACGAAAGTCAAGTTACAAATGATGCGGACTGTTCCTCAAGCCAATAACTGGCGGTTAGGTGCATCGTTAGCTGCGGGTTTGACGTTGACTCACTACGCTGCTTTTGCCAACTGTCGATCGCTTCCAGCCCTCACAGACAGAATTGCGACGGAAACACCCCATTTTCCGCAGTGGGGCATTCACGTCATGATGTCTCAAAATAGTGCAGGTGAATTAATAATTGGTGATTCTCACGAATATGGTTTGAATCCAGAACCATTCGATCTGGAGATTGTTAACGAGTACGTCCTGAGCTATCTAAAATCCTTTGCTAAAATTCCAGTGTTGGCGATCGCCGAAAAGTGGCATGGTGTTTATGCTAAGCTTCCAGGTCAAACTGAATTTGTCGCTCAACCCGAACCAGGTGTAACGATTATTAACGCCCTGAGCGGTGCGGGAATGACTCTATCTTTTGGCTTTGCAGAGGAATCGATTGCCGATGGGGATGCGAGTCGTACCGAGGAAGTTGTGGGAGCGGTCGGCGAGCGTATGTGTTGAAAAATTGTGGCGGTCGCAAATTCCTAATAACCAAAGCTTAACCCGCTCTAATCCGTAGCGTAACCTGTTTTTCCTAAAGTTGCTACAGGTTGGTCGTGCGGCATTGTACAGATCTTCACCATAACTTGCAGCGATCGTAAGTGTCTACGATCGCGCTTGCACGGGCAGACAGTCTATAGCTTGGGGAATAAAAGCGCGATCGCATTTCTATATGGGAGGTTAATAAAAGAGTGGAGATGCAAGTAAGGAAGATCTCAGCAGTAATGGCTGCGGTATTTGTGGCGTGGGGAGTGGCGCTATCTGCTACAGCTCAACAGCAGAAGAAGCTAACTGTTTACTCAGGGCGGGAAGAGAAAATTATGGCTCCCCTGATGGAGAAAGCCGAAAAAGCTTTAGGGATGGATATCGAAGTCCGTTATGGGGATTCGACTTCTTTAGCGATCGCGCTGATTGAAGAAGGCAAAAATAGCCCTGCTGACATATTCTATGCCCAAGATGCAGGTTCCTTGGGAGCTGTCGCGAAAGAAAATTTGACTCAGAAACTTCCTGACCAACTATTACAAAAAGTAGAACCACAGTTTCGTTCTCCTACAGGGCAATGGGTGGGTATTTCTGGAAGAGCGCGGGTAATTGATTACAACACCAAACTGGTAAAACCAGGCGAACTCCCCAGTTCTGTAATGCAACTAGTCGATCCCAAATGGCGCGGGAAAATTGGTTGGTCGCCGACCAATGGTTCGTTTCAATCTTTTGTCAGTGCCATGCGAATTATGGAAGGCGATCGCCAAACCCTGGAGTGGCTCAAAGCAATGAAAGCGAATGGTGCTAAAAGTTACGACGGGAACTCTGCAATCGTCGAAGCTTTGGGACGAGGAGAAATTGCTTTAGGATTAGTCAACAATTACTATCTCTATCGCTTTACTAAAGATAATCCTAACTTTCCTGTAGCAATTCACCATACGCAGGGCGATGCGGGAGCCTTAATTAATGCCGCAGGTGTAGCAGTGTTGCAAACGACTGACCAAAAAAACGACGCAGATAAGTTTGTTGCTTATCTGCTCAGCCCAGAAGCGCAACAATTTTTGACTCAACAGTTTTACGAGTATCCGTTAGTAGGGGGGATTTCAGTCTCGCAAAAACAAGTTCCTCTACAACAGTTGCAACCTCCCAAGATCGACCTGAGCCAGTTGTCCGATCTGAAGGGAACGCTGGGATTACTTCAGCAGGCAGGATTGTTGTGACGATTGGGGAATCGGCTAGGGGCGCACAACTGTGCGCCCGTACATGGGAGTCGGGAGGTACGGCAGCTCAAAAGCCGCCACTAGTTCTTGTCTGCGTTGCTATCCCGATCGCGATCGCTGTCTTAATGCCTCTAACTTATCTCGTCATCCGCACGGCTGGCGTTGGTGAGGAAAAGTTGTTAACTCTCATCTCTCGTCCGCGCACGTTGCAAGTCTTGCTCAATAGCGCCATCTTAGCGATAGTAACTCCCATCTTGACGGCAGCGATCGCCGTTCCCCTTGCCTTTCTCACTTGGCGGACAGATTTACCCTGGCGCAGGTTTTGGCTAATCGCTACGACTTTACCCCTAGCAGTTCCCGATTATGTCTGTAGTTTTGCGTTGATTGCCGCTTTTGGACCTAAAGGTAGTTGGTTGCAGTGGTTGCTAGAACCTTTGGGAGTGCAAGAGTTACCAGAGATCTACGGTTGGGGTGGAACACTGCTAGCACTGACGCTACTCACCTATCCTTATATGTTGCTGAGCATCTGGACGGGATTGCAAGGCATCCACCCAGCCCAAGAAGAAGCGGCTCGGAGTTTAGGATATAACCAAATCGAGACATTTTGGCGCGTCACTTTACCTCAATTGCGTCCGTCTCTGTTAGCAGGCGGAGCGATCGTCGCAATGTACGCTTTGCAGGATTTTGGGGCAACTACAGTCATGCGGTTTGATGCCTTTACACGGGCAATCTACATTTTGTATCGGTATACCTTCGATCGCCACCAAGCGGCAACTTTGGCTTTGATGTTGGCGGGTTTGGTTCTCCTACTATTGTGGCTGGAATCTAAAGCGCGATCGCGGGCTGTTTACTACAGCCAAACTACAACTTGCTACCATTCGCACCCAACTGTGCGTTTACGTGTCTGGAAACTTCCTGCTCTGATATTTTGTTGTGTCGTAGTCAGCCTTGGCTTAATATTACCCCTCGCTGTCACCTTATTCTGGCTGTGGCGTAGTTGGCTCAGTAGTGGGTTGTCGGAAGTTGCTTCCCTCCAAAAGTTGCTGGAATTGGCATGGCACTCGATTTTTGCCTCTGGACTAGCAGCCGTAGCTGCAACCGCCTGCGCTTTACCCGTAGTAGTCCTCTCCGTGCGATTTCCGAGTCGTCTGACTACAGCGATCGAACGTTGTACGTACATCGGCTTTGGCTTACCAGGGATTGTTGTGGCTCTATCTTTAGTCTTTTGGGGAGCAAATTATTTACCTTGGTTGTACCAAACATTACCCATGCTGGTATTTGCCTATTTAGTCATGTTTCTCTCTCAGTCAGTAGGGACTGTCCGTAGTTCCTTACTCCAGATTACCCCTCAGTTAGAAGAATCAGCCCGCAGTTTGGGTAAAAACCCTTGGCAAACCTTTACTGCGATTACGTTTCCTTTGTTACGTTCAGGCGTGTGGAGTGGGGCGCTGTTGGTGTTTTTAACAGCAATTAAAGAGTTGCCAGCAACGCTATTACTTGCTCCCATTGGTTTTAACACTTTAGCCGTACATATTTGGAAAGCCACTGAAAATGTCTCTTACAGCGATGCTGCGGCTAGCTCCCTAGTGATGCTAGTTGTTTCTATAGGCTCGACGTTATTATTACTGTCCCAAACTAGTTTAAAAGAACTCATTACCGAAGCACCTATTTTAATTAAGGAAGTAGATTAGTGGAAAAGTAAAAAGTAAAAAGTAAAAATTCAAAAATATATCAAAGATATTTAACAAATGACAAATGACAAATCAGACATCTTGTGCTTAGAAAATGTAAGCTTCAAGTTTTCTACCATGACTACCCCAACTATTGCCAATGTTAAATTAACATTGGCAAAGGGAGAGATTCTAGGATTACTCGGAGCGTCTGGATGCGGGAAAACTACGTTGTTACGAATTATCGCTGGGTTTGTATCACCCTCAGCAGGAACGGTAGCGATCGCTGACAAAGTTGCCGTAATGCACCACGGTAAATTGTTACAAGTCGGTACGCCAGAAGAAATTTATTACCAACCAGCCTCTTGCTTTGTGGCTCAGTTTGTCACCCAAGCAAATTTTCTTCCTGCTAAACATCGTGGCGAATTTTGGGAAACAGAAATCGGGTTTTTTAGGGATAGAAGCCAGAAGTCGGGAGTCGGGAGTCGTAAGTTGTAGATCGCGCACCACATACCACTCAATTACCAATTACCAACCACCAATTACCAAACTTAGTTCATAGAGGATTTTAATTACATGAATTGGGAAATATTTCTGGGAAGTTTTGCTGGAGCTTTAATTGAGTTCGTTGAAATTTTGGGAGTCGCGATCGTCGTTGGTAGAGTGGCAGGTTGGCATAATGCATTGCTGGGTACGGTTGGCGGAATTGGTTTGACAGCGATCGCTTCTCTTGTTTTAGGCAAAAGTTTGACGCTAATTCCCCTCAATCTGCTCAAAATTGTTGCGGGAGGATTTTTAATCGCTTTTGGACAAAAATGGACGCGATCGGTGGTGCGATATTATGGCGGTATCCTCAAGCCAAAAGATGATGAAGACGAACAGTTAAAGCAGCAACTACAACAGGAGAGAGTATCGTCAGGCTGGAGTTGGTTGGCGATCGTCACGACTTTTAAGAGTGCGCTGCTGGAAACTTTAGAAGTGGCAATGGCGATCGTTGCATTAGGCGTAACGGCAGGAAAATGGTTAGATGCGATCGCGGGAGCGGGAACTGCGGGAGTGGGGTTACTCGGTTTTGCTTTCCTACTGCGCCATCCCCTGAATCAAATTCCGGTCAAGCTGATGAAATTTTTTGCTGCCATGCTATTAATGGGGTTTGGGATTTACTGGCTAGGGGAAGGACTAGATTTCCACTGGTATACAGGTAGCTTGGCAATGCTATGGTTGCCTTTAGTTTGGGGAATGTTGATGGCTGCTGCGGCTTCAATTCTGCGCTGGCGGATGGGATTGCACAAACAAGAAGAGGCAATTGGTTAGCTCGTAAAGTAACCTTATCTTAGTTTTCTCTTAACACGCTAGTAGGAGTATTAGAAGTATCAGCCACAAAAATGCTTGTGAAGGCAATTACATGGAAACTTTCAAGCGTAAACGATACTATTTTCTCCTCAGCCTTGTAGTAGCAGCAGCAATATTTCTAGTCAGTCTACCTTCAACGACTGCAAGTATCGCTCGCACTACTCTCCCTGTGGGGGATATTGAGGGTGGAGCACTACTACCTACGGGTCAAGCGGTAACACCTACAGCCGCTCCAGGCTCTACTTTTATCAACCTCGATACAGAAAGACGTTCGGATGATAATGACGATGCAGCTCAAGCTGTAACGACTGCTCTCAGTCC
This sequence comes from Chroococcidiopsis sp. [FACHB-1243], assembly GCF_014696895.1. Taxonomy (NCBI): domain Bacteria; kingdom Bacillati; phylum Cyanobacteriota; class Cyanophyceae; order Chroococcidiopsidales; family Chroococcidiopsidaceae; genus Chroococcidiopsis; species Chroococcidiopsis sp. [FACHB-1243]. The sequence continues at coordinate 45,208 of NZ_JACJQX010000003.1, read as the reverse complement.
AGATGGTAAAACCTTATTGGTGCTGACTAGCGGCTATAACCAAAACTTTCAAGATGAAAAAACTGGAGAGTTTTTCACTTATCCAGTTTTAGACCCGCAGACAGGACAACCAGGTAGTCCGACGACAGATCCAGACACGGGGGAACAAACCCAAGCAATTACTCGCAAAGCTGAATGGGTATTTGTATATGACGTTAGTGGCGGTAGCTTGGTCAAGAAGCAGCAAATTAATATTCCTAACACTTATATCGGTCTAACTTGGGGTGCTGATAGCGATCGCTTTTATGTCTCAGCTGGCGCTGATGACCGAGTTTATGTCTACGCTAAAGAGAATAACCAGTACGTCCCAAATGCCCCATTTATCCTACTGGGACACAACTCGAATCAAACTGCACCCTTCTCTGGCTATGATGGTGGGTTGTTAGAGGGTAGCGACGCGGAAACTGCGGCAGAAGCAGTAGAACAATCTGTGGCGACAGGGGCAAATGTGGCGGGAATTGCTACGAGTGCCGATGGTAAAACTTTGGTAGCGGCTAACTTTCAGAACGACTCAATTTCAATTGTCGATACCGATAATCGGAAAGTTCTCAAGGAAGTTAGGTTTTTTGTACCTGGACAACAGGAAGCAACCGGAGAATTTCCTTATGATGTTGCCATTAAGAATACAAAGCAGGGTGCAGCTGCTAAGGCGTATGTCAGCAGTCAGCGCGATAATGAAGTGTTAGCAGTTGACATTACCAGTCAAGCAGTTACTAGAATTCCAGTAGGCAGCCAGCCCAACAAAATTCTCCTCTCGGCTGACGAGAGTTTGTTGTTCGTTGCTAATGGGAATAGTGACACGGTTTCGGTTATCGATACAAATCGCGATCGCGTCGTCCACACTATTTCCCTGTCTCGCCCCAAGGAGAGGTATAAAGGTGCTAACCCTAACTCTTTAGCATTGAGTCCAGATGGTCAAACTCTCTACGTCACTTTGGGGGTTGAGAATGCTGTGGCTGTAGTAGAATTGCGCGATCGCAAAGGACAAGGAAACGCCATCTCTAGCCGCGTCATAGGGCGAATTCCGACTGCTTGGTATCCTAACTCTGTCAGCATCAGTCAAGATGGTAAAACCCTCTATGTCGTCAATGCCAAAGATAACGCGGGTCCCAATCCTTCAAATCCCTCTAGTAGCACTAACCCGTTAAACGTCCGTACTACCCAGGCGGGAATAGCACGCAACACTACGTTTAGAAACGAATACAACTGGGCGCTAGAAAAAGCTGGAATTGCAGTAATACCCGTTCCCAATCGTCGCACCCTTGCTGCTCTTTCCCAACAGGTTGACATCAACAATGGTTTCGCCAATCGCCGTCAAGATCCAATGATGGCTTTCTTGCAAAATAAAATTAAGCACGTCATTTATGTAGTTAAAGAAAATCGTACCTACGACCAAGTACTAGGGGATTTGTCAATTGGTAATGGCGATCCGGCACTGACTGTATTCCCTCAAGCCATCTCGCCCAATCATCACCAACTTTCTCTCGGCTTTGCTACGTTTGATAACTTTTATGATACGGGTGAGTCGAGCGGTGTGGGCTGGAGCTGGTCTACTTACGCTCGGACTACAGACTACACGGAAAAAGCACAATCGGTTAATTATGGTAATGGTGGCGATACGAACGGTACTACCTACGATTACGAAGGTACTAACCGCAATATCAATCTAGCTTTGCCGCAAACTGCATCCGATCCTGCACCACTGAATGTCCGAGTCACGGGACTGCTAGATCCTGACGGTAGTTCCTCAATTTTACCTGGGTTGGCAGACATTAGCGCCCCAGAGGGAGACGGCGAGCTAGACTCTGATGCTGTCGGTGGTTATCTATGGGATGCTGCATTACGGGCTGGCAAAACAGTACGCAATTACGGTTTCTTCATTGACCTTGCCTACTACAACACCAGTTCTGCTCAGGTTGACCCAACCCAATCCGATCCAAATAATCCATTTTACATCCCGATCTCGCCAACGCCTTTTGCTAGCAAGATCCCGCAAGCCCCAGTTACCAAAAGAGTGCTGCAAGACAAAACTGATGTTTACTTCCGAGGATACGACCAGAAGCATCCCGATATCTGGTTGTACAACGAGTGGGCGCGGGACGTTGACGAATACATCAAGCAGAATCGCGATCTGCCTGACCTATCATTGGTACGCATACATCACGATCACTTTGGCAACTTCAATAATGCTGTAGCTGGACTCAATACTCCTGAGTTGCAAATGGCTGACAACGATTATGCTGTGGGCTTGCTGGTAGAAAAAATTTCTAAGTCTCCTTACTGGAAGGATACAGCGATCGTTGTGATTGAAGATGACTCCCAGAACGGACCGGATCACGTTGACGGTCACAGATCTTTGGCTTACATGATTTCGCCTTACACTAAGCGCGGCGCGTTGGTCAGCACGAACTACAATACAGTGAGCATTCTGCGGACGATCGAAGATCTGTTAGGTATCGACTACTTAGCCATAACTGATGCTAATGCCCAACCGATGTCCGATGCTTTCACCAGACAACCCGATCTTACGCCTTATACCGCGATCGTTCCTGGTAACTTGTGTCGTCCTCCGGTCGATCTGAATTTAGTACCAGCTTGTAGCGATCCTAATGCAATTAAAACAGCAGCAATTCCTTTGCGGCAAAATAATCGCTGGTGGACGGAAAAGACTAAGGGCTTTTTCTTTGCGGTAGAAGACAAGCTAGATCCTGAGAAATTTAACCGCATTCTCTGGGCTGGAGTGAAAGGGGACGTTCCTTATCCTACAGAGCGCAACCATGCAGATTTACGGCAAAGTCGCGCCCAACTACTAGCGAAATAGCGCTTGAGAGCAATTCTCGATTGCGTGCGTGACATTTGTAGGGGCGCACAGCTGTGCGCCCCTACAGATCGTGTGTTTTACCCAATTGAAAACCGCTATGAGTCATTTTAATCAAAGGAAATATCTATGAGAATTGGATCGTGGCGGATTGGTCGTCGTTCATTTCTTCTCGGTTCAGCTTTTACTAGCGCAATGGCTGCGAGCTTGCTATCGCAATCTCGAATTAAGGCTCAAGCTCCAGCAATTATTACCTCAGACAAGTTACGCCCAACTATTCCCTATGGAGTCGCTAGTGGCGATATCACGGATAATCGCGCTACGATTTGGAGCCGTTGCGATCGCCCTGCTCAGACGATTGTAGAATATTCTACTGACGAATCTTTCCGCAAGAGAAGGCGCTACTTGTAAGCAGAACAAAAATAACGAACTACCCTTGGGGACACAACAATTTGTTAGAGCGATCGCACTTTAGGATAGACTGCGATCGACGGTTCAACGGGACTAACAGTACGATCGTCATCAGCTTGGCTTAGCACTAGTAGTTTGCCGATCGGCTTATTAGTGCAACTAAAACGCTTGTCATACCAATTCTGTTTATCATTGCACTAAATTCGATCCCCCTAGCCCCCCTGATCGAGGGGGGTTGGGGGGATCTTTTGTGGCGTATTTTTAAAGAAATGGTATCACTTCTAACTCTGGAGATTTCGACTTTTGAACGCCAGTTGCTTTAAGTCGGCAGAGCCGACGCGAGGTGCTACAACGGGGGAAACCCCTACGGATAGTTTGCTCGAACTCCTCCACCCCCGCACGCAACTGTCCTCCGCAACGCACTCGCTCCAACGCACTGGCTCCTTTTAACTTTTGACTTGCTTAGTTAGTCTTTGGTTCGCTCGTCATACCCAATTCCCATTTGCTCTCTTGAGAGTTCTAACTCTTGCCAAATTTCCTTGATTTGACGACAAGCTTCCTCTGTAGAAATCTTCCCATTCGTTTGCAAGCTGACAATATAACCAATCTCTTGAGCAAACTCTTGCAAATTGGCGTTGAATGCTAAATATTCTGGCGTGAAATCACCACGATAGCGGCTACGGGGATGTAAAAACTCGTCTTTGTCAGCCATATCTGTTCGTTCGCAATTTTTAGCTGTGGATGGAGTATTATGTTACACAAACGTATGCATTTACTACTAGAAGTAACTTACGCGGCATAATTATGCCACTACAAGCTGCAAGCTAAACTAAAAGTACTACGTGCTAAAAGCTGTAAGCTAAACCCGCAAGGAATCGAGTAGTTAAAAAAATCTTGTACCTACTTCAATACTACTACAAGAGCTAGTCGGAGGTGAGCGATCGCATTGTAGAGATGCTATTTGTAGAAATAGTGTATACAACGCCTCTACCACGTCAGTTTTATTCACCAAGTAGAAATTTGTATGGAGCCGAGATTAGGGATACTAATTCAATTAGTACTAGAGTTTGCCTCTATTATTGCTGTTGTAGTACAAAAACGAAAAGACTTTAGAGATAACCTCTCTACAGACAAAGATATTCCCTTCAAAGAAATTCAAGCATCTCTCCGAAACTTTAGCGATCTAATCCCCGTTAGTAACTCACTAGAGGAATTTGAACAAACCAAAATTTTACAACAGCAATTAGCAGTTTACTATAGACAAACGCAATTTGAATTAGCTCGGAAAGAACGAGAAACGGCACTTAAATTACCTGAAGTTCATAAAATCCTTGAAAGCTAGCCCTTAAGACTATATCCTTCTCAAATTCTTGAAACTTATCCTCATAAGGGGCGCAAACCACTCAAAATTTTTCTAGCTCCGCCTCAAATTAAGTTCGATAAATTTGCTCCAACGAATGAGGAAAATTACGATCTCGAATTGATGTTAGCTGAAGGACTCAGAGACTTCTTAAACAAACATTACTCTCTGCACAGTCCAGTTAGACCAACAGAGCTTTTAGCTGGAGCTTGGGAGAGTAAACGTTTTCATAGTGAATCTAGTATCAAAGCTTTGTTTGGAATGCTTAAATCGGAACCGACACTGATTTTAGAGTCGGAAGTTGAAGGAGATTATCTTAATTTTCGGATTGCTTATTGGGGATTTGGACAAGAAAATTATTACTATAAAACTATTTACAGACTACCTTATAAGCAAATTGTTTACGAATCAGCTAAATCTGGAGCATTAGAGTGGGAAAATCTTAAAGAAAAACTTTTTTATTAGGAGAAAGTGTAGAAACTGTCAATGCAATTGCTGGAAATAATCTACTTAATTTAGCAACTTTAGAAAAGGCGGAAAACTGGCAAGCTAAAGGAATTGACATTAGTAAGTTATCGCTACAATACTACGTCAATCGTCAGGATCTTGAGCAACTTGGCTCTTTGGCGATCGCATTGACTGATTCACCTTTTTGTCACACAATCTCTGCTTAACACACTGTCGTTATTGTACTTTAAGGATAAGCAACTCTGTCATGATTGTAGTCTAGGGGCAAGCAACTGTTGGTAGCTGAAATTGTTGAGAGCGATCGATGCCTTATATTACTACGTAGTTTCGAGCATTACAGTCGCAGCCTTGGCAAGGCTGCGACTATAATTTGTTAGATTACAATACCTGATTATTATCCCATGTATGTAATATCTGGTCAGCGAATTACCACTACGTTCGTAAAATTTGGTGTAAATTTGGTGTAAGTCATGTGAATATAGCTTGTATTTACTGTAAATACGTGTGTTGGAGAGGTCTGCAAAACCTTTATCCCCCGGTTCAAATCCGGGTGTCGCCTTAAGGAGTTCAGCCCACAAAAGCGTTCTATAGGTTCAGTCTACTAGGACGCTCGTACTATTTTTAGGTAAGTTTGGGTTACTTGAGGTTAAAAGACGATCGACGCAAATAGACTATCACTTCATCCACACAGAGCTTAAGCGTCCCTGCCCGCTAGGAAATAGGTTGAATTCCTCCTGCATCAGTCCCCTTCAGATCTACCCTTACAAAATAGAAAGCAAAGCCCTGCCAGCCGTGGGATGTGGCGTATGCACCGCCAGTGCTATAAGCGGGGAAACCCCGCTTATAGCACTGGCTTCTTTTTAGTGCAGTCTTAAAAAGCATAGTAACGCTAGGTAAAAATATGAGATAGTACTTCTAGATGGAGGCTGAGGGAGCGCACGAGCAGGGAGTAGAGGGGCAGAGGGGCAGAGGAGCTATTACCAATTACCAATTACCAATTACCAACTACCAACTACCAATTATCAATGACCCCTCTGACAGATTTAGCAGCAATTCCATATATTGATACAGACGGTCAATTACCAGCACAGTACCAAGGTAAAGTAGGAGTCTATGCAATTTTTGACTCGGACAAAGTGCTGCAATATATCGGGTATTCTCGCGATGTTTATCTCAGTTTGCAACAGCATCTCGTCCGCCAACCGCAAAAGTGTTATTGGCTGAAAATACAAACCATCGACCGTCCCAGTCGGTCAGTCTTGGAAAATATTCGCCAGGAGTGGATTGAGGAAAATGGATCGGTTCCCCCTGGAAATGGTGCTGATGAAACTATATGGACTCAGCCAATTGATGCTAAATTATTGCTGACATCTGAAGAACAAAAAAGTTTAGCAGATGGTGATGAATTGGCTCAAATAAAAATTTTAAAAACTGCGGCAAGGCGAGTTGAAGCAGAAATTTCATCCCAATTACAAACTCGCGGTTTGCAAATGCAATTACGGTTTAATCCTAAGCTCAAAGAACAAGGATTATTAGACTTGAAGTAATTGCTCGCGTAGCCGATCGCCGCGATCGCGCCTATATTGAAAAAAGTGCGATGGCGTATACAGAATAGGCAGAATGGAAACAACAACAGTAGTTAATCCCTTTCTTGAGGGTAACTTTGCGCCCGTGCGTGAAGAGATGACTTCCGATCCGCTTAAGGTGATTGGCGAACTCCCTACCGATTTATCAGGGATGTTCGTGCGCAATGGTCCCAATCCTCAGTGGACACCCATCGGACAGTATCACTGGTTTGATGGAGATGGGATGTTGCACGGAGTCCAAATTCGTCATGGCAAAGCTAGCTATCGCAACCGCTACGTCAGAACGCGAGGCTTTGAAATCGAGCAAAAAGCGGGTAAAGCAGTTTGGAGTGGCTTATTGGAACCAGCTCAACCTGACAGCGACGGCTACAAAAACGCTGCGAATACTGCCTTGGTATGGCACGCAGGGCAACTTCTAGCAACTTGGGAAGGAGGTGCGCCCCACGCGATCGAGGTTTCCCAGTTAGAGACGAAGGGCGAGTATACCTATAACGGTAAGTTAGCTTCTGCTTTTACTGCCCATCCTAAAGTCGATCCAGTGACGGGCGAGATGATGTTTTTTGGTTACTCGTTTGCTCCGCCGTTTGTCAAATACAGTATTGTTTCTCCACAAGGCGAGTTATTGCGCACGATACCGATAGAGTTGCCGATGGGGGTGATGATGCACGACTTTGCCATCACTGCCAATTACACGATATTTATGGATCTGCCGATGACTTTTAACCCCGCACGGATGCAGCGTGGCGAACTTGGGTTAATGTTTGAACGCGATCGCCCCAGCCGTTTTGGTATTCTCCCCCGTCACGGCGATAACAGCAATATTCGTTGGTTTGAATCTCCTTCCTGCTATGTCTTCCATACCCTCAATGCTTACGAGGAGGGAGACGAAGTTGTGCTAATTGCCTGTCGCATGAGTTCTACTAATGTCTTTGTGACGCAGCCAGAACAGCGCGATCCTGATGGCGATATTCCCCGTTTGCATAGTTGGCGGTTCAATCTTAGCACCGGAACCGTGCGGGAGGAAATGCTAGATGACGTATCAGGAGAGTTTCCCCGCGTTAACGAAAATTTGTTAGGGCGCAAAACCCGCTATGGTTATGTAGGAAAAATGGCTCCTACACCTCTACCTTTGTTTGACGGTTCGATCAAATACGACCTTCAAGCAGGTTACTCTCAAACCTACGAGTACGGTAAGGGACGCTATGGTGGTGAGGTTGTATTTGTTCCTCGTCCTGATGCAACTGTAGAAGATGATGGGTGGTTAGTTACCTTTGTCTACGATACTGATGCAGGAACTTCTGAATTATTAGTGCTAAATGCCCAAGATTTGAGTAGCGATCCTGTGGCGCGGGTATTAATTCCTCAGCGCGTACCTTATGGCTTTCACGGAACTTGGGTATCTCAACAGCAGTTGGATGCTTCTGTATAGTCTGGCAAATCCAAATAGATCTCGATTAGGAATGACAAGATCTTGTCGATCTCCCAGTCCCTTTAAAAAAGGGGTTTTGTCCCAACACTTCTCGGTTAAAATTCGTCCCCCCTAGCCCCCCTTAATAAGGGGGGTTGCGGGATCTCTAAGGGCTATGTAATCTAACCGAGAAGTATTGGGTTTTGTCCTCTCTTGTATAAAATCATCCTGCCTTCAAAAGGGAGTTGGGAAGAGATCGACTGCCTAACTCTCGATAGATTTGATTTTTCCTCTGCCTGTAGTCAGGTTTTCTACTTCTATCTTCAGTAGGTTTAAGCAAGTTAAAAATCTTTGTTACTGTGCAAAAGGTTAGTCATAATCTGCTAACGGCAAAGATAAGTTTAGCCGAAGAAGTTTAGAAGGAGTTAATATGACATTTACTCAAAGCAACGACCAGAATCTCAGTCAATTTGTTGCTTCAATTCAAAAATTAAATGTAGACGATCAATTAGCTTTGTTCTACTTCATTTACAAGAAAATGGGTGATTCTATCACCCCAGCCGCACCAGGAGCTAGCACTGCATCTGCTGATGTAGCCGAAGGTTTATTTAACCAAATTAAAGAAAAGTCTCACGAAGAACAACTACAATTCCAACGGGACTTAATTAATAAGGCTGATGACGAATACACGCGGATGTATGGCTCGATGAGCGATACGACTAAACTACTGTTTTGGTATCGTCTGGCTCAAGGAATGGATAGCAATGTCATCAGCCCTATGCCTCCAAACTACGAGCTTTCCAGTGAATCAAAAGAGATATTAAGCCAGCTCGAAGGAATAGATTTCGAGCAACAAATTACTCTATTCCGCGACTATGTATCGCCGATGGGCGCTGAACCTAAGCAAGGTGCAGAAGTATAGAGATAAGGGGCGCGAAATTTCGTGCCTCAGAAGATTCTGGAACGAAATTACACACCAAAATTAACAGCAAAGAGGTAAACATGGCATCTACAAACGTTAACGATCTCAAGCCACTAGCAAAACAATTTACGAGCCTAGATATCGACGATCAGCTAGGAGTCATGGCTTTAATCTACAAAGAAATTTCTGGTTCGATTCCAGCAGATAGTTTACCAACAAGCTCTAGTGATGTTCAAAGCATCGTCGGAAGCATACAAAAAATGTCTTCTGAGGAGCAGATAAATGCTCTACGCGATTTGTTGCCAGCCAACAAAACAGACCAAAACGAAACTACACTAGATCCCAATCCTGCTAAGGCACTGCCTGAATTGCTTCAAGGTAAATCAGAAGTTCCTACAGGGGAATATGGCAAATTGAACCCTGAATCTAAGTTAGCAGTTTGGTATCTTTTTGCACAAAAACTAGGTAGTGGAATTGTTGCCATTCCTAGCGACTACAGCCCCTCGGCGGAAGCAATGCAAGTCTTCAACTCCCTCAAATCTATGGGACAAGAGCAAATGGCTAATTTCGTAGTCAAAGGTATGGAAGAGTTGAGTTCCAACATCACAGAACCGCCCAAGAATGCGGAATAAGCGATCGCTCAAATCAGATACAGCTAAATAATCTTCAGTGCTACCAGGCTAAGTCTGATAGCATTTTTTTATACTCGATTAGGATTGCGTTTATCCACAACAAATGACCAATGACCAATGACTGACCAATGACCCAACTTTTCCCGCTATTATGGTGGATTGGTGGTGGCTGTTTAACCGCCATTATCGGTGTCTTCGTAATTCTATATTTTCGAGGCACATTTCGCGATCGCATTGAATACAAAGTCAAAAATGTTCCTGCGCCTCAAGATGCACGCTTTTCCCTCGCCCTAGCTAGCTTATCTAACTCTGTCGTTACCAGCGGACGTTCGACAGATTTTTGGCTGGAAGCAGAAGAAATCAATGCTGCACGACTGGAAGCCATCCGTAGCGCCAAACATACGATTCACTTCGAGACATTTTTCATGACTCCTGGGCGCAGGGCAAACGATTTCGCCGCCGCGATCGCCGAAAAAGCGCAGGCAGGTGTTAAAGTACAAGTCATTGTCGATAAGTATGGGGTCAAAACTTTACCGCAGCGTTACTGGAAACGACTGAAAGCTGCTGGAGTCGAAGTCAGGTTCTTCAATGATTTTAACTGGCGATCGCCCATTGATTATTTTGCCCGCAGTCACCGCAAGCTATTAATTATTGATGGCGAATTTGCCTTAATTGGTGGTGCAGGTGTCTCCGATTACTGGGATGGCAGAGATAATATTCGAGGAACTCATCCTTGGTACGACTTTGAAACGCGGCTAGAAGGCGAAGTTGTCGCTGTGTTAGAAGGTATGTTCATGCAACACTGGACTTACGTACATGGTACTGCTGACTTATCGACTACAGTTCCCCATCTGGGAACGTCGAGCAACCCAACAATTCTCGTCACCGCAGGCGACGATCCTTCCTATCGTTCTGCATCAGTTAAAGCTTTATTTCAAGTTAGCATTCATGCTGCCAGACAGCAGGTTTGGATTGCCAGCCCCTATTTTCTTGCCGATCAAAATATTCGCATTGCCCTAGTTGATGCTAAAAAGCGCGGGGTTGATGTCAAAATATTCACGAATGGAATTCGCTCGGACAAAAGGTTTGTCTATTTTGCTTCCTGCGAACAATATCGCGACCTACTCGCTGCGGGCATAGAAATTTATGAATATCAACCCAGTATGATGCACGCTAAGGCATTGTTATTAGATAATTGTTGGCTCAGTACTGGCAGTGCTAATTTCGATCCGCGTAGTTTTTTTCATAATGACGAGTTAGATATTTCTACTTCTGATATTCGCTTAGTCAAGCAGGTTGAAAAAATATTTTTACAAGGATTTGCTAAATCCAAACAAGTCAGTTTCACTGAATGGAAAAAACGCCCTTTGCCATAAAGGGCGTTAGCTAAAACTGTTCTCTTTTTTGAATCGCAATTGTAGAAATACAAAATTTTGTGTCTCTACTAAATATTTCGTGCTACTCCAACGTCATTGACTTTTGCAGGTAAAATGATGCCGTAATATAAAGCAGCAACTGCTGTTAAACCGTTCAGCAAAACGTTGCCGCCAAAAATTGGCATCAACCCAAATACTGTGTTGCTCGCAGGAATGACTCCTAAAAGAGCAATTAAGATGTAGGAAACAGCAAAAAAGCGGTTAAATACACGCGCACTACTTGCACTGGTATAGGAAGCAATCCCAAAAATTCCTACAGCACAATGGACTAAATTGTGTAAGAAATTGGTAGGAAATATCCCAAATAAATAGCCAAATCCGGCAGAATAAGCTCCTGTTGCAACATCTGGTGGAACGTATGAGGCGTTGGTTCCAGGTAAGTTAACTAAAGCTGGAATAAACCCAGCAATACCGAGAATCAAAAAAGTAATTCCAAGAACTAGAGCGCAATAACGCTCTGCCATGTTCGTTTTGTCCATTTTCATGGCATCCATACTCGCTATTTCTCCCGTCACTAAGTACAAATTCTTGTTATTGAAAAGGTTAACCCCTATATTCTCTAATTCAACTTATATAACTGCGATCGCACTCTATCCAAAGATAGGGATGGGAAAATTCGGAATTCGGAATTCAGAATTCGGAATTCAGAGATAACGTTAAAAATATTTTTAATGTCGCACTTATAATGTCTGCAAAAAGGAAGATGATTTCATTAGTTAAATCTAAATTGGGAAAAAAGTTGTTGGTTGACGGTAAACGCGGCGCTACACTCCGTGAAGACGGTTGATGGTTGTTGCTCCTCTGCTCTTTTTCCCCTGCTCCCTGCTCCCTGCTCCCTATTCACTGATAACTGACTAATGTAAAATCTATAAAGCCTGCATCCACAGCTGATTGTGCCTTATCAGCCTAGCGTTACTCTCTGTATCAATCCTAGTGACCCCCAGCATCCACACGTCCAAGCAGGGGGAAACAAGTTTTGTACGACTTGCGGCGCGGCGATCGCGTTGCGAGAGCGTTATATTCCACTCAAAAAATTAGGAACGGGTGGATTTTCTGTGATTTACACCGTTTGGGATCTGCAAACTCAGACCGAACGAGTGTTGAAGATTTTGCTAGAAAATAGCGCTAAAGCAAGACAATTGTTTCAGCAGGAAGCGGCAATTTTAACCAGCCTCAACCATCCTGGGGTTCCTAGAGTCGAGCCAGACGGCTATTTTCACCTACCCGCCAGCAATTCCCAACGGGATCTATTTTGTCTGGTCATGGAAAAAATCGATGGTCAGACTTTAGAGGCTATCCTCGACAAGTACGACCGAGGTTGTCCAGAAGAAATGGTTCGAGATTGGTTCGGACAAGCTTTAGAAATTCTACAGGTATTGCATAGCAGGCAGATCATCCACCGCGACCTGAAACCCTCAAATTTAATGCTACGTCAAGAAACAAATCGGCTAGTATTGATCGATTTTGGTGGAGCTAAAAAAAGGCGATCGCGTCAGCATTCCGTGTCAGCCGCAGAAAGCTCAACTCGTCTCTATTCCCCTGGCTACAGCCCTCCAGAACAATCTTCGGGACGGGATGTGGAACCAGCCGCCGATTTCTATGCTTTGGGTAGAACGACAATTGAATTACTCACTGGTCAGCCTCCTTCTGAGTTGGAAGATCCCGTAACCAAAGAGCTGAGTTGGCGACATTTAGTCCAAGTTAGCCCAGCATTTGCCGATCTCCTTGATGAATTAGTGCAGGAAGATGCTCGCTTGCGTCCAACGAGTACCAGGGAAATCGGACAAAGGTTATTACAAAATCCGCCGATCGAAACGCCACCATCTGTCTATCAAGCGATTCATCAACTGAGTTTGAATGGCTGGAAGCGATCGCAACTCATAGCTACCTACTTAACTCACCGCTTAGCGCAAATTAGCAAACAGCGATCGCCCCAACTTGTGAATCAAATGCATCAGATTGCTGCGCGAACGACGAATTTGTTCGCTGAAACAATTAGGAAGCAATCGCCGCCATCAACCTTTCAAACTCACAATACTGCCCCCCAGGGATCGCATACTCTACGACAAGCAACCCAGCGCAGACTATCGACAAGCCGCTTTGCGTCTATACCATTTGTTACCAAGATCGGTAGAAGCCTAACAAATATAACTCGTTCTCTATGGCAATTGACTACTCAAGTAGGACACGCTGGAATAGATACTATCCGAGCAATTGTGTGGAGCGCGATCGCGGCTGTTGTCGGAACTAGTATCGGCTTTATCTTTGGTTATTTTTCTCCCCTGGGAATCGCAGTCAATAGCTTTCTAGTAGAATACCTACCCCAACTGATGACAGACTCTCAAATTGCCACAGAAGCAGAATCGATCGTGTTTGCCTCTGCGGGGTTATTTACAGCGTTGGGATTGACCGCGCTAGGAGTTTTTGACCAACGACGGCGCTATTTAATCTCTGCTTTGCTAGGTGCTAGTGGTTATGTTTTGGGCTGGTTGTGTTGGACTTTAATTACGCCTTACCTTGGAATTTGGAGCTTGCCTGCAACTGTTTGCGTGGCGATCGCCTTTCTCATCTCCGGTTTGGGTTTGCGCCGTCATCGCTTTTTTCATGCCACCGTTGCTGCTGTTAGTACGGCAATCGTCTTTACTATTCTTATTCGGCTCAATCTTTTCCCAGCCCTAATTTTTCATCTTAGCCCGCAACCAAGTTGGTTTGAGCTTCAGTTGTATGCTACCTTTTTTGGCGCGATCGCCGCGATCTCTAGTTGCTGTCTGGGGATTAGCCACTACATCCTTGTTCCTTGCTGGCGTTGGTTGCAGCGCTAAAGAGAGCAAGAGGCAGAATCTGAAAAAGATTTCTTCTGTCTCCTGCCCTTTACAATTGCATACCTAGACGCAAGCCTTACCGCACGCTGCTATTGCTGGCATTCACGAAATTCTCTTGAACCTCCTCCAGTTGGTTCTGGAATTTGATTGGACTCGCAAAATATTCCAGCTCTATCAGTGTTAGAGCCGGAAGTTGAGGTTTGCGATTCAGGGGTAGACGTATCGCTAGCATCGGGGCTAGTCGTAGCATCAGGACTCGTGGTTTCGGGCGTACCTGCATCAGGAGTTACGTCAGGCGTAGTCGTTTCCTCTGGACTCGTACCTGGCGCGGGGCTAGTTGTATCCGGTGTAGTTGTATCCGGTGTAGTTGCATCCGGTGTAGTTGCATCGGGTACAGTTGTATCCGGTGTAGTCGTTCCTTCTGGGCTTGTGCCAGGCTCAAGCGTCCCTGCGGGTGGAGTTGTTTGACTATCGGGAGTAGTAGGTACTTCCTGGGTTTGAGCTTGTAATAAGACTGAGGTTTGTGGCTTTGCTTGAGCTGAGAAACCGCCTACGAGCAATAGGGCGAGAACAGAACCACCTGTCAAAAACTGTTTGAGCATATTTTACTGTCTCCTTTGCTTTAGCTGTCGTGCCAGAAATCTAGAAATTCATAGCTCAGCTTGGCATTTCTGAGTTTATTGCCACCTGTACCATAATGTAGATTTGGTATTTTTGGCTACCGATGTAGTCGATACAAAAATTTCTGTCATAAAAATTACTTTTTGCTATCAAAGTCTATCTTTCAACTGCAACGAACATACGTTTTTTGTATAAAAAAATACTTGAGCCTTGCTCGCAGACAAAGTGACATAAGTAATAACTAGCCAACTAAATAAAGGTATTATTGTAATTTATAGACAAACGTAGTTCCGCATAATAGCTAGGAGCCAGAAGTTAGCAGTATTTCACGCACCACGCACCATGCACCACAGTTTATGACATCTCAGAAAACTAATCCGCCAGATCCAGCAACGACAACTCAAGAAACAAAAACATCAGAAGTATCTGGATGGCTGCGACTATGGCGATCGCAGGAGGAGAATATTCGCCTAGTCGCGATCGCTCTAGTTATGGCGCTGATAATTCGCATTTTTGTGGCGGAACCGCGCTATATTCCCTCAGATTCGATGATCCCTACTTTACATACAGGCGATCGCTTGGTAGTCGAAAAAGTCTCGTATTGGTTTCACCCGGCTGAAACAGGCGACATTGTAGTATTTGAACCACCTGCACAGTTGCAAAGCATGGGTTATCACAAAAACCAAGTTTTTATCAAACGAGTTATCGGTCAACCTGGGGATACCGTCAGCGTGAAGAATAGTCGAGTTTATCTCAACGGGCGATCGCTCTCGGAAGATTATATTGCCGAACCGCCTGCCTATCAACTTAACTCAGTCCAAGTTCCAGCAGGAACTTACTTCGTCATGGGAGACAACCGCAACGATAGTAACGATTCCCACGTTTGGGGCTTTTTACCCCAAGAAAATATCATCGGTCGCGCCGTATTCCGCTTCTTCCCCCTCGATCGCATGGGATTTATCTCAAGCTAACGCGGTTTTCAGGCAAAACAAAAAGTTAGCTAGTCTTTTGGCGTGGAATGCTGGATCTTCAAGCTTTTAGACTCTGGCGAAAGCTAGAAGGAGTGGTCGCAGTATGTTTTTTAAAGAAGCGAGAAAAGTATGCTGCGTCGTTAAAGCCAAGTCGAAAGGCAATCTCCTGCACGGATTCAGTCGATCTCGACAGCATTGCTTGGGCTTCGGATAGCGTTTTTTCAATCATCCAGGCGTTGACAGATTTACCTGTTTTGCTCTTAATCACTGTACTGAGATAAGCAGGGTGAAGATGCTGCGCTTGGGCAAAGTCCTGCACTCGATATGGGCGATCGAGTTTTCCCATTGCAAGATCGCGAAAATGAGCTTCCAGGTTGCGCTTGAATGTCATGACAATCTCTGAACCCGTTTGCGATTCAGCCAAAGGATTATAGGTATTCCAAAACTGCTCTTTAATTTTGAATAGCAGTACAACTGTCAAACTGCCAATAATTTTGAATTTGTAGGCAGAATCCGATTGGTATTCTTGTAAAAGTTGCGTTCCCAAGTCGTCAAAAATTTGAAAAACTTCGCGACCGGGATAGTGCGGTGGCACAATCTCAGCAATTAAAAATGGAAAATCATCAAAAATATTTTCATGGACGTATTGCTTCAGAAATGTTTCTGAAAACGTAATCACGTAGCCATGCGATAGTTCGTAAATCTTAAATCCCTTGACGTGACCGGGATTAGTAAAGTAAATCGTCCTGTCCTTTATTTCGTAGGATTGACCGTCAAGAATGTAGCGACCCCGCCCTTTACGAATGAGCAAGATCGAGTAATAGTTAGCGCGAAAGAGGGGAGACTCGATCGGCACGTTATTATGAACCACCTCAAGCTGATGAATCGTAAAATCAACGTCTTGTTTTAGGGTTCCACCCATTGATGCATAAAACTCAGACATGGAGTTGTAAGCTTTAATCGCATCAGACATTGGCATACTCCACTATCTCAAAGTCTACCTTAATTGTACTTTGTCGGGTATAGTCTGATACGAAGAAACAAACAAAGTCCGCACCAGCGGACTTTTGAAACATTAAGGATTTTGAACCTGGATTCTTGTCAAATCAGGTTTTTTGTCTGAACCAGGCGATCGCACCGAGGCTAACGGCGATCTGCGGGATACGTACTCGATGCGTACACAATTAAGAGAAAGCACAATAAAAAGGCTGCTAATAAACCAAATAAAACTCCAGTTGCAGTTGAAGCGAATTGCCCTTCACCGTAGGCAAAATAATAGATGTGATGCATGAAACCACCTCAAAGTCAAGATTCTAACGCGATCGCAGCAAGGCGATCTATCCGAGTTTCTACCAACCTACATGAATACCTCGAACCATGAGTGAGGCATTGGCAAGCTCCAAAATGATTAATAAAAACAAGAAAAACAACAGCATTAAAGCCACCATTAACGGTGTTGTACCCCAACCAGGGGCAACTTTACCAGCTTCCGAATTGAAATTTCTGAAAAAGTACTGCACGGGGGCAGTTTTTTTAGGTTGATATTTTGGTTGTTGCATAAATGAGGGGTGAGGGAGATAAGGGAGACAAGGAAGACAAGGAAGACAAGGGGGACAAGGGGGACAAGGGGGACAAGGGAGACAAGGGGGAATTTATCGACTCCCGACTCCCGACTCCCGACTCCCCAGTTATGCAGCAGGTTCTCTGGCTCCAGCCATAGCTGCGACAGGTATTTTCTTACGTGTAGTAAGGTCTCCTACCTTCTGGAAGACACCAAACTCCACCTGTTCGTCCAAACCAGGATCGATACCAGCAAAGACATCGCGGAAGATAGCGCGGGAACCGTGCCAAATATGCCCGAAGAACCACACTAAAGCAAAGCAACAATGGAAAAAGGCAAAGAATCCGCGATTGCTAGTGCGAAATACGCCGTCAGAGTTATAGGTTTCGCGATCGAAATCAAAGACTTCACCGAGTTGAGCTTGACGGGCAAATTTCTTCACCGTGTTTGGTTCTGTATATGCTTGACCGTCTAATGTGCCACCCACAAAGCTAACCGTAACGCCTTTTTGCTCGAAGCTATACTTGGCTTCTGCTCTGCGGAAAGGAATATCAGCGCGGACGACATCATCTTTATCTGTCAAAACGACTGGGAAGGTTTCAAAGAAATTTGGCATTCTCCGCACAGTTAATTCTCTTCCTTCGTCATCTTTAAAAATGGCATGACCGAGCCAAGTTTTGGCGACTCCATCTCCATCCACCATCCGACCAACTCGGAACAAACCGCCTTTTGCCGGACTGTTGCCAACATAATCGTAAAATGCCAGCTTTTCAGGAATTGCCGACCAAGCTTCCGAGAGGCTTTTACCTTCAGCTAAATCAGATTGAACGCGGCGATCGATCTCTTTTCTGAAGTAATTTTGATCCCATTGAAACCGAGTAGGACCCCACAATTCAATCGGAGTGGTAGCAGTGCCATACCACATCGAACCGCAAGCAACAAAACCAGCGAAGAAGAATACTGCCAACCCGCTAGCAAGTGCGCCTTCAATATTTCCCATTCTCAAGGCTTTATACAGTACCTCTGGCGGTCGCGTCACAATATGGAACAATCCGCCAATAATACCGACAATTCCCGCCGCAATGTGGTGCGCCACCACACCACCAGGATTGTAAGGATTAAAGCCTTCTGCTCCCCAGACAGGCGCAACGCCTTGGACGTGACCAGTTAATCCATACGGATCGCTGACCCACATCCCAGGACCAAAAATTCCCGTTAAGTGGAAAGCACCAAAACCAAAACAGAGTAACCCTGCCAACAATAAATGAATGCCAAAAATTCTGGGAAGATCTAACACTGGCTCGTTTGTTTTGGAGTCGAAAAATGTCGCCAGATCCCAATAAACCCAATGCCAACAAGCGGCAAGAAATTCTAATCCTGAGAAAATAATATGGGCGATCGCCACAGTTTCAAACGTCCAAAAACCAGGATCGGCGACCGATTCACCCGTAATACTCCAACCTTGCCAGGAATTAGTCACCCCCAGGCGAGCCACAAAAGGCATTAAAAAACATCCCTGTCGCCACATGGGGTTTAAAACTGGATCGCTAGAGTCATACAATGCTAGTTCAAATAACAGCATGGAACCAGCAAAACCCGCACACAGAGCGTTATGCATTAGGTGTACGGCAATGAGTCGTCCTGGGTCATTTATGACCGATGTATGCACTCGATACCAAGGTAATCCCATTAATTATGCTCCTTTTGGTAATTGGTAATTGGTAATTGGTAATTGGTAATTGGTCTACGATCGCTGGTCAATCGCTACTCTTTACTACTCACTACTTACTGTCCCATCAAACAAAAAGTTGTAGGTAGGTTCTCGATATAAAATTGGGAAAAAAGTATTTTATTCCAATCAAAAACAAGACGAGAACAAATAGTAAAATCCAATCAATTATGGGATCGAGAATTTTCTTCTGAACTGTTTTTTGCATGGTATTTGACTAAAAACAATGAATGAAAAGTAGTTTTTTAAATTTTGACAATGTTTTACATGCTGGAATCTAAGCTGTGAACCCTATTCAAGTGATAAAATCATTGCGGGTTTTGTCATTAGTCATCGATTGCTATGTAAATTGAAAATACAAATGACCAATGACCAATGACCAATGACCAAGAAAAGGGGAAGAAGCCAGAACAATCTTCTTCCCGCTGCGCTCCAAACTTGTCTAGTCGAGCGGGGGCATAGATAAAACTGGTTCGTCTTCGCGATCGATGCCTCTTTCAAAACCAGCAGCCGCAGCTCTAGCGCGTCCGGCGTGCCACAAGTGACCGACTAGAAATAGAAAAGCAAAGACAAAGTGAGCTGAAGCCAGCCAAGCGCGAGGAGATACATAGTTAAAGGAGTTAATCTCCGTAGCCACACCACCTACAGAGTTGAGAGAACCCAGAGGTGCATGAGTCATGTACTCAGAAGCACGCCGAATTTGCCAAGGTTGAATGTCATATCTGATTTTCTCCAGGTCGAGTCCGTTGGGACCGCGTAGTGGCTCTAACCAGGGACCTTTGAAATCCCAGAAACGCATTGTCTCACCACCAAAGATAATTTCTCCAGTCGGCGATCGCATCAGATATTTACCCAACCCCGTCGGACCTTGGGCTGAAACCACGTTTGCTCCTAACTGCTGGTCGCGTACCAAGAAGTTCAATGCTTGCGCCTGCGATGCTTCTGGCGCAGTGGGTCCATAAAACTCGCTGGGATAGGCGGTGTTATTAAACCAAATAAAACAGGCAGCAATTAAAGCTTGTCCAGCCACATTTCCCAGACTTTGAGACAGGTACGCTTCACCCGACCAGATGAAAACGCGCTCCGCCCACTTGAAGGGCTTAGTTAAAACGTGCCAAATGCCTCCAGCAATCAAGATTGCTCCCATCCAAATGTGACCGCCAACTATATCTTCTAAGTTGCTGACGCTAGCAATGTTACCCGCACCACCAGTAAAACCTTTGAAGAGATAGCCAAAAATGATTCTGGGGTCGAGGGTGGGATTGGTCACGACACGCACATCGCCGCCGCCTGGTGCCCACGTATCGTACAAGCCACCCAAATACATAGCCCTGGCGACTAACAAGAGCGCTCCCAAGCCCAGAGCAATCAAATGATATCCCAAGATGCTCGTGACCTTATCTTTATCAGTCCAGTCAAAATCGTAGAAACCTGCTAACCTTTCCGGTCCTTTAATCGAGTGATAGACACCACCAAAACCGAGAACTGCCGAGCCGATGAGATGTATGGCGGCGATCGCAAAAAATGGAAAAATATCAACGACTTGACCACCTTGCCCCACACCAAAACCCAACGTAGCAATGTGGGGCATTAAAATTAAACCCTGCTCGTACATTGGTTTTTCCGGTACGTAGTGGGCAACTTCAAACATCAGCATTGCGCCCGCCCAGAAAGCCACTAATCCAGCATGAGCAACGTGAGCGCCTAAAAAGCGACCGGACAAGTTGATAAACCGTGCATTTCCAGCCCACCAAGCATATCCAGTAGACGCTTCATCCCGTCCCTCTCTGGGCGTATCGACATTAGTTGTTGTTGTAATTGAGCGATCGAAAGGTGTTTCCATTGTTAACTTGGTAATGGGTAATTGGTATTTACGCGACTTATCTATTGCCCCCTTTTTAAGGGGGTTGGGAGATCGAAAAATTAAGTTACCTCCTCGAAAGATCCCCCCTAGCCCCCCTTGGAAAGGGAGGAACAAGAGAAACTACCACATCGCGTTAATTGGTTAGTTTACGCACCACTCCTACAGGGCATTTCCACGCGGTAAGACTTCTTCGGGGAATTGGAATTTTTCGTGAGGTTGGTCTTGGGGTGCTAACCAAGCTCTGGCTCCTTCGTTGAGGAGAATATTCTTGGTGTAGAAAGTTTCAAATTCTGGGTCTTCTGCGGCACGCAATTCTTGAGAAACAAAGTCGTATGCCCGCACGTTAAACGCTAAGCCCACCATGCCAATCGCACTCATCCACAAACCTGTAACTGGCACGAATAACATGAAAAAGTGCAGCCAGCGTTTGTTAGAGAAGGCAATTCCAAAAATCTGCGACCAGTAGCGATTAGCTGTCACAAAAGAATAGGTTTCTTCTGCTTGGGTAGTAGAAAACCCCCGAAAAGAATTAAAGCCTTTGGTATCTCTAAATAGAGTATTTTGTACCGTAGCCCCGTGAATTGCACACAACAAAGCTCCACCTAAAACACCAGTTACCCCCATCATGTGAAATGGGTTAAGCGTAAAGTTGTGAAAAGCTTGGAAGAATAGTAAGAAACGGAAAATTCCGGCGACTCCGTAGGAAGGCGCAAAAAACCAGCTAGATTGTCCTAAAGGATAAATTAAAAAGACGCTCACAAACACAGAAATTGGAGCAGTGAATGCTAAGGCATTGTAGGGACGGATACCTACAACTCTGGCAATTTCCATCTGCCGCAGACAAAAACCAATTAAACCGAAAACGCCGTGTAGAGTGACAAAACTCCACAAGCCACCGATTTGACACCAACGGGTAAAATCCCAATTAGCTTCTGGTCCCCATAAAAATAGTAGAGAATGACCCATACTATCGGCTGGAGTAGAGACAGCAGTGGTGAGAAAATTGCAACCTTCCATGTAAGAACTGACAACACCGTGGGTATACCAGGAGGTCACAAAGGTAGTGCCAGTGAACCATCCGCCAATTGCCATATAAGAGCAGGGAAAGAGCAACAAACCAGACCAGCCGATAAAGACAAAGCGATCGCGCTTCAGCCAGTCATCGAGTACACCGAACCATCCCCACCCAATTTGGGTAGATCGAATTGCTATAGTCATATGTTAAATTCCTTTTGAATGGGTCATTGGTCATTGGTAATGGGTAATTGGTAATGGGTAATTGGTAATTGGTAATTGGTAATCGGTAGTTGCTCCCTCAGTTTCCTCAGCTCTCCTCTGCTCCCCTGCTCCCTGCTCCCTACTCCCTTACCGTTGCCAATCTGTTCGACCGTTATTTTGAAAATAGGGTGCGCCTGGAGAGGAAATGACCTGTAAAATGAGGTCGAAGTAAGGAATAACTTCGGCTGCATCTTCTGGTGTTAGCATGGCGTTAACTTCTGCTTTGACGCAAAGCATATATTGGCGCACATTTTCTAAGGGGATGCCGACGCTGTTGTAGAGTTCTCTCATCCCAATTAAGCCAATTTCCTCTAACGGTTTTTCATTTCCGGCTAGCAGGCAATAACTCACCAGACGGATGTACCACCCGATATCGCGCATAGCTGCCTCAGTTTTACGGGCGTTACCGCTATTACTAGGGGTTCTGGGGCAGATCTTCCAAAATTTTTGCGTCGCTCGTTCGACAATCTTTTTTTCATTCTGTGCTAGAACTTTCGCCAGACGAATACGCTCTGTTCCCGATCTATAGAAATTTTGCAGGGCGTGAATTTCACCAGGAGTCAGGTAGCGTACCTCTTCATCAGCGTTCAGAATCATTTGCTTGACTATACTCATAGCTCTCCTCTAAGCTCTCTTCTGGTGAATTACTGCGATCGCCTACTATTTCCGCATGTCTCATCTCGGTTGCTCTGTTCGATCGCCCATCGCTGGTAATTTGATTCAGAATCGGTTGTTCGACAAACTGCGATAGTGCTGCCCAATTCGCTTTTCTAGGGTTGTATTTATCGGGAACGGTTTCTGCTTCTCGATCGCGCCGTAGCTGATTTTCGTGATGCGGCGATCGCATCAAGTAACCCCTTGCAGTGACGTAGCGTTCGTAAGGCACTGTATTTTCTCCAAAACACTCTAAGTATTCGGGACTGTCGATAATGGCATCGATCAGCGCGTAGAAGCCTCTCGTGGCGCAGATGTCATAGTAGCGATTCATTTCTTGTCGTCCGTAGGTGGGGCGACCCATTAACCGTCGATGGATGTATTCGATTGCCTTCGTCACGTAAAGCGAATCCCAATATAAGCTACGGAAGACTTTCGACTTGGCTAACTGCCGCACGAACTCCCGCACGCTAATTTCACCCCCTAGCAGCTTTGATTCGGCACTGGATAGCGGTTGCCGCTGACCTTCATATAAAGAGCGTCCAAATACCTGCCGATAGGCTCCTTCAATAAATGCTGGGGATGAGTGATGTAAAAGATTGACGCTAGGACTCTGATGCCCTGGCTGACTCACACCGTTTGATTTCCCGTTGGCATGATGCACGGGTTCTAGCTTCAGTACCCTAGTACCTAACGAACCAGGCACTTTACCCAAAGCGTGACCGTTGAGCTTGTCAGGACTACCCGCACCAGAACCGATCAGAATGCGGCGCGTATCCTTGTTAAAAAATGCAGGTTGAGGGTGGGGATTGCGGGTTTCTTGGGGAAAAATTGCCCCAAATTGAATTTCTAGTGGGTCATTACCGCAACCGTATGGATGCTGTTCGGGTAGGGGTTTTTGGTAACTACCGAATAGAGTAATAAACTGAGGGACTTTCCGCACTGGAGCGCTGTATTTAAATAAATCTAGCTGCGGTCCCCAGTTGCGACATTCTTGCGCTTCTTGACCCAATCCCCGCAAATACGGGACTGTCTCTTCACCAAAATAATCGCTGTACTCCGCAGAATCGACAAACGCATCGACCAAGGCAGGCAAACCACCTTTAGTCATGACATCAAAGTATGTCTGAAATTCCTCGCGACTGCTCAATCCCCGTCCCAAGAAGTGTCGCGCCGCCAGTTCGATCGCCCGACTAATGGTAAAAGGTTCATAGAATAATCTGCGGTAGAGACGAGATTTACCCAAACGGCGCACGAACTCCTTCACCGAGATATTTCCACCAATGAGCTGAGATTCTAACTCGGCTTTTTGGGTAAACCCATACGTATCGGTGACATCGCGCTCGAATACGTGACGATAGATAGCTGCGATCGCCTCTTGTTTCTGCGTTAACGTTGCTCCCTGCTTGAAGACAAACTTCGGTCGCACTTCTGCTGACATAGAATAACTTTGCGGCAGTTGCAACCCTTGTTGGTCGTTGGAAACACCGATTCTGACTTGATTTGAAGGTTTATCGGTCAGATATTCGGCAATCAGTAAGTCAAAGTAACCCTTAACTAATTGGGTTGCCTCGCCATCTTCTAAAAAATAGTCGAGCGACTGTCGCCGCATTGCCCGCAGTGCCACAATAGTAGCTTCCGTGACATCTTCAGGAATCACACCACGCAAGCCCCTGACGTTGGCACTTAAAATACTGCCATCACCCGCCACAATTGCATAGGTGATATAGCGTAAAAACCACGCCAAGTCCCGCAGCGATCGCTTCATCCTGACTGCACCATAGCGAGACACGTTGATGAAGCGAAAACCACCAGGCAAAGGATCTTGATTATTAAATAGGTCGCGAAGACGCTGCAACCAACCACTCAAAGGATTGCTGTAGTAGGCAACTTCTTGGATTTTTAAAGCCTCTTTGACCATCATAGCCCCAGCTTTTCTTCTAGCAGCTGTGAGAAAATCTTCACCGACGTAGTAACCAGAACCAGGCAATCCAATCTTTTCTTTGGGCTTTTCTAAATAAGCCATCGGCGAACCGCCAACAAAAATTCGGTTAGCCCCAGCTAAGACAATTTCATCAGCGTGTTGAGTCAGCGTGTTGGCAATTTCTAACAATTTCACGCCAGAACTGAAAAAATCAGCGAGTTCTTGTAGTTCGGTATTTTTTAAACAACGGTCTTGTTGTACCGCATGAGAAATCACTGCAACTGGGACAGTATGATATCGTTGCGGTTGAGTTACCGGACTTCCACCACTTGCTTTTACACTCATTGTTAAAACGGTAGTTGGTAATTGGTAATTGGTAATTGGTGGTTATCTTTTCAATTCCGAATTCCGAATTCCGAATTCCGAATTATGGAGTCATTCCCTGAATCAAACAATCAAAATACGGTGTGACTTCAGCAGCATCTTCCCGACTTAAAAGGTCTAAAGTCACTTCTTTTAGACAACGAATGCATTCCACCCAATTTCTTAAAGGAATTTCCAGGGATTCGTACATTTCTTTTACACCTACAATTCCGATGTCTTTTAGAGTTTCAAAATCTCCGACAATAACTGTATAAGCAATTAGGCGGATATACCAATCTTGATCGCGCAAACAAGATGCCCGATAAGTTCTATTACCGCTATTGCTTGGCGTGTCGGGACAGCATTCCCAAAACTTCAAACTACCTCTTTCAACAATTTCTTGTCTGTTTTCAATTAGAGTTGTAGCGATTCGCAAACGATTTTTTCCGCCATTATAGAAGTCGCGAATTGTCCGCAACTCCCCAGGACTTAAATAACGAGCTTCGCGATCGGCGCTAGCAATTGCTTTGGTGATGATACTCATTGGTAATTGGTAATGGGTAATTGATCGGTGGCTGGTGGCTGGTGACTAGTGGCTAGAATCTTGTCTATTCACTAGCCACTAGTCACTACTCACTAATTAACTCAAACCAGCAGCAATGTGGTCGAAATAAACACCCATTTCTCTGCCTGCATCAGCACCAACTAAACTAGTGACAACTTCTTTCATGGCTTGTACGGAGCGAATTGTGGCTCCAATTGGCACGCCTAAAGAGTTGTAAGTTTCTCTTAAACCGTTGAGAATACGCTCGTCTAAAATTGAGGTATCACCAGCTAACATTGCGTAGGTGGCATAGCGCAAAAAGTAATCTAAATCGCGCACGCAAGCAGCATAGCGACGACAAGTATACATATTGCCACCAGGAGCGGTGATATCTGTATAAAGCAAAGATTTTGCTACTGTTTTGGTGACAATGTTTTTAGCGTTTGCACTGACTGCGATCGCAGTTTTTGCTCGCATATCACCACTTTGAAAGTAGTTTTGCAACTTATCCAAAGAATTCGGATCTAGATATCTGCCTTGAACGTCAGAGGAATTAATTAAAGCAGTAATTGCGTCTTGCATTGTTTATCTCCTGAATTTGGGTAATTGATAATGGATAATGGGGAAGTTAAAAGTCAAAACACTACTCCCTACTCCCTCTAAGAGAGCGATCGCATCACGTAGTCAAAATATGCGGATACTTCTAAAGCATCTTCTTCGCTCATAAGCGATAGTGCTTCTTCTTTCAAACAGCGCATACATTCAACTATGTTTCTGAGCGGAATTTCGAGGTTGTTGTACATCTCTTTGATGCCAATCGTGCCGATTTCTTCTAGAGGCTTTTCGCTACCTGCTAATATAGAATAGGCGATCAGACGAATATACCAACCTTGATCGCGCTGGCAAGAAGCTGTTTTGCGCTCGTTACCGCTATTGCTAGGAGTATTGGGCACTCGTTCCCAAAATCTCGCGCTACCATTTTGAACGATTCTTTGCTCGTTTTCTGCTAATATTTTGGCGATCCGAATTCTCTGTTCGCCTGTTTTAACAAAATTTTGATAGACCTGAATTTCTTTTGGTGCAGGATAGCGAGATTCACTGTCGGCATTCAGAATTAATTCGGTAACAATGCTCATTGTTTTCTCCTAAAAATTGCTAAGTCATTTTGTCAAGTTGGTTTGAGTAAAATTGGCAAGCCAATCGGAAAGTCAAAAGACTTGCCAATAAATAGCCAGAGGATAGCTAAATGAGTGCTTAACTTGCGATCGCCTGTGGTGTAACTTCACCAATTGTTGGCGCTTTGAACGCTACTGGAACGACATTGCCACAAGCAAGATCGAGAGGGAAGTTATGAGCATTGCGTTCGTGCATGACTTCAAACCCTAGATTTGCCCGATTCAATACATCAGCCCAGGTAGGTAACACGCGACCTTGCGAGTCGAGGACTGAGTTATTGAAGTTAAACCCGTTCAGATTAAATGCCATCGTACTGATACCCAATGCCGTAGCCCAAATACAGACCACGGGCCAAGCTGCTAAAAAGAAGTGCAACGAGCGACTGTTGTTGAAGCTGGCATACTGGAAAATCAGGCGACCGAAATAACCGTGGGCGGCGACGATATTGTAAGTCTCCGATTCTTGTCCGAACTTGTAGCCGTAGTTCTGCGATTCGCTCTCGCTGGTTTCGCGAATTAAGCTGGATGTCACCAACGAACCATGCATGGCGCAGAACAACGAACCTCCCAACACTCCTGCGACTCCCAACATATGGAAGGGATGCATCAGAATATTGTGTTCGGCTTGGAAGACAAACATGAAATTGAAAGTACCGCTGATGCCCATTGGCAGACCATCAGAGAAGCTACCTTGTCCGATGGGATAAACCAAGAACACCGATGATGTGGCAGCAACGGGAGCGGTATAAGCAACTGCAATCCAAGGACGCATCCCCAAACGATAGGACAACTCCCATTCGCGCCCTGCATAACAACACAGAGCTGGAATGTAGTGAAAACCTATCATCTGATAGGGTCCACCATTGTAAAGCCACTCATCCATCGATGCTGCTTCCCAAATAGGGTAAAAGTGCAAGCCAATGGCATTAGACATCGGCACTACGGCTCCAGTAATGATGTTATTGCCGTAGAGTAAAGAACCTGCTACTGGTTCGCGGATACCATCGATATCTACAGGCGGTGCTGCGATAAAAGCGATGGTAAAGACGCAAATGGAGACTCCTAAAAGGGGAATCATCAGCACGCCAAACCAGCCGATATATAACCGATTTTCCGTGCTAGTCACCCAATTACAGAACCTTTCCCACGCAGGGACGCGGTTTAATTGACGCTGTAAAACTGTAGTCATATGTCAGTTATCAGTTATCAGTTATTACGGGAGCAGGGAGCAGGGGAGAAGAGAGCTGAGGGAGCTTATGATGCTGAGGGAGCTGAGGGAGAAAAAATACCACGCACCACGCACCACTCTTTACAAGTCAGTAGGGAACTGGTGCAACTGGCGATCGCGTGCCATATCTATGCCTAGATTTGCCAGCGAGATCGCGTCTGCCCATGTATTTACCGTTCTGCCTTGGCTCTCGATGTGGGTCGGCTCGAAGTTCAACTTTTCAAAGTTGAATGCTGCAATGTCAACCCCTAAAGCCGCAGACCAGATTCCTGCTACTGGAAAAGCTGCTAGGAAAAAATGCAATCGGCGCGAATTAGGAAAGCTAGTTCCCCGCCAAATTAACCGCCACAAGTACAGTTGAGCTGCCCTAAAACTGTAGGTCGGGCGCTTTTGACCGAGCTTGTATCCGGCATTGGTCGATTCGCTCAATTCATCGATGCGATCGCCATCCGTACGGATCAAGGTAGAAGTCACTAGGGAACCGTGCATAGCGCATAAGAAAGCACCACCCAAAACTCCGATGACTCCCAAGACGTGAAAAGGACTCATGAGAATGTTATGGTCTGCTTGAAACCGCAACATGAAGTTGAAAGTTCCAGAAATTCCCAGTGGCATTCCTGCTGAGAAGCTACCTTGTCCGACTGGATAGACTAAGAAGACCGAAATTGAAGCCGCAACGGGTGCAGTAAATGCTAAAGAAATCCAAGGTCGCATTCCCAAGCGATAGCTCAATTCCCATTCGCGATCTTGATAGCAAATAATGCCGATCAAGAAATGCAGCACGATCAGTTGATAAGGTCCACCGTTGTAGAGCCACTCATCTAAAGAGGCTGCTTCCCAAAGTGGATAAAAATGCAGTCCGATCGCCGCTGATGTTGGTACGACAGCAGCCGTAATAATATTATTGCCGTCTAGTAGAGAGCCGGTAATCGGCGAACTCATACCGTCCATATCTACTGCTGGTGCGGCAATAATGGCAACGATAAACACGCTGGCTGCTGTCAGCATACAGGGAATCATTAGTACTCCAAACCAGCCGATATATAGCCGATTTTCAGTACTAGTCACCCAATTACAAAAGCGATCCCAAATACTAGTGCTTTGGCGTTTTTTTAATTCATTAGTGACTGGGATCTGTTCAGTAGGATCGCCACGAGTTGGAGTCGCGATCGCACTGTCTGTCTTTGACACCATGAGAATAGATGTTTAATAAAGGGCGAGAAATTTCCCACCGCAACAGCGTTTTAATCCTGATGCGATGAGTTGACTTTTGATAGTCGAATCAAAGCAATCAAAGTAGGAGCAACAAAACTTGTTGGACGTTGATTGTATTTGAGAATAGGGAAAAAACCTGAAGAACCAATGAAGAAATGAAATTCGTTTACAAAAAGTAATATTTTTACCAAGAAAACGCTCGCGCGATCGCTTGCCTTGAAGTCGCGATCGCCCTTACTATCAGATACTTGCAACTCAATGTGCTTGTTAGCAGCAACTCCCAAAAAGTCTTTTGTTCCTCAATGAGCATTGACTCACTAAAAGTTAAAAATAGATTAAGAAACATTAATTTTACTTGCTATAAGCAGACTAAAATTAGAGATTTGTGAATAATATTTGTCAAATAAGAAACATCGTCTACTTATATCCACTAGTAAAAAAACTTACTCAAAAAATATATTGACACGGAGGCATTCACACTTAGCATTTTAATAGCTAAGATTCTAGGATATAGCTTGAGTAAACGTTCTAGCTAGAAGCTTTCTAGCAATTCGATCCCCGATCGCAGATTGAAATGTAACAAAAATAACATAACTGTCGCTTTGTAACTGCTGGCTTAGAAATTTGGATATTTCGTAAGAAGTATTGACTGCTAGTAATTCTTAGCTAGCTATAGGAATCCGGCTTGATTTTATGAACTTACTTGTGAAGATAAGGAAGAGGGAGAAGTCGTAAGTCATAAATCGTAAGTTCTAACATGCATCTCTCACTGACCAATTACCAATTACCAATTACCAACTCACTTATTTAATAGGTGATACAAAATGAGAATTTTACTCATAGAAGACGATGAATGTGTTGCTAAGGCTTTAAAAAATGTGCTTCAGCAGCAAAACTATGTCGTCGATACTGCAACTGATGGTCAGACTGGGTGGGATCTCATTCAAACTTTCACCTATGACTTAATTTTGCTAGATGTGATCCTGCCTAAGCTTGATGGTATTAAACTTTGCCAACGATTGCGCGATCGCAAATATCAAACCCCCGTGCTATTAATTACGGCGCAAGACTCTAGCGATCGCAAAGTGATGGGATTAGATGCAGGCGCAGATGATTATCTCGTCAAACCTTTCGATATGCCAGAATTACTGGCTCGAATTCGCGTACTGTTGCGACGACAAAGTAAACCAATTTTACAAGCTTTAGAGTGGGGAGACTTACGACTACAATGCGGGACGTGCGAGGTGACATATGGCGATCGCGTCTTGCATTTGACACCGAACGAATATCGTCTGCTAGAGCTTTTCCTGCGCCATCCTCAGCTCGTCTTAAGCCGTGGTGAGATTTTAGATCGAGTTTGGGCAGTTCCAGAAGCCCCTAAAGAAGACACGGTGACGGCTCATATTAAGGGTTTGCGACAGAAATTGAAACAAGTCGGCGCACCTGCCGATTTAATAGAAACAGTATACGGTCTGGGTTATCGCCTGAAACATCCCGCACCGACAACTAAAAAAACCAAACTGCGCGGCGCGTCTTTACCCCAAAGTCAGGACTCGATCCAGCAGCAGACAAAAGCAGCCTTGGCAGAAGTTTGGGAAAAACTCAAACATCAAAGTAGCGATCGCGTTGCCGTGTTAGAGCAAGCAACCATATCCTTACTCGACAACAAGCTCACAGAAGAATTGCGTCAAAAAGCGCGACAAGCAGCACACAAGTTAGCAGGAGCGTTGGGTATTTTCGGGTTTGCCAAAGGTTCGCGGTTGGCAAAACACATTGAGGATATCTGGCAAGCTGACGTAATTTTAGACCGTAGTGAGGCGCTACATGTATATGAAATGGTGATGGCATTAAAACGAGAAATTCAACGACCTAGCCTGAGCCAGCTCGATCGTCCCTTACCGCGCCAGCAATCGATTGTCATGCTAGCAATTGATGGCGATGCCGGACTAGCAGAGCAAATCGTCAAGTTGGCTGCAACCGCAGGGATGGGAGTAAAAATTGCGCCGAATATATCAGCAGCAAAAGCAGCGATCGCCCATTTAGAAAAGTTCAATCGCCTATCGCCAGCCGATGTAGTCATACTCAATCTTTCCCTTGCCAATACCACCGCCGCAGATTTAGCCATTCTTGCCGAACTGACAAACCGTACTCCACCAATTCCAGTCTTACTCTGTACCAGAGGCGATCGATTAAGCGATCGAATCGAGCTGTCTCGTTTGGGCGTTCACGCTTTTTTACGACAACCTTTCAACCCAGAGGAGGTGCTAGCAGCAGTTACGAGATTGCAACAAACTCGCTCTCATCCCACCAAAATTCTAGTTGTGGATGACGATCCAGAGATTCTGACGCTAATGCAAGCGTTATTAGAACCTTGGGGCATTCAGCTCAACACGTTGGAAGAACCATCGCGTTTTTGGGCAATTTTAGAAGAATTTGCCCCCGATATGCTCGTACTTGATGTAGAAATGCCTCAGTTTAACGGCATCGATCTGTGTCAAATCGTGCGTAACGAACCACGTTGGCATAAACTACCCGTCCTCTTTCTTACAGCTCACACTGACGATCGCACCATACAACAAGTCTTTACCGCAGGTGCAAACGATTGTTTGAGCAAGTCGATTTTAGGTACGGAACTCGTGACTCAGATTTTTAATCGCTTGGGGCAAATGCGATTAATGCAGAGCATTCAGTAGTAAGTCGTAAGTCGTAAGTAACTGATAACTGTAGTCAAATGCAAACAAATCGTTCCCTGTCAAGTTCCGCTTCAAGCGAAGAACAGATCGCTTCGCTGGAAGTGTTGCTACATCGGATGATGAATCGCATCCGTCAATCTTTGGAGTTGCCTGCGATTCTCTCAGGAACTGTTGCTGAAGTGCGTGCCTTTTTGGGAACCGATCGCGTGATGGTTTATCGGTTCGATTTAGATGGTAGTGGCGAAGTCGTAGCAGAATCAGTGCAGGAAGAACGTTTACCATCTTTACTGGGACAACACTTTCCTGCCGAAGATATTCCGCCCCTGGCGCGAGAGTTATTTTTGAAGGCGCGTCAGCGTTCGATTGTCGATGTGGCAGCACAGGAAATTGGCTCAAGTTCGTTGGATTGTCCGGTTACTGGAGTATCGCTTCCAGAAATTGACATCCGATTTCGCCCTGTCGATCCCTGTCATGTGGAGTATCTGACTTCGATGGGGGTGCAGTCTTCTCTAGTCGTGCCGATCTTACATCGCGATCGCCTGTGGGGGTTGTTAGTATCCCATCACAGTTTACCCCGACAAGTTACAGACCGAGAGTTGCAGGTGGTGCAGTTGGTAGCAGATCAATTATCAATTGCGATCGCCCAAAGTACCTTGCTCAAACAAACTCGCCTCCAAGCCCAACAAGAAGCCACGATTAACCGCGTGGCTAAATTATTGCATTCCATGACCGAGATGCAGTTACAGCAAGCGTTAGAGCTAACTATCTCGGCGCTAGGGGGAACGGGTGGCAGAGTTTATATTAGTCCTCAAAGACCAGGAACCGCAGCGCAGTTGTTGACTTGTGGCGAACAACCAATTTGGCAGTCTGAAGCGGGATGCCAGTTGTATCTGGAAGAATATTCGAGTTGGCGATCGTGGCTAGACGCACAAACAACTATTGATGACGATCGCTGTACTTGGGCGATCGCCGATTGGCACGGTTTAGAAATTCCTCCAGAATTGGCTTTAGCATGGTTTCCGGTACGAATTCGCGGTTTGTTAATCGTGCGCTTGCAGTACCGACAGCAAATTTTAGGTTATTTGAGCGTATTTCGACGGGAAATTGAGATTGAAACCCTATGGGCGCGACGACCCGACCGCGACGATCCGCGCCACTTACGCCCGATTCAATCTTTTGAAACTTGGCGAGAATTAAAACAAGGGCAAGCGCAAGCCTGGACGAGTGCGGAAATAGAACTAGTGCAAGCTTTAAGTAGCCATTTTGCTCTAGCAATTCAGCAATATGAACTTTATTTACAAGTTCATGCCCTCAACGCCGATTTATCTCGCGACATTCAAGAACGCAAGCAAGCAGAGATTAAAATTTGTGCTTTAAATGCCCAATTAGAGCAAAGAGTCGAGGAGCGAACCGCAGAACTACAACGTGCTAATGTCGATTTACTCAGAGAAATTAGCGTGCGCGAACAGGCGCAAGCTTCCTTAGAACGCCTCAGCCGCCAAAATGAATTAATTCTCAACTCGGCAGGCGAAGGAATTTACGGTTTAAACGCTCAAGGCAAAATTACTTTTGTCAATCCCGCTGCAGCAAGGATGTTGGGATACCGAGTTAGAGAGCTAATTGGATCTAATTGCGATCGCGATTTAGAAATTCATTCCAGTTACTTTTTACCAGAAACGCGCGATCGCTCCAACGCTAAATTTATCCATGCCATCCTCAACCACTCCAAACCGGACGGCACTCCTTACACTTGGGAAGACAGCCCGATTTACGCCACCCTCCAAACTGGAGCAGTACAATACATAACCAACGATATCTTTTATCGTCGCGACGGGTCAAAATTTCCAGTTGAATACGTTAGCACTCCAATTCGAGAACAGGGAAAGATTGTCGGTGCAGTTGTCATATTTAAAGACATTACCGAGCGCCAAATAGTCGAGCGAATGAAGGATGAGTTTGTCTCAGTCGTCAGCCACGAACTCCGAACTCCTCTCACTTCAATTCGTACTGCTTTGGGTTTGCTAGCGCGGGGTTTTCTGGAGACTCAACCAGCCAAACGGCAGCGGATGTTAGAAATTGCGTTTGACAATACCAACCGTTTAGTCCGGCTCATTAGCGACATCCTTGACATCGAACGGATCAATTCTGGCAAAGTCATCATGCACAAACAGCTTTGCGATGCATCTGAGTTGATCGTCCAATCGGCAGAAGTTATGCAAGCAATGGCTGAGAAAGCAGAAATTAATCTGTGCGTCACACCAGTATCAGCAAAGTTATGCGTAGATCCAGACCGGATCGTACAGACGTTGACTAACCTACTTAGTAATGCGATTAAATTTTCCTCCCCAGGATCTACAGTTTGGCTGAGTGCGGAATTAGGGAGCAGGGGGCAGGGAGCTGAGGGAGCTGAGGGGGACAAGGGGGACAAGGGGGACAAGGGGGACAAGGGAGAGAAGAGAGCTGAGGGAGCTGAGGGAGCTGAGGGAGAGAATAACACAAACACTACACCCCACACTACACCCCACACCCTACACCCTTTCCCGACTCCCGACTCCCAATTCCCGACTTCTTTCATCACATTCCAAGTCAAAGACACCGGACGCGGTATTCCTGCTGATAAACTCGAATCGATTTTTGAACGCTTTCAGCAAGTCGATGCTTCTAACTCCGGTCATCAAGGCGGGACTGGTTTAGGATTAGCAATTTGCCGTAGCATTGTACAGCAACACGGAGGACAAATCTGGGTCGAAAGTGTTTTAGGCGCAGGCAGTACTTTCTCCTTCACCCTACCCTTAGCGCAAAACAGTGACTAGTTATCAGTAGAGAGTGACTAATGACTAGTGGCTGGTGGCAAGAGTTGAGTCTAACGACTAACAACTATCAACCAATGACCAATGACCAATGACCAATGACCATGAAACGCATTTTAATCATTGATGACGAGCAGGATATTCGCGAAGCAACTCAAATTTGCCTGGAGATCTCAGGGGAATGGGAAGTGCTGACAGCTAGCTCTGGTGCAGAGGGATTGGTGACAGCTGCATCCGAACAGCCTGACGCGATTCTATTAGATGTGATGATGCCGGATATGGATGGATTAACCACATTCCAAGAGTTGCAAGCCCATCCTTTGACGCAAAGTATTCCTGTGATTTTACTCACTGCTAAAGCTCAACCTGCGGAACAGAGACAGTTTACACAAATTCAGGTAGCGGCAGTAATTACTAAGCCTTACGATCCTTTTACCTTGACTAATCAAATCGAGCAAGTTTTGATTGCTGCTAAGTCATGAAACATTTTGGTACTTAAATAAATAATTATTCATATTGTTTTCTATGAGTCGAATTACGTAGTTTGTAGAGTCTTATAACTATATCTTTTTGCTTATATATTATTGACTGTTTACATCCTTCATGAATTATTCATATTTTTCGTCTACGCTACAAGATGAAATGTAGTCATCTCGCCTTTTGTCAATGTTCTTTGTTACTAGCTATTAGTCACAGGAGTTACGCAGTTGAAATCTGAGATCTCGATCCTCCCTGGTTCCCCCCTTTTTAAGGGAGGACTTTAAGCCCCCGATTTGGCGGGGGTTTGGGGGATCGATTGCGTAAGTCCTGGTTCAATAGTGACGAACAAATGATAAATGATTCATGTACGGGCGGATTTTAAACCGAGATTTATTACTTTAGCGATCGATCTTTTGCTAAACCCAACTCTACGATGTACGGGCGGGTTTTGAACCGAGATCAATTGCCGCCAGGTGTAAATCTTTTGCTAAACCCGCCCCTACGGTAACTGATAACTGATAACTGATAATTGTGGTTAATCGTGCATCTCGCCGTGTTTTACTGATTGAGAATGAGAATGCGATTCGAGAACTAGCTCAGCTTTGTTTAGAAATCGCTGCTGGCTGGGAAGTTCTAGTTGCTGATTCACGTTGCGAAATTATTGTCTTAGCCCAGACAAGACAAGTCGATGCGATTTTATTAGACTTGGATGCCTGCACTACCAAGTATAGCGATCGCTCAGTAGAAGTTGCAGCAGAGCTAACACCCGTTCGCGACTGGTCAACAATTTTACAACAACTACAGCAAAATCCCGTGACTCAGAATATTCCCGTGATTTTATTAACTAATACCATACACTCTTATCAGTTACCACAATCGCTTGATTTAGGTGTAATTGTGGCGATCGCTAAACCATTCGATTTATTAGCTTTGGCTAACCAAGTCGCGATCGCCCTGAACTGGAACTAGTGTCAGAAAGCACTCGTCAAATTTACAATTTCTTCAAACTGGAAATTATCGACTAAATGCGCGATCGACTGGGCTAAAGATGCATGTGATGGAGGAATTTGGGCGATTAATTGATGTAATAACTTAGCATTAACGCAAATTGCCGCTTGGCGCAATTGTTCGATCCATTCAACAGGCATGACTTGTAAGGATGAAGCATGAAGATTGCGGGTTGAATCGATCGCTTTTCTCCCTTCTTCCTCCTTGTAAATATACTGCACGCCAAGATATTCAGTCATTTTCTCAAATAGGACTTCGGCACGGAAGGGCTTGCGGATAAAGTCATCGCAGCCAGTAGCAACGGCAATTTGGCGTTCTTCCTCAAAAGCACTACCAGTTAAGACAATGATAATGGGAGCATCTGGGGCTGATTTGATTTGTTTGGTGGCTGCGTATCCATCCATGACAGGCATTCGCAGATCCATCCAGATTAGGTGCGGTTGCCAACTTTGCCAAATTGCGATCGCCTCTCGTCCATTCTCTGCTTCTCGCACGTCAAACCCTACAGGCTGGAGTAGTTCTAATAACAACTGTCGATTGCTGGGCTTATCCTCCACAATCAAAATCCGATATGCAGGCTGTCCCGCAGCTAACCCGATAACTTGTCTGGAGGTTGTTGGTGATGGAATGACATCGGCTGCGATATTCTCTGCTTGAATATAAAACTCAAAGCAACTTCCCTCACCCAAACGGCTTTCCACCGTAATATTTCCACCCATCAATTGCACGAATTTACGACTAATCGGCAATCCCAACCCCGTTCCCTCCTGAGAACTAATACCCGCTTCCGCTTGCACGAACGGATCGAAAAGGCGATCGACTTCTGCTGGAGCGATTCCGACTCCAGTGTCTGTGACTGAAAAAGTGAGTAGTGAGAATGAGTGGCTAGTGGCTAGTGGCTGGTGACTAGAATTGCTTCCTTGTCTCCCTTGTCCCCCTTGTCCCCCTTGTCCCCCCTGCTCCCTGCTTCCGACTCCCGACTCCCGACTCCCCAAACTAACGCGCAGAGTTACACTTCCAGCCTGAGTAAATTTAATCGCGTTGCCAATTAGATTGACTAAAACCTGACGCAGTTTACTTTCGTCGGTGCGAATGCATTCAGGTAGATCGGGCGATCGCTCGACGATAAATTCTAACCCTTTGGATGTGGCTCTCAATTGAAACATTTGTTGCAGTCCATCCAGTAAATGATGCAGGTTGAAATCTTGCTCGTTGAGCGTAATTCTGTCTGCTTCAATTTTGGACATTTCCAGCACGTCGTTAATTAAGGCGAGGAGGTGTTCCCCACTGCGACTAATCGTATCGAGATATTCCTGTTGTTTGGGATCGAGTTGGTTGCTGCGAGTCAGGAGTTGCGTAAAGCCTAAAATTACGCTTAAGGGAGTGCGTAATTCGTGACTCATGTGGGAGAGAAACTGAGTTTTGGCATCATTTGCGACTTCTGCGGCTTCTTTTGCCTGCGCTAGGGCGGCTTCAGCAGCTTTGCGATCGCTAATATCGGCGATCGCGCCTTCCAAACATCCTTCTACAACGTTTAACCGTGCCGAAAATAACCCCCAGAATGTCGTTCCGTCTTGTCGGCGAACTTGCTGCTCGAAGTTATTAATTTCGCCCTGCTGTTGCACGATCTCTAAAATAGACTGTCGTTGGCTAAGATCGACGTAAAAATCAGTAGTACGCTTGTGTCCGACGATTTCTGCTGGCGATTCATGCCCTAACATATTTGCACATCGCTGGTTGGCAGCCAAAATTAAGCCATCTTCTAGCCGCACGCGAAAAATGCCGAACAGGGAGTTCTCAAAAATTGCCCGTAATTTTACTTCGCTTTGTTGTACGGCGATTGCAGAGGTGCGGAGTTTCCAAATAATTGAAGTGGCAATTCCAATGACTAGTAATGTAGAGAGTAAATAAAGTGCCAGTCGATTCAGACTTGCAGTATCGAGTGCTTGTTGATAGGCGTTGTAGTAAGTTTGGGCAATGTCTTCACCGCGATCGCCAGTCGGTAGCGACAATATGTGATTTACTAAGCGATCTCCTTGGGGACGGCGCGTTAAGATGATTCGCGCATGGGCGATCGCTCGTTCTACATCCGCACGTTGAGCTATAGGGCGAGATACAGCAAGAATTTGAGAAATTGTACCTTCAATCTGTGGTTTTAATTCTTGGCTGGTGGTGAGGTTGAATAACAGTACGTCCTGCAATAATTTATTCAGAAGAGCTGCTAAAGTTGGATCGATCGTCTGATTCTGGAGCAAACTATTGACAGAAACAGGGAAATATGATTCAGAATTACGCAAAATAGCTATTTGAGACTTAAACTGTTCGATCTGGCTTTCCTTGTCCTGATAGAGTTGAATATGTAGTTTAATAGCGCGATCGATTGACTGTCGTTCGCCTGCATCCATAAACGCCGGAATTTGTTGTAAATCTGCTTGAGTTCGTTTCAGTTTTGCCAATTCATGTACGATTGGATCGTAGTACGGCAGCAATCCCAACCGTGCTTGTAAGACATTTTGATTTATCCGCGCATCGAGTTCTTGAATTCGTAGTAAATTACTAATGTAGCGATTGTGTCGATTGGGATCGATCGCCTGTGACTTCATCCACAGCAGCAGAAATAAGATAACTGCACCTGTTGGCAACAAATAGCCACTCAGGATAGAAACGAACTTTTTCAAATGCAGTGGACGCATATCAATTACCAATTACCGATCGCCAGATTTTAATTCAGAATGCTCTCCCGTGAGAGTGCGGAGGAACTGAACGATTAACTGGGTATCTTTAGCAGAAAGCGATCGCCCCAGTTGATACTTTGCCATAATGTTAATTGCCTGCTCTAATGTCCGAGCGGAACCATCGTGAAAATAGGGTGCTGTTAAGGCAACATTGCGGAGGCTGGGGACGCGAAAGACAAACATATCCGCCTCATCTTGAGTGACGTTATAGCGCCCTAAATCTACTTTCGCAATCTTACCGCGATCGCGAAAATAGTCGCCCATAATGCCAAACTTTTGAAACAAATTGCCTCCCACATTCATTCCTTGATGGCAACTGACGCAACCGTAAGCTTGGAATAGTCGATAACCTTCTTTTTCGGTAGCATTAATCGCAGATTTATCGCCGCGTAAGTAGCGATCGAAGCGCGAATTGGGAGTGTATAGCGATCGCAAATAAGTGGCGATCGCACTGACAACATTTGTTGCTGTCAAACCATCAGGATAATTTTGGTTAAATGCCCGTACGTACTCTGGAACCTGTTGCAACTTTGGCAGCAAAACTTGCCATTCAATTCCCATTGCTGTTGGATTTTGAATCACGGCTGTGGTGAAGTCTTCCAACGTGGCAAATTTACCATTCCAATTCAAGTAAGCATTAAATGCTGAATTATATACAGTCGGGGTGTTAACGTTACCTATCGCACCATTCACGCCAATTGAAAAAGCCTTGCGATCTGCCCCTCCGCGATTGAGAGCGTGACAACTGAGGCAAGAAATTTTATTATCTGAGGAGAGTCGCCGATCGTGAAACAGTTGCTCGCCCAATGCTACCTTACCTCGATCCAAGGAAATCTGGAGTGGAATTGGTTGAATCGGTTCATCCACTTGTACGGTTTCTATGCGTTCAAACACAGCTTCTCTCATTGGTTGAGGCGTTTGGATGCGTTGCCACCAAATGGCTACCAATATTGCCAAAATTACCAATGCAACGAGATATATCCTGCGAAGAACTTGCTTGGTCATCAATAAGAAGTTTTTGTTAAGTTGCCAATTTATCTACTTTTGTCATTTGTCATTTGTCATTTGTCATTAGTAAATACAAATGACTAGTGACCAATAACGAATGACAACCATTACACAAGATCTCACGAATCCAGTCGGATTACTCTATATAATTATCAGACGAGTCAATTATTTTTATGCAGCATGAGAAAAATGGAGATATTCTGATCGTCGATGACAAGCCGGACAACCTACGGCTATTATCTGCTATGTTGAGCGATCGCGGCTATGAAATACGCGCAGTCATGAGCGGAGCGGCAGCTTTAATGGGAGCGCAGGCACAGCCACCAGACTTAATATTATTAGATATTAATATGCCGGAAATGAACGGGTATGAAGTTTGTCAGCGCCTCAAAGCAAATCATCTGACTCAAAATATTCCCATCATTTTTATCAGTGCGTTAAACGAAGTTTTGGATAAAGTCAAAGCCTTTACATTTGGTGGAGTCGATTACATCACCAAACCATTTCAAGAAGAGGAAGTCTTCGCCCGCATTGAAACGCAGCTATCTTTACGTCGGATGCAAGTGGCATTACAAACCCAAAACGATCGCTTGCAGCAAGCAGAAGCCGATCTCCGCCGCGCCTTGGAACAGGAACGGACATTAAACCAGCGGATCGAAGAAATGACTGCAATAGAAGAACGCCATCGCATCGCCCGTGACATTCACGACTCTCTGGGACATATTTTAGTCGGACTCAACATTCAAATGGAAACCGCGCTAACGCTTTGGCAAACAGCACCCGATCGCGCTTTTGAGTTTCTGGGCGAAGCAAAAAAACTAGGCACTGAGGCATTAAACGCCGTTCGCCGCTCGGTAACAGATATTAGGTCAGATCCGCTGCAAGGTCAATTATTAGATCGGGCGATCGCTGGCTTAATTCAAGAGTTTCATCATACAACAGGCATCGCCCCTGAGTGTCAGCTCGATCTCTCCCTACCCTTTTCCAACTCAGTCAATACTGTCGTGTATCGAATTGTGCAAGAAGGATTGACAAATATTTGCAAATATGCAAAAGCTACATCTGTTCAGTTACAAATTCAAACCACGCCCACCGAGCTATCACTGAAGCTGCAAGATAATGGTGGCGGCTTTTGTGTGGATGAAAACCAGAATGGCTTTGGATTGCAGGGAATGCGCGAACGAGTGCTAGCGGTTGGAGGACAGTTAGAAATTACCAGCGCACCTGGCAAAGGATGTAGAATTACAGCCAGATTTCCTAGAAATGAGGGAGTCGTGTAGGGGCGGGTTTTTAGAGCATACTTTTAGTAAAACAAAGAGTTCTGCGGATAAACCCGCCCGTACCGGAGTCGGGAGTAGAGATCGAGAGTAGTGCCTGGTGCGTGGTGAGTAGCAAAAATACAAATTACCAATTACCAATTACCAATTACCAATTACCAATTAAAATGATCCGGGTGCTACTGGTTGAAGATCAAGAGATTGTCCGACGCGGCTTGAAAACCTTGCTGGAAATTAAACCTGACTTGCAAGTAGTGGGAGAAGCTAGTAACGGACAGCAAGCAATTGACGCAGTCAGATCGCTATACGCCAAATCCGATCCACCAGATATTGTCCTCATGGATATTCGGATGCCAGTTATGGATGGCGTGACGGCGACTCAACAAATGTGCCAGGAATTTACCAATATTAAAGTTTTAGTTCTAACTACATTTGACGATGCCAATTATGTATCGGAAGCTCTACGCTTTGGTGCGAAGGGATATTTATTGAAAGATACTCCTGCGGAGGAGCTAGCAGAAGCCATCCGCAGCGTTCATAAAGGATATACTCAATTTGGTCCTGGCATTATCGAAAAAATTGCTCCCACGACACCCTCCTCAGCACCAACTCCACCCCCAGAAGAACCGCCACCAGGATTTACAGAACTAACGCAACGCGAACGACAGGTGTTACGCCAAATCGCCGCAGGTGCTAGCAATCGAGAAATCGCTCAGACGCTTTTTCTTTCTGAAGGGACAGTCAGAAATCATATTTCTCGAATTTTGACGCGCTTGGATTTACGCGATCGCACCCAAGCCGCGATTATTGCCAATGCATTTCTCTCCTGGCTGAAAGAGTAGGGGCTAGGAACTGCTACCGCTAGGGCAAAATGAGAGGACAAGGGAGACAAGGGAGACAAGGGGGCGAAGTGAGAGTCGCGGAGCGATCGGGAGCGCAAGGTTGCTGAGGGAGAAAAAACACGTACCACGCACCACGCACCACGCATCACGCACCACTTTCTAACCAACAACTACCAACTACCAACTACCACTGCTATGACAAATGTAATGGTCAGGAAATGACATTTATTCGATGCGATCGCACCCTTGCTGCTCGTAGATTAGAACCATTGCGACAGTATGACAAGGAGCAAGCATAGGAGGTAGTCGGAGGATGTCCAAAATTACAATGGTACAACTAACACAGACATGGCGATCGCAATTAGCTGAAGACTACCCGCAAGCCAGTGTAGCCAACAGGGAAAGTATTGTTCGGTGGTTGCTTGGCGATGACTTAGAACGATTTGACAACCTGACTTCAGCTCAACTACACATGACTCAACAAGGATTGTCATTTCGCTATCGAATTCTGCAAAAGCGTTATTTAGGCATACCACCAGAACGAGCTTATCGTCACCTCATCAGTCGTTTGAGTAGTTTATTGGTACTGCGGCACAAAATTCGCGCTTTAGTCGCCCTCAGCCGCGATCGCCACCGCACTGTGGTAGATGTCATTCAAGAAGTCTTGCAGGAATTATTGCTGCGCGATCGCTACATTCAACAACAAGTAGCCTGGATTGCCCAGTGTACTCACAATTCCCAACTCCGTAGTGTTTTACTATTCGCCAGTATAGAAGAATATTCCATGCGTCCGATCCGCGGTCGACCGCTGTTAGTCTATCGGACGATTGACTATTTACAGCGTACGGTACGGGGCGGAATCACTTACTCACCTAACAGCGAGCAATTACAACTCGTGTCAGACGAATTTTTCACGGAGGAAAGCGACAATTCTTTCAGCTGGCTGGATAGCCATGCCTTAGTTGCATATCAAGAAGCTGAAACCGAGGCAGAACAAAAAGCGATGCACGATGCTGTCAAACAAGAATTGTCCGATTATTTGCAGGTAAAACTGGGGATGAAAGCAGTACAGTGGTTGCAGCTTTATCTCCAAGGTAAATCGCAGCAGGCGATCGCCAACCAATTAAATTTGGACGTGCGGCAAGTTTACCGACTGCGGGAAAAAGTCTGCTACCATGCAGGACGAACTTTTGCCCAGAAAAAACAACCAGAACTCGTAGCTAACTGGCTGAAAGCAAAAGTTGCCGAACACCAAAGTTGAAGACTTCTAGCCGCTCGGGATGGCTTATACCATTTCTTTAAAACTACGCCACAGAAGATCCCCCAACCCACGCCACTTTGCTCAACGGAGGACACCTCCGCACGCAAGTGGCTCCCCTTATCAAGGGGGGCTAGGGGGGATCGAATCTAGTGCAATAATAAACAGAATTGGTATTACTCATTTTCTTTTCGCCGTTGCGGATCTTTTACTCAAGAGTGCTTGCACATCATCACATAACATCAGTTTTTTTAACTTTTGACCGAATAGGGATAAGGGAGCAGGGAGCAGTAGTATACAAAAAAACTTCAGCGTAACGCATCACTCTCAGTGGCATTGTCAACTTAACAGGAAAAATTCAAAATTAAGCACGACGATTCCTGAGTGATGGTAATCGCTCAATTGACGCAGCCGAAAAACGTCTAGTAGAGCCAGACACAGTAGCTGATGATTTCGGCGCTTAATCACTCACGGGAGTACATGGACAAGCAGTCGCAAACCGAGTGGAACCAGTACGATTATTTTACATTGCGGTTAAGTTGACAATACCTTGGCAACAGTGTCAGACAGGCAGATAGTTTGTAATTCTTTGTGCGATCGAGACAACCGCAGAACCGAGCGCGTCCCGAGCAGTTTCTAACGTTTAACTATTAAGCTCAGTAAATGATTCTCTAAACAGTCATTTGCTTGCTTCCAACTCCAATTTTCTAGTACGTATTTTCTAGCTCGTTCGCCCATTTTTTCTACTATATCAGGATTATCTAAAAGAGAAGAGATAGCTTTACCAATCAGAATTGGATCGTCACCATTAATTAAAAAACCATTAATTCCATCTTTGATACTTTCTCTAACTCCTCCTTCAGCGATCGCCACAACCGGAGTTTCACAAGCATTTGCTTCAAGAGGCGCAAAACCAAATGGTTCTAAAAAAGGAGTATAAATCATAACTGAAGCTTGGCTCAAAAGTTTGACGATCTCATCATCAACGATCCGCACCTTGGGTATGAAGTTAACTTCTAAAGTTCTAGCAAGCTGTGCAATTTTCTGCTGATAACTATTGACAGAAAAATTTCCGATCCAGATTAAATCTGGTCTTTTTTCTTTCTGTATTGTGCCGATAGCGCGAACTGCACGCTCAAGTCCTTTGCCAGAATAAATACTTCCAAGACCAACGACAATATTCTTTCGAGGAACTTGTGATGGCTTAAAGAGTTCGGTATCAATTCCTAAATAACAAACTTTAGCATCTAATCCATAAGCTCTTAAAACACTTTCTCGGCTAAAAAGGGAATTAACTAAAACTACATCGAACGCTCGCGCATTCTGTAATTCTTCTCGAACTTGAAGTCTATACCCTTGTACCTGAATCAGATTTTTGAGAAATGCTGAGACATAACTACTCGACCACCAAGCCTTTGCCGGAGGTGGTATAGCTGCCCAAGGCAAGCTTGGCATCGCTTCGTATAGCTCCCGATTAGGTTCTTGAAGATAAATAGCTGTTGGTACTTTGACATATCGACCAATTGCAGTCGTGCGAAAAAAAGTACAGGCATTGGCGAAAAGTACATCGAAGCCACCACAGTTAATTTCAGCAGCACATTGTTGACAATGTGCATCCATCGCTTGGATGCTATTCAACGCATGAAAATAAGGTGAAAATGGCTGTTTTATAAACTTACTCCTTCTTTTCATAGGTGACTGAGCAAGTGGTACTATATTTTCTTTGATTAATTC
This sequence comes from Chroococcidiopsis sp. [FACHB-1243], assembly GCF_014696895.1. Classification (NCBI taxonomy): domain Bacteria; kingdom Bacillati; phylum Cyanobacteriota; class Cyanophyceae; order Chroococcidiopsidales; family Chroococcidiopsidaceae; genus Chroococcidiopsis; species Chroococcidiopsis sp. [FACHB-1243]. Next base: position 334 of record NZ_JACJQX010000003.1, on the reverse strand, counting down.
ATTTAAAGGAAGATAGGATTGGTCTGCCGTTGGAGGACACCAAGATTCTAAAGTGTGACCGCGCTCCAATAAGCCTTTTACGTGATAATATAAGGCTCTCTTTCCACCACCACTTGGTAAGTTATGCCAGATAGCAATTTTCATATACAATTACGCTTTTTCAACATGTTCCTTCAATAGTCAAATTTTGTCATTCTAGAAAAGTTCAGTAATATTTCTATCTAGAGCTATTGCAGAAATGTTGAATCCTGAGACAAATCTTCATATAATTTTTGATACTTCTCTGTGAAAAGAGAATCGGTCAACATTTCACGATCTTCTCCATCCAATGAAC